>CAZVUZ010000067.1:0-17295 GCA_964630485.1 uncultured Ignavibacteriales bacterium
GCAGGCTGCAAGGTTGCCGTTACCGACGCCAACGCGACCGCTTCCAACCAGGTCTCCCAGATTGAAGACCTCGTGACGCAGGGCATCGATGTTCTCGTCGTTCTGCCCGCGGTCTACACAGCTCTGGGCAGCGCCCTCAACGCCGGCCGCACGGTGGGTTCGACGCTGATCTATTTCCTGGCCACGTCGGCTGTGGCGGCCGTCCTGGCCCTGGTCGTGGTAGCGATTATCACGCCCGGCTATGCCGCCGATGCAGCGGTCGGCCATGTTCCCGAGCAAATCGCCCGGATGAAAATGGCCGAGCCCGGCGGGGTTCTCACGCAGTTGATTCCGGGCAGCAATTTGGTGGCCATGATCAACGACAGCTATTTCGGAATAATCCTCTTCGCGCTCTTTTTCGGCGGGGTCCTCACCAGTATGGGGAATCGCCGCCGGATACTTGTTGAATTCTTCAGGTCTTTCCAGGAAGCTATGCTGCGTATCGTGCGGCTGGTTATCTATGTGGCGCCGATCGGCCTGTTCTTCCTGGTAGGGGCGGCCGTCGCCGACGGCACCCTCCTTTCAACCGGTATGCTCAGCAGCCTGGGGTATTACCTCCTGGCAATCGCGATCGCCTTCGGGGTTCACTTCTTCGTGATCCTGCCCCTGGCGCTGAAGTTTCTTTCCGGACGCTCGCCGGTGGAGTACTTCAGCAACGTCCTGCCGGCCATTTTCACCGCCCTGGGAACCGGTTCCTCGGCGGCCACTTTGCCGGTGACGTACAACAACGTCGTTGACGACAACCGGGTCGACAACCGCTCGGCGTCCATAGTCCTGCCGCTGGGCACGACCATGAATCTTGACGGAACGGTCATTTATGTCGTCATCGCGGCCATGTTTGTCGCCCAGGCTTTTGGGCTCGATCTTTCGATTCTCCAGATGCTTCTGGTCGGGCTGATCGCCGTGGTGGCGTCCATTGGTGTTGCCGGGGTGCCAATGGCGGGTCCGCTGATCCTGGTCGTGGTTTTCGGCACCCTGGGCTTTCCGGAAGCTTCTTTCGCCGGCCTTGGGTTGCTGGTCGCCGCCGACTGGCTGGTTGACCGCGGTCGGGCGGCGGTGAATGTTTGGAGTGACGCCGTTGGCGCAGGCATTATCGAAAGTCGCCTTGATTCGTCGACTGCGCGCCGCCCCGTCACTCGTGACCGAGCCGACCGGAAACCACAAACTCGCGATCGTGACAGCCGCAGGAGCGATCGTCCGTCCTACCGCGGATCGTCACGGCGGGACAACCAGCGCGATAGCCGTCGGGGACGATCCCGTGACGGCGAACGGACTGATCGGCGCTCAAGCCGCCCCAACGGCCGACCGACCGATCGCAAGCCGGTTCCTAAACCTTTCGAAAGCAAGCCTAACGGAGTGGGAGCGAGTCAAAGCAACAGACAGGCCTCGCCCTTTGATGTCCCCGCCGGCAGTGACATGGCGTACGGACCGAGCGAAGATTCCGATCAGGGGCAAAACCGAACTGATACAAGGAAGCCAGAGCCGCGGAAGTTTACTCCCCGCAAGAGTGGGCAGAGCGGACCCGCCGACCGCAGGAACCCGAGAGATCGCGAAAGGCCGGTTCGTGAAAGAGCGACTCGTGAAAGGCCAACCCGCGAACGCCCGGTCCGGGAAAGACCCATACGTGAGAGGGCCCAGAAACCGATCGAAGCCGAGTCGAAACCGATAGTGGCAGAGTCGAAACCGATAGTGGCCGAGTCGAAACCGGTTGAAAAACCGACCCCGGCGCCGGGTCCCGACGAGATAAGGAGCGAGACCATCGAGCGCGAGCGCAAGCGTATTGCCGCCCAGTTGGCCGCAATGAGGACAGGCGTCGATAAGGCCCGTTTCACACCGGACAAGGTTGAAGCCCCGCAGCCGCCAAAGCCGGCCGAGGATAGCCCCAGGGACTACCCGCAAATCGACTATTTCTCCGATGACGAGCGTTCGGGACAGGCGAGTGAGAAGGTTGAATCGCCGGTAGTTACGGTGGCCAAACCCGCAGTGGAAGAACCACGCAAAGCGGAACCAACGCAGGCGGTGCGACCACAGAACAAGGTCGAAGAAACCCCGGAGAAAACGCCGGAAGCTCAGCCGCGTGAGACACCGAAAGATGAGGCTCCCGAAGACGCCCCGAAATCTTTTGGCCGTCGGCCGGCCAAAAGAGGCGCCGCCCTCAAGGCCGCCAAGGCGGCCGAGAAGAAAGAAGGCGAGTCTTCTCCGCCACCAGCCCCGGAACTCCAGGTCGAATTCTCCACGACCGAACAGTCTTTCGGGCGCTCCAAGAAGAAGCGGATCAGAAAGTAATCAGGTTCCCGCACCGGAATGCCCGGTGCGGGAACTTTCTCCTCCATGCGACATATATGACAGTGTAGGAAAATTGCTGGCAGTTTAGACGGCTATGGTTTAGATTAAAGACTGACAAGTTGTTATGAATACACTGAAAGTTACATTTATGATGGTCGCCCTGATGGTGATCTTCATGTGGATCGGTTACCTCGTCGGCGGCCAGGGCGGTATGATCCTGGCCTTCGTCCTGGCGACGGGGATGAACCTTTTCAGCTATTGGTATTCCGACAAGCTGGTGCTGAAAATGTACCGCGCCCGGGCCGTAACCGAAGCCGACCACCCCAGACTCTATCGGGTTGTCAAGCGGGTAACGACCCAGGCAATGATCCCAATGCCAGCGGTCTATATCGTCCCAACCAAGGGTCCCAATGCCTTTGCTACCGGCCGCAACAAGGAACACGCGGCGGTGGCGGCCACCGAGGGATTGCTGGAGTTGCTTACGGAGGATGAACTCGAGGGTGTTATCGGCCACGAAATAGCTCACATTATGAACCGGGACATGCTCATCGGCACAATCGCGGCGACCTTCGCAGGGGCCATCGGCATCCTGGCGTCGATTGCGCGCTGGGGAGCTATTTTCGGCGGTGTCAGCCGCGACAATGATCGCGGCGGCGGCGTGGGGTTGCTCGTGGCCGCTATCGTAGGGCCTTTGATGGCAATGCTTATTCAGATGGCGATATCCCGCAGCCGGGAGTACCGCGCCGATGAAGCCGGGGGAAACATCACCGGTAAGCCGCTGGCGCTGGCGTCGGCCCTGGGCAAGTTGCATCGGTCACCGGTGCGCATGAAGCTCGACAGCCGACCGGCCACGGCCAACCTGATGATAGTCAATCCGCTCTCGGGGAAAGGCCTGTCATCCCTGTTTTCAACGCATCCGCCGGTGGAAAAGCGTATCGAAAGACTTCAAAAAATGGCGCAGGAAGCGCCTTATCACAACTATGCAGGATAGCGAACACAGCGACAAACCCGACGTTCCGTTATCGCTCGAATCCGAGGGGGACATCACCGGAGGGCCATGGATACCGAGCTGATAATTGAAATGGCGGCTATCCTGGTTCTGGTTCTGGCTAACGGCTTTTTTGCCATGTCCGAGTTCTCGATCATCGCCAGCCGCCGCAGCAAACTCCACGAGAAAGTTGATCAGGGTAAACGCGGCGCCCGCAAAGCTGTTGCACTGCACCAGAAGCCGGACAAATTTCTGGCTACGATTCAGGTCGGGATCACAATGATTGGCACTCTGGCAGGCGTCTTCGGCGGCGTGACAATAGTCAAGAAGCTTGAGGCTACGCTGGCGGACGTATCCGTCGCGGCCATTGCCGCCGCGGCCGGGCCGCTGGCCATCGGCATCGTCACCGTCGCCATCGCCGTCACCACCGTGGTGCTCGGAGAACTGGTTCCCAAATATCTCGCCCTGTCCTTTCCTGAGAGGTATGCCCGCTATGTCTCCCGGCCGATAACCATCTTCATCAAACTGACATCATTCATCTCTTCGGCACTGAGCGGCGCCGCTAACCTGATCGTCCGCTTGCTCGGTGTCAGCGCCGACGGCAATGATAACACGGTCAGCGAGGACGAGATCAACCTCATGATATTCGAAGGACGCCAAAAAGGCGTATTCGACGAGACCGAGGAAAAACTGATTCACTCGGTGTTTGACTTTGCCGATTCCACGGTGCGGCGGGCCATGACCCCAAGGACCGACGTCGAGGCCATCGACCTCAACTCGGCCCCCACGACCGTCATCGACACCGTCATCGAGCACGGCTACAGCCGCTACCCGGTATTCGAGAACACGATCGACAATATCGTCGGCGTCCTATACACGAAAGATCTGATCTTACAGCGGCTCGACCCCAAACTCATTGTTCTTCACGATCTCATTCGCAAACCGACCTTCGTGCCTGACTCGATGCCGCTGTCGCGACTGCTGGGCGTCTTCCGCCGCAAGAAGGGTCAGCTGGCTGTGGTCCTCGATGAATACGGCGGGACCGCCGGAATTGCAACCCTGCAGGACGTTATCGAAGAGCTGGTCGGAGAAATCCAGGATGAAGACGACGCCGGATCCTCGGAACTCGTAAAGCACTCGGACCTGGTGGCGTTTGCCGATGGCTCGGTGTGGCCGGGGGCGGTTAACGAATTGATGGACAGCCACCTGCCGGAAGAAAATGTCGACACCCTGGCCGGTCTGGTCTTCGACCACCTGGGACATTTGCCCAAAAAGAACGAGACGGTCACCATCGCCGACATGAAAATCACCATCCTGGAGTTGATAGACAACCGCCTGTCGCGACTTAAGCTCGAGAAACCGCACAAGAAGAAGTCAAGCCGCAGGAACAATGGCACATGATAATATCTGTTTTGCAGGCACCGTTGCGCTGGTCACGCTCGCTTTACGACTGGGTCCTTCGCTGGGGCGAATCCAAACATGCCCTGACGGCTCTCTTCTTTCTGTCGCTGGCCGAGGCTTCGTTTTTCCCTATACCGCCGGACGCCCTGCTCATCGCCCTGTGCATGGGCGCCTATCGTAAGTGGTCCAAATTCGCGCTGGTGTGTTCGGCGGGGTCGATAATCGGCGGCGTCCTGGGATACCTCATCGGCAACTATGCCTTTGACATCATCGGTGAGAAAATGATGACCATCACTGCCTCGCTCTCGGGGACCAATCCCAAGGAACTCCTGCAGCAAGCCCAGTACTGGTTCAACGAAAAAGAAGTCTGGGGCCTTCATGTCGGGCCGTGGGCCGTCGGTATCGCCGGCTTCACTCCCATTCCTTACAAGGTCTTCACCATTGCCGCCGGTTTTTTTGAGATGAGCTTTATTCCCTTCGTCGTCGCCTCCGCCATAAGCCGCACCCTGCGCTTCTTCGTGGTCGCCGGTATTATCGGATTGCTCTACAAGAAACACGGCAATCGCATCCAGCTGTTTATCGACAAATACTTCAACTGGCTGGCCATCGCTTTCGTGCTTCTGCTGGTCGGTGGGTTTGTACTGATAGGTTCCCTGGGCGGGGAATAACCGCCCGGCAGGGACTACTTCGCGGCTGACGGCGCCCGCTGACAACGCGGGCAATAATGCGCCGAACGCGAACCGATTTTTTCACGGACAATATCACGACCGCAAAAGCCACAGGGTTGGCCCTCGCGACCGTAGGCCTCCAGGTACTTCTGAAAACTCCCGCGCTGACCGTTGACGCCGCTGTAGCTGTCAACCGTGGTCCCCATCAGGCGAATCGACTTTTTCAGCAATCGCCGGATATGTCCGTGTAATTCGACGAGTTTGCGCCGCGAGAGCGAGGACGTAAGCCGCCGGGGATGGATGCGCGAGCTGTAGAGCGATTCATCGGCATAAATATTTCCCAGTCCGGCGATGAAAGACTGATCGAGGAGGGCCGGTTTGATCATGCGGCGTGTGGACAGGCACCGGGCGGCGAAGTCCTCGGCCGAGACCTCCAGCGGCTCCGGACCCAGAGATTTGAGCCCGGGTTGCTCCCATAGTTCATCATCGGGGAAAAGACGCAGGCGCCCGAAGCGACGGTAGTCATTGAAGCGAAGGTTGAGATTGTCACCGTTGCGGCCGGCCAGGGTCGACTTGAAATCGAACACCACCAGGTCATGCTTCCCGACCGGCACGCTCTGCGGTAACCAGAAGAAATGCCCGGTCATCTTCAGATGGGCCCAGAGGGTAACACTGTCGGAAAGTCGGATCAGGATATTTTTACCGCGCCGGTCGATTTGCCGTATGCGCCGCCCCCTGAGGGCCCCCTCAAACCCCTGTGATTTCAGAGAATCGCTTAATACAATTGTTGCGGGCGGGGCGTTGATAATAACCCGTGCTATGGTTTCCCCCACGATGGTGTCGCGGAGTCCCCGGACGACGGTTTCTACTTCTGGAAGTTCTGGCATGGTCTTTTAGCTCACTTTAACAGCGCGAACCCGGAGGTTGTGCCTGAAAATCGTTCGGGGCAACGCACTTTCGCTTATTCGGCCAGTAGCCGCTGGCGGCGGCAGAATAATAGTTCTAAGGGCGGTGGGCAAGCTCCGGGTTTCCGTACCCATGTGATTATTCTAAGGAACATAAAAAAGCCCGACGGTCTGTGCGACCACCGGGCTTTACGAGATATTCAATCAAGCAGCCGGAGCTACTCTTTGTTCTCTTCATTATCGTCGGTCGGCTCCGTCGGAGCTTCCTCGGCCGGCGTCTCCTCAGTTGTCTCGGCGGCAACCTCGGTTTCGGCGGGAGCTTCCGCCACTTCAACCGGCGCTTCTTCCTCGGCCGGAGCCTCGGTTTCGGCGGGAGCTTCTTCGGTCGGTGCCTCGGCAGCAGCCTTCAGTTCATCGGGCATGGCATCGGCCATGGCCGACGAGCCCGGCTGGTGCTTGGCGAGGAAGTCTTCGAGCTCGGTACGTTCGCGCTTCTTGTAATAGGCGAGTACACTGAGGACGACCTTGCGCTGGCTCTTATCCAGTTCGATAACCTGCAGCGGGATCGATTCACCCTCGGTGAAAGCCGTGGAGGGATCGACCATGTCCTTCTGGCCGAGCTGGGCGGTCGGGACGAAGGCCTCGACCTCGCCATCGAGATCAACCAGCACACCGCGGTCCATCACCTTGGTGATAACACCCAGGCAATCGGTGCCAACGGCATACTTGCGGGAGATTTCCGGCCAGGGATCTTCGCTGAGCTGCTTGTAGCCCAGGGAGATCCGGCGGTTCTCGTGGTCGATCTTGAGGATTTTGACCTCGACCTTGTCGCTTTTGCGCATCACTTCGGAGGGATGCTGAATGCGGCGGGTCCAGGACATGTCGGATATGTGAACGAGACCGTCGATACCTTCTTCGAGTTCGACGAAGGCGCCGAAGGCGGTCAGGTTGCGGACTTTGCCCGAGACGATCTTATTGACGGGGTACTTCTCTTCAATGGTCGTCCAGGGATCGGGCTCCATCTGCTTGATACCCAGTGAGATCTTCTCGTTCTCCTTATCGACGGAGAGAACCACAGCCTCAACCTGGTCGTTGACGTTCATGATCTTGGACGGATGCTTGATATGCTGCGTCCAGGACATCTCGGAAATATGAATCAGCCCCTCGACACCCTTCTCGAGTTCGACAAAGGCGCCGTAGTCGGTAATAGAAACCACGCGGCCGACAACCTTCTTGCCAAGCTGATATTTCTGTTCGATGTTTTCCCACGGATACGGTGTCATCTGTTTCAGGCCCAGGGAAATACGCGAAGTCCGATCATCGAAGTCGAGGATCTTGACATCGATCTTTTCACCCAGGTTGACCATCTCGGAAGGATGGCGAATCCGGCCCCATGACATATCGGTGATATGCAACAGGCCATCGACGCCGCCGAGATCGATAAAGACACCGAAATCGGTAATGTTCTTGACCACACCCTGGCGGATCTGGCCGACACCGATTTCACTGAGCAACGAGGCCCGCATGGACTCGCGCTCTTCTTCGAGCACGATGCGCCGGGAGATAACGATATTGCGGCGACTCTTGTTGATCTTGATGATCTTGACGCTCATCATCTCGCCGATCAGGGCATCGAAATCCGGCACCTGGCGCAATGCAACCTGTGACCCGGGAAGGAAGGCATCGACACCCATGATATCGACGACCAAACCGCCCTTGATACGCCTCACGACGCAACCCTCGATCTGGTCTCCGCTGTCATGCACTTCACGGATTTTATCCCAGACGCGCATGAAGTCGGCCTTCTGTTTGGACAGAATCAGCTGACCGTTGGAATCCTCGATCTGCTCGAGAAAGACCTCAATACTTTCACCCACCGAAATATTCAGAGGGGTGGGAAACTCGGTGATGGGGATTATCCCCTCGGACTTGAAGCCGACATCGACAATGATATCGTCACGGGTGACTCCCATGACGGTACCGGCAACGACTTCGCCTTCCTTGATGTCCTTGATGGTCGAGTCATACATCTCGACCATGGCCTCCCAATCGGGCAGGTCATAAACGACGCCGGAGACGTCGGTGATTTTTACCGCCTCGACATCGGGCGGAGCTTCCGCGGCGGGCATCTGAGCCCGGACGGCAGCCTTCTCAAGCATTCGCTTGTGGCGATCGGTGAGAATGCGCTCACGTGCCTTCTTCTCGACGGCGGCCTTTTCCGTCTTGGCAACGGCTGAGGTCTTGACGAGTTTGGTTTTGGTTCTGGCGGTTTTGCGCGCGGCCCCTGCCTTGCGCTTGGATGGTTTGGCAGCCGTAGTATTAGCTGCGGGGTTTTTGGCTTCGGCCATGTTCTTAAAGAGAACCTCCTTATAGGAACTCCGACGGTTTTTGATTTTTCCCGAAGGAAAACCACCGGAGGGCTGCGAGAAGACAGCGGGCTGAATTATCGACAGCCCCTATATGTAAGCATTTTTCGAAAAATCACAAGCGCTTTTTTCCGAAAAATGACTCGCTTATTTATCGGAATTATCGGTCAAGGTCTTTACCCCCGGCGCGCGATCGCGGAGCTCGCCGATGCGTTGCATCACCGCCTGCGCGATGCCGGTATAACCACCCTTATCATCCGAAAAAGACTTTACCCATTCGCTTGAAAACGGCTCGCCGTAGGTGATAGAGAGCTTTTCGCGGCCAAAGAAACAGGCCGTGAGGCGGTCGGAACCGTGGATATAGACCGGTACGATGGGGCAACCGGCCCTGCGGGCGATCATGCCAATGCCCGCTTTGGGCGGGAGAAAGCCACTTCCTTTCGAGCGCGTGCCCTCCGGGAAAATCGTCAGGCCATGCCCCTGTTTCAATTGCTCGAGGCTCATCTCCAGCGCTCGCCGGTCGATCGTCCCCCGCCGCAGGGGCAGAGCGTTGGTACTGCGAATGATGGCTCCAAAAAGCCGGTTCCTGAATAGCTCTTCCTTTGCCATGAAAAAGAGCAGTCGGTGGGTCCAGCATCCGACAAAGGGTGGATCGTAATATGAAGTGTGGTTGCTGGCCAGGATGAATGCTCCCTGCGAAGGAAGATTCTCCCGCCCGGTAATCCGGCCCCGAAAAACGATCCTGGTGAGGAGTTTCGCCAGCAGCCAGCCCATCCGGTAGGTGAATGACATTTTTATTTCACGACCGATTTCAACAGAGAAAGGATATGCTCGACCTGGGCCTCGATCGTCATGTTGCTCGTATCGACCACGAAGGCTCCCGGAGCCTTGCGCAGGGGAGCGTGGGCTCGCTCGGAATCGAGCTTGTCGCGCCGTTGGATATCGGCCTCCTGCTCCTCCAGGGTCGTCGTGACGCCCAATCGGGCCATATCAAGCAGACGTCGCCGGGCGCGTTCATCCACACTGGCATCGAGGTAGATCTTTATATCGGCCGTGGGAAACACGACGGTGGTAGTGTCCCGTCCCTCGACCACCACCGAACCGTCGCGGGCCAGTTCGCGCTGGCGTTCCACCATGGCCTCGCGGACCCCCTTGTGGGCCGAGACCTCGGAAACGTGCAAAGTCACCTCGGGGGTGCGTATGAGTTCGGTGACATCCACCCCGTTTATGAAAACGAGATTATGCTCGTTGTCGTTTCTGAGCTCCAGCGGCACCTTTCGCGACACCGCCGTCAGTTTGTCCCCCGCCGAGGGCTCGATACCGTTTTCAAGGGCAAACCACGTCAGCGCCCGGTACATGGCTCCGGTATCGACATAGGTAAACCCCAGCCGATCTGCCAGAAGCCGGGCGGTAGTTGATTTTCCGCTCCCGGCGGGGCCGTCGATGGCGATAATCTTGCCCCGGTACTTCGATAGATTTATCCTGGGTTGTGTCATGGCAGAAATCTTATACTATGGCCGTGCAAAAGGCAATCGGAAAATTCGAGGGGCTAGAGCCCCTTTTGGGACCCGTTGCCCGCCAGTCCACTCAGCAGTTTGACGATATCTGACGGCAGGTGCTCACGATTGCCGCGATTTATTTCCAGCAGAATCACATCTCCCCGGTCTTTCACCTCTGCGATAGCCCCGCTTCCCTTCCTGGCGACACTGGCCAAGACAATCACGGAAGCATCGAAAAGGCGCCGCAAAAGGGAGGTGAATTTCGAGGACAGGCATTCCATTTTCCCGATTTCATCGATCACAATCATGTCAATACCGGGATCGAAAAACGCAATCGAATCAAGCAACCGCTCCAGATCCGTCACATCGACGCCGTATTTTCCGACCCGGTCGGGGCCGTCAAGGTCGACATGGGACAAAAGGCTCCGGCGGCCGTTGAGTGTGACGAGTTGGAATCCCCGCCGAACCCCGCCTTCCCTGATCTCCTGGGTGAAAAACCCGACGGCGTTGGAATCCGCCATGAGGTCGCAGACGCGCCGGATGCAAGTGGTCTTCCCCACTCCCGGCACGCCGGTGATAAGGATGTTACGAGGCTGTTTCTTCAACCGGCTTCCTTTTTTTCATACCCCACAGCCGTTATCCGCCCGCGCGACGGCGTCTCATTTCCTGCAGCCAATTCACAATTCCCCCGGTCTCCGGCCACAGCGCCAGGAATTTCTGTTCGAGACTGTCGGCCATGGCGGGATCGGTCTCTCGGAGTTCCATCGCCAGCATGGCGAAGGACATCTTGTAGTTGGGCGTCATGGTCAGGCCGGTTCGGTCAATGTTGTTCCCCTCCGTCCAGCCCCGGTAATGGTAAATTTTTAGCAGGTTAGACAATATAGGTTGGCGGTCGGCGGTGGCGTTCTCCTCAAGGACGATGCGCGAGACCAAACCTTCCATGCGCGCGTGATCGCCCAGTCCGATCGGAAGTCGGGAACCGAATCCGGCCGAGAAATAGACCGGGCGTTGCCAGTTGTTGGCGATCAGGATATTGACCAGCACCTGGTCGCAGACCAGATCGTAATCACCCGCCTCGGTTGGAACCCTTACGGTCTGTATAACGGTGTCCGGGTAGATGCCGGGCAGGGTAATAAGCGTGTCCGGAGCCAGACGCGGCTTTAGCTGTTCGATGGAATCGACCGTGATGGTCCAGGGAATGTCGGGTCGATATTTCGAGACCGTGGCGAGAAACCACGGGGTATTGAGAAGGGGCCGATTGAGACAGATAACGTCCGGCCGGTATCCCTCGACCTCCTGAAGATACCATATCGGGAAGGTGTCGTTGTCCCCGGCGGTGATGAGGATAGCCCCCGGGCGACAACTGTCGAGCATATTGCGGCCGTAGTCGTACGCCGAGTAATTGTTGCTCATATCATTGCGGCCGTAATTTGCCAGGAGCGTGCCGCATGGCATTAAAGCCGCGATCACCAGCGCCGTCAATACACCTGCGGACAGACCGAGGCGCGGTCGCGAAGCGAGGAGTTTCGGGGTCGCCGCGATCACGAAATAGCAACCGACTCCCGCCCACAGGACTATGAAGGTGTAGACATGGAAAAAGTGGCGGTCCATGTAGCGGAAGTAGTTCTCGGGAATGTTCAGGTAGAGAATCGCCAATCCCGAGACGAGCACGAAAGCGCCCAGGAAGAAAAGTCCAAGCCGGAGGCGACGGCGCAGCTGGTAGACAAGGCCGATTATGGCCGCGAGGGCCGGTATGCCCCAGGGCGCGCGCCAGGCAAGAGCCGATCCGGCGGCATCGATGCCAACAAAATTCCAACCCAGGTAGCGCAGGAACTCGTGCTTGATCTGAGAATCCCAGAGCGGTCCCTTGCGCTGGAAAAGATCGGTGCCGAAGACGTTGACGCCGGTTTGCTTGAGGGCCAGGTAGTCCCACAATCCGGAAAGAGAGTCGGGGTCGGCCATATTCATGGCCGGTTCCAGCTGGGCTCTGAACATATTGGTCAATTGCATGGAGAGGCCGAGAACAAACAGAGCCACCCCGCCGCCCCAGAGACGCCAGTTCAGCAGTATTCGCGGCTGTCGAATAAGGATCAGAAGCAGAAACACCGGCGCTATGAGAACATTGGAGCGATGGGCGTTGAAATCCATGCCAAGCAAAAACGCCAACAGGAGCAGAAAGTTGCCGGCTCCCGGACCGCTCGGATCCTCCCACCACCGCACCACCAGATAGAGCATCAAAGCGGCGACCAAAAGCGATACGGCATAGGGGTTAGTAAAGACCGCATGGCGCCAGACGGTTTCGGCAAAGGCGAAAGTGAGGGCCGCAACAGCAGCGGCGACAATGGCCGCGACTTCGTTTAAGCCGCCGTCCGAGCGCAGGATCGAAAGCAGGCGCAGGACCGTAAGATAGACCGTCGTAACCGCCAGGGAAACTATCATTGCAGTCATAAGATTGGTCTTGACGGCCGGTAATACGGCATAGGGCATCATCAGGAAGAGCCGCCCCAAATACTCCAGGAGAACCGACCCCGGAGATGTCTGTACACCAAGGACGTGCGCCGACACGATATATCCGCCGCTGTCCCACCAGCCGGGGCCGGGCCACAATGTCATCAGGTAAACCAGGAAACTTGCGACAAAAACACCCAGCCCGGTTAACCTCAGGGTCGTCCGGCAGGTAGGTCTCGCGGCACCGAATAACGCCGCCCCTCTATCCGACCGCCGACGGCTCGGTACCAGCCCCAACGGCACGAGAAAAACATATCCCAGTACCAGAAGGATGGGGGCAAGCGACATCGTTGCGAACCCTTCCACAGGCGGCAACCGCAAACATACATAACCGGCAATAATCACCGCCAGGCCGATGTAAAAATATCGTGAAGGCATGCCGAAAATACCGCTGGACATATTTCACCTCCCTTGACGTAGATTGACACTTCTCTGGGGTCTCCGCGTCACCAAACCCGAACTTCGCGGCGCACTATCGCCACCGGCGAGGCGGCAGACCACCAAATTCAACAAATTCGTCCCTATTGCGTCAAGTTTTATACACAGCTATATTGAACTGCTGTAGTTGAGAACTCATCCGCGTATCTGTTGCCCGGAGTCTGTCACACATGCGTCGGACAAACTTTTGAAGTGAGTGGGGAGTGTCATGCGAGTTTCAACCATTCTAATGCGGGGCCTGATGGCGTTTGCCGTCCTCGGTCTCGTCACCGCCTGTAGTAACAGCAAGAATCCGATCGAACCGACGGAATTCCCGGACCCGGTCGAAGCTGTCGCCACGGACATCGTTCTATCCGTATACTCGGTCGCAAGCGGCGACCTCGTAGAGACCGTCGTCCTCGAGACGGAGGCGCCGGTACAGATTGGCGTCGGCGAGTTTCATGCCCCGATCCTGCCGGGCATGATGTATATCTACGCCGAAGCGGCGGGTTTTTACACCGAATTATACTACTGCGACTCCGGTGACGTCATTGATGTCGACCTCGACGGTGTCCCAGCCGGAGGACACGGAATTACCGGGACGGTGTTTGGCTGTGACATTTTCAACGGCGACATTGTCGGCGCTGACGCCACTCTGATAGTGCTGGCCCCAAGCGGTGAGTCATGGGAGGTTCGAACCGATTTTCAGGGACGTTTCGGCCTGGGCGGACTGCCCGCCGGTCGCTACGAAATCAGTATGACTTATCCCGACACCTTCTTCGTAATCGACCACGGCAGTTTCACGGACTATCGTGATCTTACCTTCCGGGCTATGGAAGTCGTCCGGGCTCCATATCTCTACCTCTACCCGTCTGAGGCAACGGACGTTACGATAAAAATAGGGGTGCCCTCCGGCGGCAATATTATCGATTCCGAACCGCCCTATAACAGCGGCTGGTCGGTACGAGCTGAGCCGAACGGCTTGATCGACGGCACCTATCCGTATCTTTTCTATGAGGCTGAAGTCTCTTTTGAGTACAATCTCCGATACGGCTGGCTTTTGGACGGCTCCGACCTTGAGAACGAGTGGCGCTGCCTGCTGACGGACTGTGGACTCGTGGGAAGGGAGATCGACGACTTTGTTGAGTTCTGGATTCCGGTTATCGGTGCGGTATCGTGGCTGGCCGTCTACCCTCAAGACGCCTCAGCGGCGACGACCCTGGATATTTCCCCGGCACCGGACCGGATGCTGCGAGTGCTGTTCATCCTGAAAGAGTTGGCAAAGCCTGTTGCGATCGAGCCTCCCCGGCCGACGCCGCCGTTCGAGCGGGAGGGTTTCACCGTTGTCGAGTGGGGTGTCCTGGGTCTTCCGAATTGAAGCGATCTCCGGCGGCTAACCCTGTCGGACAACTCTCAGGGCATCGGCAAGAAGACGGTAGGGCGATTTTTCGGAATTGGCCCTGATGGCGGTAAAACAACTCTCGCATTTGTTGTGCTTCGAGAATTTGCGCACCAGTTCCTTCTGCGAGTCGTAGTGCTCGCGATTCATCCCGCAGGGGGTCAACTTGCCCCACGGATTGACAATGGCGAACTTCTTCCCGGCGCCGCAATTGGCCTGGCGTCCTTCGGCGAAGAACTTTATCATCTGCCGCATGGTCCAGGGCGAGGTCATCACCGGATATCCCTGTCCCTGCATAACTACCAGACGTTCGACGATTTGGCGCAGTTCTTCGAGATCGTCGGGACGGCGCACCAGAAGGTCCTCATCGCCGGTGCGAAGGGAATTGTAAGTGCTGAAATTGACCGTTACGCCCCACTCTTTGGCAAGTTCCGCCATGCGCGGCAGATCCCTGAAATTGTCGCTCTGAACGACACAGGCGAGGACGATGTCGCGGTGATTGTGTTTCACTATACGGGCGACAAGGTCCCGAATATGTTCGAAGTTTCCTTTGAGTTGACGAAACTCGTTGTGGCGTTCATCGGGATAGTCGAGCGAGAGCGAGAACTGGTCCATGCCGGACGCCCGCAGTTTCAGGTATTTCTCCTCGTTCAGAAGCGACGAGTTGGTCGTAATAACGAACACCGCCACCGGATCGCGTCGTCGCATTTCGGCAATAATATCATACACGTCCTTGCGCAGAAGCGGCTCCCCGCCGGACACCTGGGCCACGGCCGGCCGCAAGTCCGCGATCCACTGACCAAAGACCTCGGGGCCAAGGCGCGGTTCTTTGACATAGTCACCCAGATCGCAGTGTTTACACCGAGCGTTGCAGTTATAGGTAATCTCGAACGAGACCGTTATAGGCCGACCCATCAAAAGGCAGTTAGCCGTTCGGGCTGAAATACGCAACTGGCGTCCTGGACTCAGATCCGGCATAATATCCAATCCTCGTTTAAAGAACAGGCTTCTCAGCCCGCCGATGATGGCCACGATCGGTGAATCAGCCGACCAATCAATTGCAAGCTATGGTGAGAAACGCTGTCTGGCAACAAAAGAAAAACCCGCCTCAAAAAGGCGGGTTGAAATTTTGCAGGAGAGAGCGCAATTTGAAAATACTCACCGTTAAACACGGTAAAGGGTTTTTACAGCCACTTGCCTCATTTAGTATTCGCTGCCGTCATAACGACGGGTCACGGCGTTTACGCAGCGACGAAGAGACAACCTTCATAAGATCTGGTGTTAGAGATTTTCAAACGGCTTCTCTCTCCACACATTTTTTACATCAGCAATATCCGGGACAACAAATCTTTTCGCAACTGTTTTCTGATAATGGTTGCCTTGACCGAGTCGATTTAATAGTATGCTGATGGATTGCCAACGGTATTCACGGCGCCCAGAGAGGAGTCTCACATGATAATGTCGTTAGGACTCGACATCGTCGAAACCGCCCGAATCGAACGGAATGTATCTCGTCACGGCGACCGTTTCGTCCGGCGCCTTCTCGGCGACGGCGAAATGGCGGTATATGAGAAGCGCCTTGACAAAGTCCTGTTTCTCTCCGGACGTTTCGCCGCCAAGGAGGCGGTCATCAAGGCCCTCGGTGAATACCTTACCGATCGCCCCCCATACAGTTCGATTGAGATCCTTGCCGACGACAACGGCCGCCCGGGTCTCTCGTTGCACGAAACCCTGCGCGACAAAATCGGAAGCGCGCGCTGTCACATATCCATCAGCCACGAAGAGCACTATGCCGTGGCGGTTGCCGTCTTCGAAGAATAGTCGCGCGCGGCTCCTCACCAGGACGACAGATTCCATCAACCAGCCGTATTCAGTCAACAGACCAATCGATCATTGCCATCTGTGGCCTGGGCATCGGGCAATTGATCAGATTCTGACTTGACATTGTAGCCCGACACGTCTTAATTTCTTCCGAAGGGGATTTTTCAGATAAGGGAGGAACGTATGTACCCCACCAGATTTCTATCGTATACGTTGGTTTTTCTGACCTTCGTGATTCTGTGCGGAACGTCCGCAGCGCAAAAATTCGGGAAAATAAGTGACGAGGAGTGGGCCAAACAGCCGCCGCTCCTGTACCCGGAGGCCAATGCCGCCATTCTTTTCGACAAGGGAACGGTCGAGATTACCGTCGAGGGCATAACCCTGTTCCGACATGTACGAATAAAGGTCTTCAACCAGGCCGGAGCCGACGAGGCCGCTGACATCGAAATATATTACTGGGACGGGGACAAGATCAAGGCCCTCGAAGCCCATACCATCACGCCGGACGGTAAGAAGCACAAGGTCAAGGGACGCGATGTCCACACGAAGGAGACCGGTAACGTACGCGTCAAGACCTTTGCCTTTCCGGCCGTCGAAGCCGGCGCCATACTGGAATACAAATACCGAAACTTCAACAAGCGCTTCGGCAACCTCGATCGGTGGTCGTTTCAGAATGACCTTTACACTTTCTCTTCCACGATTGACCTCAAGCTGGATCGCGGCTTCACGTATTCCTCGGTCGCGAACAACCTCGGCTCCGGAGGCAACCCTCCCGGACAGAAGGAACCACACTCTTCTTTCATGATTTACGCCTACAAACAGAGCAACCTCCTGCCACTCCGACACGAGCCCTATGCCGGTGCGGAGCGCAACTACACCAAGGCACTGTACTCGCAGCTGGTCAGCTTCAAGGACGAGTGGAACAACATCGAGTTCATCTCTGGCTGGCCGGATCTGGGCGTTAAGTTCACCGACAACATTATTGAGCCCTACCTGAG
>CAZVUZ010000068.1:0-16903 GCA_964630485.1 uncultured Ignavibacteriales bacterium
GTTGATCCGAGAGATAGAGTTGCAGGTCGGTCCGGTTGACAAAATCACACTGGAGGAAATCGAACCGATCCTGGCAAACCCACAGACCGAACGTTTCAAACTGCTCACCAAATCGCCGGAGGAGTTCCAGCACGAGATTTCCAAAGACGCCATTAAGCGAGACTATATCGAGGAAGAAATCCTTTTGAGCTCGCACTGGCACCAGGGCCCTCCATACAACCTTCAGGTGCCTGCTGGATCGGGCGATTGTCCCAGGGACAACTGCAATGTCGGTTGTACTGCTACGGCCGCCGCCCAGATCATGCGATACTGGTCGTGGCCACCAGGAAGAGACTGGACATTGATGCTCGACCATGTCGATACGAATTCGACGACGGAGTGCATCGACGCCGTGGCGGAGTTGTGTTCCTCAATTGGTTTGGCCTGTGGCATGGATTACTGCCACGACGGATGCCAATCGGGAGCGTTTATGATCGACATGGAGGCCGCCTTTGAGGCCTGGCATTATGGTGATTGCGCAATCGCAGACCGGGACGATCATACTCAGGAAGAGTGGTGGCAAATGGCCAAGGCGTACGTAAGCGCCAATCAGCCGATTGAATACGAGATTCTGGGGCATATGATCGTTCTTGACGGCTGGCGTGAATGGTACCACGGAACCTATACACCTGAGTATCACATGAACTACGGCTGGGATAGCGACGACAACGCCTGGTATGAAATCGACAAACTCCTCCAGGTAGACGACGAGGGCACGTGGGAACATGAGATGATGCTCAAGAGTATCCACCCAGGCGTCAGTCTGCACAGTTCAGTAGCAGGCCCGCAATACAAGATGCCCTTCAACTATCGCTACGTGAACAAGGACTGCACCGCCCACGCGGCAGATTTCTTTCCGGGGCAGTACATTCAGTTCTTGCCGCGGGTTACGTTAGTCTGCACCGAATTGATGATGAAGTTCACTGGCACGACCCGCGAAAAGACATATCTCTATACCCCCGTACCCGACCGGGGTATAAGAATAGACAATGGGGCGATGAAGTTCTATCCGGGTTGCGGGATTAGATTTCAGCAATCCCGCCCGGGACCGTGAAGTAAATAACAGGATGAGGCAGAACCCAAGACGGGCACTGCCTCACCAGCTTAGGAACAAAGGCGGGTTTGAGGACAAACCCACCCTACGGCAGAATCTAACTAAAGATCATTCTCGAGCACGATGCGGTAGCGGGCCTTGCCGTCCCTGAGATGCTGTAAAGCCTCGTTCACCTTCGTCATCGGGAACACCTCGATCTGCGGCGCGATTTCATGGCGCGTGCAGAACTCCAGCATGTCCAGAATCGTCGCCGGACTTCCCAACGGTGAGGCCGACACCGACTTCTGCTGCGTCAAAAGCGAAAACACCGGCACCGCCAATGGCTCCAGAACGGCGCCGACAAAATGCAACCGCCCCTTCGGACGGAGAGTGTTGAGATAAAGCGGCCAGTTGAGCGTTACGTTGGCCGTCACCAGCAGAAAATCAAACGCCCCCGCGGCCGCCTCCAGGGCCTTGTCGTCGCGCGAATCAAGAATTTCATGCGCACCGAACATCCGGGCCTCTTTAGCCTTGTTAGCCGAGGACGTGAGTGCCGTCACATGACATCCCCACTTCGAAAGAAACTGCACCGCCATATGCCCGAGACCGCCTATTCCCACCACGCCGACGCGGTCGGTAGGCTTTACGTTGAACTGTACAATAGGATTGAAGACAGTAATACCGCCGCAGAAAAGCGGTCCGGCCACCTTCGAGTCGAGCTTTTCCGGCAGGGGAATCGCCCAACCGTAGTGACAGCGCACTTTATTGGCGAACCCGCCGAAACGGCCTACAATAGTCGACTCGTTGGAGGCGCACAGATTATGGTCGCCGGAAAGGCAGGCTTCGCAGGTCATACAGCTTTTCGAGTACCAACCCAGCCCCACTCGGTCGCCGGGTTTGAGGTGTTTTACGCCTGCGCCAACCGCGGCTACCACGCCGGCCACCTCGTGGCCCGGCACCAGCGGGTAGTCGGTCATCATCCACTGGTTTTCGATCATAGACAGGTCCGAATGGCAGATCCCGCAATACTGGACATCGATCTCGACCTCTTCGGTACCCAGCGCCGCCGAATCGTATTCGAATGCCGCCAGCGGTTTGTCGGGGGCGCTCGTCGCAAAAGCCTTTACCTTGCTCATCATATTGCTCCGTTATTATTATTTGTTGGCTGTGAATTATCCTGATTTCCTGTACTTCAGGAACACCTCTTCGGGCGGGAGGTTCCGCACAGCCTTCCGGCATCGGCGGTGATTTCGGGCAAGGCAGCGCGGGTATTGCTCCCAGGTGCGGTTTTTCTGTTGACAGGACAAAATAAAAGTTGTTTTCTCAGTGTCATAACACCGATACTGTGGTGATGTGTTCCGGTCCGCAGACTGGGACCAATATAGCAAGGTTGTGGCGAGGGCGCCGCAATCGGCCGAACTACATGGCTATAAGACATATGGCAGGGTAAAAAATTTAGAGCCGAAGCCCCGGCTGTTGTTGCTGTTCTCGAATACATGGCATCGACAGGCACGGCACGGTTCGCTTTGTGTAGAAACAAGGAGGTTCGAGGTGAGGATTCTTTCATTCAGGTTGCTGGTCATTCTCCTGGCGGTTTTGTGGCTGCTACCGGCCTGCGGCGACAAAAAACTCGTTATCTCAGACACTTCAGATAATTATAAAGACACACTCGTGAATATAGGCGATGACGAGGACTGGGTGAGTAACGATGACGATGAATATGATATTCCCTCAGATCCGTCAATCGACCTTCCGGCAGTGCAATTCAATAATCTGACCCCGACGGCCACCTTTGGACTGGACGAAGACAACGAAGACATCGTCCGCGTCAATATTCCGGGCATGCTCGATCCCAACACCGGTGATCCGATCGAATTTGTCGCCAACGAGAACATCTTCATCGAGGAAGACGGCACGGTCAAGGGATTGCGCGTAACCAAAGTCAGTCAGGACAACGTCCTCAAAGCGGACCTGGTGTTCTGCGTCGACAACTCCGGCAGTATGGGCCAGGAATCGGACTCGGTGGCGGCCGGGATTATCGCCTTCGCCCAGCTTCTTGAGGCTGGCGGCCTTGACGTTCGCTTTGCCTGTGTCGGCTACTCCGGTCAGGTTTACGGCGGGCTCAATTTTACCGACGCCGAGGGCCTTGAAGTTTACCTCACCTCTCGCCCCGGTTACACCTCCGGCACAAGCCGGACGCGCGGCTTTGCCGGCGCCGACAGCGCCGCCCTGCATACTGCGGCTACTACCTTCGCCCCCGATGTCTGGGGTGAAAACGGCGTCGTTGGCGCGTTGTTCGCCCACGAAAACTATAACTGGCGTTCCGGGGCCTCACGCAACTACATAAACTTCACCGACGAGCCGACCCAGCCCAACGGCCATGCCGAGTGGAGCACCTCACATATGTGCGACGTCCTTGGCGGCAATTCCACGGTCCACACCGTCTTCAGCGAAGACACGACCTACTACAGCTGGACGGATCTCGACGATGAGCGCCCCTGGGCCATGTCCGAATGCACCGGCGGCACGATTTTCTTTACCGATTACCAGGCCACCGACCTTGATCTGTCCGACCTGCCGATAGTCGGCGCCCTGACCAACAGCTACCTGATCGAGTTCGTAACTACCGACCCCGACGGCACCCACACGGTCCGCATTGTCATCAAGATCGACGGCGCTGACGGTACGGTGCTCTATCTGGACATCACCTACGGCGGCTGATGTAGTTTCGCAAAGTTATTTCAAAAGGCTCGCTCTTAACAGAGCGAGCCTTTTTTTGGCCGGTGAAAAACCGATTGATAAAGCCCGGTGGATGCATTATAATCTTCAGACTGGATAATTACATTTTTTTGAAAATCAAGTGATGGCGGCGGCAAGGGCGGTGCGGTCTTTGGTTGCCGGCTAACGATGTATTTGCTATGGAGGCCCCTATGAAACTCGACTCTGTCGATGCAATTCTGGATTTCGCAATTGAGAAGGAAGAAGACGCCGCCCAGTTCTATGCGGGCCTGGCCGACAAGATGGATCGCCCCGGCATGAAAAAGGTATTCCTCGACTTCTCCGAAGAGGAAAAGCGCCACAAGGCCAAGTTGATCTCGGTCAAGGGCGGCAAGGTAATGATCAAGTCGGAAAAGAAAATTCTGGACCTTAAGATCGGTGACAACCTGGTGGAAATCGATCTCAGCGGAGATATCGGTTATCAGGAAGCCCTGATCCTGGCCATGAAGGCCGAAAAGGCCGCCTACAAGCTGTACTCAGATCTCGCGGCCAGCACCGACGACGCCGGCCTGCAGGAGCTTTTCACGGGCCTGGCTCAGGAAGAGGCCAAGCACAAGCTTCGTTTCGAAGTCGAATATGACGACGTGATTCTCACCGAGAATTAGTCTCCGGCTCTTTTCAGAAATCTCGACGCTCCCGCGTAAAACCGGGGGCGTTTTTTTGTCCGGGAGGATTGCTCAGGACAGGCCGGTGCGTCTTCGGTACCAGGCGGCGTTGAGGCCGAACAGCATGGCCATAAGGTAGCCGTCCTGCCCCCAGGTCCAGGCCCTCATGTAGAAGAACGTCACGACGACGACGAAGGTGGCGATGAAAACCGCCGCCGAGGTCTGGTTGTCGCGCACCGATAATTTCTGCTTAAATGACCGGTAGGCTGTTCGCATGGCGCGGAAGGCCAGCCACAAAAGGGCACCGGCACCTAAAATGCCGGTCTCCGAAAGGTATTGGAGGACCACGCTGTGAGCCGACAGGCCGCCGATGTAATACCATACCGGCGTGAGGCGTATTTCCGGGACGATTTGATCGACAATATGGAAATTGCCGGAACCGATACCGGTGATGGGATTGATCAGGAATGCTTTCAGGGCCGCGGTCCAAAGGACGATGCGCAGAGCGATAGTCCCCTCGGGACGGACGGCCGAATTGATGAACTCGTCGATGCGGCCGAAGGTGCTTTCGAAAAACATATCCCTAAGGATCAGGGCCACGACGACTATGGCCACTGCCAACCCAGCCAACTTAAAGAGCACCCCGAGAGCCCGGCGACCGCTGACGGCGCTGACCTTTCTCGCCGAGAATAGCGCCAGGGCCGGCAGGCTGAGCACAATCGTGAGCATCGGCGCCCGCGACTGGGTGGCAAAGACGGCCAGGCCGATGACCAGGCAAACAACGGTTAACCGTATTCTCTCGCGGCGATCGCGCGACCATATGATAAAGGCGGCCGCCATCGGCAACGCCGTCATGGCAAAGGTCTCGATCGTCAGCCAGGCCGGTCCGAAGATGCGCCGCTCGCCCCCCTGCATCACCAGCGTGAAGCCATTGTAAAGCGACAGGGCGGCGACAAAATAAATGTAAAAGAGTACTATCCGGCGGACGCCGATTTCAAGCGCCATCTTGTAGGAAATCCGGAAAGCCAGGTAAATCACCACAATACGCATGGCCGGAGTGACCGACTCACCGCGATCAAAGGCGAAGATGATCGATAGATAGGTGGCCGCAATCAACGCCAGGAAGGGCAGGTCAAAGGGCGATCTCCTGATCTCACTGCTTCCCCTTAAAAGAAAATCCAGGGCCACCGCCACCAGCGTCAGGAGGAAAGCGATATCGGAGGGATTGACCATGGCGCCACCGACGAAGATGGGATAGTACCAACCGATGGAAAGCACGAAGAGAAAAAAGCATACCCGCGGATGGACCAGGGCCAATAACAGGGCGATGCCGCCGAACCAGGCCGCCGCGATAATAGGCCGCGGGCCGGTTACCACGAGAATGATCGGCGAAAGCAACGCCAGCACCAGCAGCGCCTTCGACAGGTCGCCGCCAAATGTGCCGCCATCCGGCGGCACGGCTCTCACGGCAGTGTCATTGATATCGGTCACGGTTCACAAATTACACAATACGACATCGGATGGAAAGCAATATTGAGCTGGCCGGCGAGTCTCAAGGCTCGCCGTTCTCTTCGGCGCCCGTCTATCCCCGGGATCGGTCATTGCCTCAGAAGCTAAAACCGAACATCCACGTGAAGTCCTTGGTGTCGTAGTCGGACAGTTGCCAGGTGAAGTAGCACTCCAGATTCAGCGGCGTGATGCGACCGATGCTGAATCCTATCTCACGATACGGACGTTCGGCGGTACGCAGTAACTCGTCGCCCGGGAACGCCTCGTGATCGTCGAAATCGGTCCAGAAAGCGCCGGCGTAGACCGTCAGGGAAAACGGAATGTCCTTAACCAGGGGCAGGCGACTGCGTTGCCACAGGCGAAGACCGAATTGATGTTCGGCATACAGGGCCAGGGCTCGCGAGCCTGAGAAATTATACTCATCGAGGGTCTTGAAATACAGATCATAGGTCATCATTTCATCGCCGAAATCGAGCGTGAAATACCTCTGCGGCGGCAGGCCCTTATTCGAGGCTCCGGCATAGAGATTCACGGTCATTTCGCCCATCCCGAAAAGTCGCCGATTGTGATAGACTCGCAGATAGTATCTCAGGAAATCAAAGTCCGTGTTCACCAGCTCCGGCGAAGACACTTCCACCCCCAGGCGAGCGCGAACGATCGAGGATGAATACATGGGGACCTCTTCGCCCTTGACCTTCATGAGCCTCCGGGAGTCCCAGGTCAGTTCCGCGCCGAAAGAGCGCAGGGTACCATCGGCGATGGCGGGATTGACTCGGCTCTCTTCATCATTGCGGAAAACACTGTAGTCCTCGTTGACCTCTTCCGAGAACTGGCGGAAATCTCGGTAACTCACACCGAATCTAAAGTGCCGGAGAGGATCGATGTGAGCCGAAACCTCAAGGCCCTTCTCCCGGAAATAATCGAAGGGGTCTGACTTGTTCATGAACGCCATTATTGTGGGATTGGCGCCTTCCCGGGTAATGATAGTCGGGCGGCGGCTGATCTGGTTGTGAAGCTCGGCGGCGATGTCCAGGCGGTGACGATCCCAGAGACGGTGCTGGGCACGGAAACGGTATTGCCAGAGTTCCCGCGAAAAAGCATAGCCGCCGCGGGCCTCAATACCGGTCCTCGGGATCAGGTTATCGAGGTCGGCACCGAGGCCGAGATAGGGACCTTCCACGCGATTGTAATGAAAAATATCGTATTGGGTGGCCATACCGATCCCCATAAAGAGGCCTCTCAGTCCCCATCGATACCATGGCCGGGGCAGGTTGGAGACGGAATCGATGCGCTCGTAACCCCGTATTTCCATCTCTGTCAGGGGAATGATCTGGCCAAGTTCCCATTGAACGCTGTCGATATCGTCCGCCCCGGGATCAACGACCAGGGTGTAGTCGAAGGTACCGTCGGGATGGCGGACATCAAAAGTGTAATCGTACATCGCGGCGACGTAATCGATGTCAAAAGTGGGCACCAATGGTATCGGCAGGTCAGCGATGGCGGTAAAGCGCACCTCCACCGGCATCCAGTATTTGTCCTCGAAAAGGGAATGACGCTGATCGTATTTGAGATCCCTGAAATAAGGCAAGTCAATCGCTTCGCTGAAGCCGACGGCGGCGCCCACCACCTGGTAGCTGGAGTCGGCAATGTCCACGGTGCCGACGAAGAGGGGCTCATAGTCGTTTAGAGGCTCGATCTCCAGCCGGAAGACCGGGTGGCCGTCGTATGAAATCGTATCCAGCAGGTAATACCGGTAATGGTCCAGGGCATCTTTGGCCACGGGCGAGATGATCGGATCGAAGCCGAAATCGATACGGTTTTCGTTGAAATTGGGTATTTGACCTACGCCCAGGATCACTTGATCGGATTCAATATTCGACGAGCTCTTGCGCGCGGTAATGATCTCCTTGTAGTCGTCAGGATGCTCCCATAGAATCTCCAACTGTGACTCGGTAATTACCATAATAGCACTGGAATCCGGCTTATCCGGATTCCGGACCACGAAACGGGAGTAGGCTCTGGCATCGTATTTCTCGAGGCCGGAGAGGATCTCATCCTTGCGGGCGATAGCTTCGATAATAATGCGCTGGGCGGCATCGTAATCACGCTCATAGACTTTCATATCCGCCACCGGGATATAGGCCAGGCGCAATTGTGCGTCCTGCCGGGTTTCCCCCTCGCCCACGACGACGTCCGAACCTTCAGAGTAATGGGCAACATGGCTGAATTTCAGGCGGTAGGTGCCGGCGTCCAATTTCAGGCGATAAACTCCCTCCTCGTTCGCCAACATCGAACGGCCCGTACCCTCCACGCGCACGGTGGCATACGGAATCGGATCGCCGCTTTCGAGATCAGTAACTTTCCCGATGATTACGCCGGCCCGGGTGACACCGGCAAGTATCAATAGCACGAGTCCAATAGCAATGGGTTTCACGGCAGTCTCCCCATGTTTACGACATCAATTCCAAAATAGACTTCGCAAAAGATTATGATTGATTCTACGCCTGTTTCCGAACATAGTTCCATTAGTGCGTTATCTCAAGCACAAAGTGTCCCGCGCGGGCGCCGATGATGAAGGTTGTTTACGGTCAACTGAGGTCATATATTGGCCTGCACAGTTTCCCGGAACGAATGCTGCCGGCGGTTGTTTGGCTTTCTAAACCGCGGTTTATAACGATTCAAGATGTTAGCGTGTTATGAATAAATTACCCAGGGCGTGTATCAATTACATCCAGCTCACGAAGCCCTCGATCATGCTGTTAGTGCTGTTTACCGGCGCCGCGGCCCTGGTCGTCGAAGGATCCATGCTTGGTGAACCGTTGCAATTCGCCCTGGTCCTGCTCGGCCTTTACCTCACCGGCGGTTCGGCAAACTCCCTGAACCAGTATCTTGAGCGTGAAATCGATGCACGGATGTCGCGCACCGCCGGTCGGCGACCGCTACCGCGGGGAGCCATAAAACCCACCCGGGCACTCGTCTTCTCGATCGTAATCGGTGTCGTGGGCGTTTTGCTTTTCGGACTCGTGTTCAACTGGCTCACGGCCGCGCTGGCCCTGGCAAATATTCTCTTCTACGGCCTGTTTTACACCCTCTACCTGAAACCGAATACGCCGCAGAATATCGTCATCGGCGGCATCGCCGGCGCCATGGCCCCGGTGGGAGCCTGGGCCGCCGCCACCGGCACGATGCATATAGCGCCATGGATAATGTTTTCGATAATCTTCTTCTGGACCCCGCCCCATTTCTGGACCCTGGCCATATTCTGCAAGGACGATTACCGCCGGGCGGGACTGCCCATGATGCCGCTGGTTCGCGGTGATGTATCCACCCTCAGTCAGATATTCTACTATACCCTGGTACTTGTCGCCGTCAGCCTTGCATTGCCCTTTTTCGGAGCCGGATGGTTCTATCTGGCGGCGGCGGTGTTCCTGGGAATGGCTTTTATTAAGAGAGCCTGGGACCTTAAGAAATCGTCTTCAGCCGAGGCTCTTCGTCCTATGTTCCGTTTCTCCCTGGTGTATCTCTTCGGAATTTTCGCGGCGCTCATGCTCGATACCCTGGTGTGAATATATTTCCCGCCATCCCCCCGTACCATCCTGGTATCCGGATGAGACACAAAGTCTGCCCGGGAATTGTTTTCTGTTGCCATCGTAATCACAATTCCCCATATTCGACGTAGGAAGGGATACCGACCGAGCGGTTCGCATCGAAAAACACCCAAAGGTGGACAACAACGTTCCGTAACGTCCGGTTTCGCTTGACAGGCCTTATTAACGACAGTATTTATACCGCTCGTAGACAAAAGCGGTGGCTATAACCAGAGGTTTTGACGCCTCTTCAGGTAAGGTACACGTTCGGATGAACCTTCCGGCGTGGCGTAAACGGGTAAGGCAACTTGGCACAAATATTCCCCGAGTGGACCAACAAACTACCTGTATATATTGCGGTGGGCGGGATAATTGCCACCCTGTTCGCGGTCGGTTTTGTCTGGTACTATTTCTCGCCCCGCTATACCGACGTCGGTTATCGTCCGGTTCAGCCGGTACGCTACAGCCACAAGCTGCATGCCGGCGATCTCGGCCTTGACTGCCGCTACTGCCATACCTCGGTCGACCGTTCACCGGTGGCCATGGTACCGCCGACGCAGACCTGCATGAATTGCCATAAGCTTATTCTTACCGAGAGCGAGAAGTTGCTGCCGGTACGCGAAAGCTGGGCCTCGGGCAGGCCGATTGAGTGGGTGCGGATTCACAACCTGGGCGACTATGCTTATTTCAATCACAGCGCCCACGTTACGCGCGGTGTCGGGTGCAAAAGCTGTCACGGCAATGTCGCGCAAATGGTCGAAGTCATTCAGGTCCAGCCTCTCAGCATGAGCTGGTGCCTGGACTGCCACCGCAGTCCCGATCCGCACCTGAGACCGTTGGGCGAGATCACGAATATGACCTGGGAACCGTCGGAAGATCACGAGAAGTTTGCGAAACGCTTCCGGCAGGAACGCAATATCAACCCGCCGGAGGATTGTTCGGCGTGTCACCGATGAGCAAAGATAACGACATACGCGGCCGGGCCTACTGGCGCAGTCTCAAGGAACTGTCCGGAACACCGGAACTTGAGCAGAACCGCGGGCAGGAGTTCACCGAGGGCGCCTCGGAAATGGACAATTCCTGGTCTCGGCGTAATTTTCTGGGCCTGTTGGGAGCGTCTATCGCCCTGGCAGGGCTGTCTTCCTGCCGCCGACCGGTGGAAAAAATCGTGCCCTATGTGGCCCAGCCGGAGGAGGTCGTTCCCGGCGTGGCGCAGCATTACGCCACCTCCATGCCCTTTGGCAACACCGCCTGCGGGCTTCTGGTACAAAGTCACGAAGGCCGTCCGACGAAAATCGAAGGCAACCCGGGGCATCCCTCATCTCGCGGCGGCACCAGCCCCTTCATGCAGGCCGAGATCCTGAACCTCTACGATCCCGACCGCTCCCAACGCGTGATGCACAAGGGCGTCGAAAGCAGTTACAACCAGTTCATATCCGCCTGGCGGGGACTTTTCGACCGCCATTCGCAAAACCGTGGCGAAGGCCTGGCGGTGCTGGCCGATGAGTTCTCCTCCCCCACTTTGGCCCGCCTCAAGAATGACTTCGCGGATAAATTCCCCCGCGCCCGCTGGGTGACATGGGCGCCGGTAAATGACGAGAACATATCCCGGGGAATAGAGATGGCCACCGGGAAAATCGCTCGTCCGCTTTACAATTATGATAAAGCCCGGGTTATCCTGTCGCTCGACAGTGATTTCCTTCAAATGGAGACGGAAAGCGTCACCGCCGCGCGCGGGTTTGTCGATGGTCGCCGCATCGAGACGGAAAAGGACGCGATGAATCGCCTCTATGTCGTTGAAGGCGGTTTTAGCCTTACGGGGGCCGCCGCCGATCACCGTTTGCGCCTGACAAGTTCGCAAATAGCGGCTTTCACTCTCGCTCTGGCAAAGGAGCTGGGTACGAGCGGGATTGAAGTCGCCGGGATCGCCGAAACAGAGGGACGCGATTGGGGTGAGGCGAAATGGATCAAGGCCGTCGCCGCCGATCTCGCCCGCAATGCCGGGAAGGCCCTCGTTGTCGCCGGACGGCGCCAGCCGGCACCGGTACATGCCCTGGTGGCGGCCATCAATGAGGCCCTCGACAATACCGGTAAGACCGTCGAATATCGTGAATTCAGAGACGCCACAAGCTCAAAGATACAGGACATGGTCGAGCTGGCGGCTGACATGAAATCCGGCAGGATCACAACGCTGGTAATGCTCGGCGCCAACCCGGCTTACAATGCCCCGGCGGATCTCGATTTCTCCGAGGCCCTCAAAAAAGTCATACATACCCTTCAGCTCAGCCAATACGACGATGAAACAGCGGGGCTGTGCGAATGGCACCTGCCGCAATCGCATTTCCTCGAGGAATGGTCCGATGTGCGCGCGCTCGACGGCACGCCGGGTATTGTTCAACCGCTTATTGAACCGCTTCACGGCGGCAAGAGCGCGGTGGAGATACTATCTCTGCTCGCCACCGGCCGCGACCGTCGCGGCTATGACATCGTGCGCAAAACCTGGCAGGATATACTCGGCCGGATAAATTTCGACAATAAGTGGCGCCACGTCCTTCATGACGGCTTCCTTGCCGATGCCGGTCAACCGGATCCGCTCAAAATCAAGATTAAGTCTGACAAGGTAATCGGGGCCCTGGACGACGATTGTCTCAAAGCTGAGGCTCCTGACAACAACCTACTGGAGGTCGTTTTCCAGGCCGACCCATCGCTTTTTGACGGCCGCTATGCCAACAACGGCTGGATGCAGGAATTGCCCGACCCGGTGTCCAAAATCTCATGGGACAATGCCGCTCTGGTGAGCCCCGCTACCGCCAGGGCTCTCGGTTTAGAAAACGGCGACGTGGTCAAACTGAGCTACGAGGGCCGCGAGTTGGAGAGCCCCATCTGGATAATCCCCGGCCAGGCGGATCACGGCATCGTGTTGGCCCTTGGCTACGGTCGCAAGGAAACAGGCCGCGTTTCGGGCGGGGTTGGCGTGAACGCCTACGCCATGCGGACGTCGAAGAATCCCGGCTTCGGTCCCGGGATCTCCGTGACGAAAACCGGCCGTCGCATGGAATTGGCCAATACGCAGGACCACAGTGTCATGGAAGGCCGCCCAATCGTGCGCGAGGCCGCCCTCGAGGAGTATCGCAAGCATCCCGAGTTCGCCCGCGAAATGGTGGAACATCCGCCGCTCAAGTCGCTCTGGGACGAACACAGCTATGCCGAGGGATACCAATGGGGCATGAGCATCGACCTGACCGCCTGCATCGGCTGCAATGCCTGCACCATCGCCTGCCAGAGTGAAAACAATATTCCCGTCGTCGGCAAAAAGCAGGTTCGTAATGGCCGCGAGATGCACTGGATCAGGGTGGATCGCTATTACAAGGGTGATGCCGGGGATCCCGAGATGGTGCATCAGCCAGTGGCCTGCCATCATTGCGAAAATGCCCCCTGCGAGCAGGTCTGCCCCGTCGCGGCCACCGTTCACGACGGTGAGGGTTTGAATACGATGGTGTACAATCGCTGTATCGGGACGCGCTATTGCTCGAACAACTGCCCCTACAAGGTACGCCGCTTCAACTTCTTCAACTACACCAATGAGCTGGCGGAGACGGTCAAGATGGCCCAGAATCCCGATGTCACGGTCCGTTCGCGGGGTGTCATGGAGAAGTGCACTTATTGTGTTCAGCGCATCAACCGGGCCAGGATTTCCGCCACGAATGCGGGACGCGAAGTCAGGGACGGCGAAGTAACCGCCGCCTGCGAGCAGGCCTGTCCGACCAGGGCAATAGTGTTTGGAAATATCAACGATCCGGACAGCCGGATAACGAAGGTGAAAAAACAGAATCGCAGTTACGCCATGCTCTCGGAGTTGAATATCAAACCGAGGACGACCTATATGGCTAAGGTGCGCAACCCCAACCCGGAGTTGACGTGATCCCCGTGTGAGATCGCGTATGAAGAGCCGTTAATAACATGAGCGCCGAAACGAAAATGACCGGTTCAACCGCCAATGAGGATATCCTGATCACGGGGAATCCTTCGTTCGAATGGGTCACTGAACGGGTCAGTCGGATTGTCGAGAACAAGCCGCCGAAACTGTGGTATCCGCTTTTCGGTGTCTCGGTGCTGCTCTCGATGATGCTGTTCGGCATGATCGGTTATCTCTTCTGGGAGGGCACCGGCATCTGGGGTTTGAACAATCCCGTCGGCTGGGGCTGGGCGATTGTCAATTTCGTTTTCTGGGTTGGTATCGGGCATGCCGGGACGCTGATTTCTGCTATTCTCTTCATGCTCCGACAGCGCTGGCGGACCTCGATCAATCGTTTCGCCGAGGCCATGACCATTTTCGCGGTAATCTGCGCTCTGCTCTACCCGGCCATACACGTCGGCCGCGCCTGGGTTCTTTATTGGACCTTCCCCCTGCCGAACCAGATGGGTGTGTGGCCCAATTTCCGCAGTCCGCTGCTATGGGACACTTTCGCCGTCGGCACCTATTTCACCTGTTCGCTGCTGTTCTGGTTCGTCGGGCTTATTCCGGACCTGGCCACAATTCGCGACCGGGCCAAAACGCGGCTTAAAAGAGTGCTCTACGGCATCTTCTCGCTCGGCTGGCGCGGCGGCAACCGCCAGTGGAAGCATTACGAAATGGCCTACCTCGTCCTGGCCGGCGTTTCCACGCCGTTGGTACTCTCGGTACACTCGATTGTGAGTACCGACTTCGCCACCAGTGTCCTGCCCGGATGGCACACGACCATTTTCCCGCCCTATTTCGTCGCGGGCGCTATCTTCTCCGGGTTCGCCATGGTCATGACGCTGTCATTGATTGCCCGCAAGGTCTTCTACCTCGAAAACATCATCACCTTGAGTCATCTCGATAAGATGTGCAAAATCATGCTGGTGACAGGCAGTATGGTCGGCTACGCCTATTCGATGGAGTTCTTCATCGCCTGGTACTCGGGCAATGACTACGAGACCTTCGCCTTCCTCAACCGTGCTTTCGGCCCCTATGCCTGGGCCTATTGGATAATGATTTCCTGCAATGTCCTCGTGCCGCAGATATTCTGGTTCAAGAAACTGCGCACGACTATTCCGGTGATGTTCGTGGCTTCGATTTTGATTAACGTCGGCATGTGGTTCGAGCGCTTCGTGATTGTCATGACCCTCCACGCCGACTTCCTGCCGTCAAGCTGGGATTATTACAGCCCGACCATATACGATATTGGTATTTTCGTGGGGTCCTTCGGTCTGTTCTTCACGATGTTCCTGTTGTTCCTGAGATACCTGCCGATGGTGGCCATGTCAGAGGTCAAGGGTGTCCTGCCGCAGGCGAATCCGCACCACGGGCACGCGGTCCCGGGAGGCAAGGCATGAGCAAGGTTACGAAAATTCTGCTGGCCGAGTTCGACAGCGCGTCATCGTTGCTGCACGCCGCCGAGAAAATGCGCGATGCCGGATACAGAAAATACGATTGTCACTCGCCCTTTCCCATCCACGGTATGGATGACGCCATGGGGTTAAAACGATCGCCGCTTGGTTATGTCGTCGGCTTCGCCGGTATTTGTGGCCTTGTCGGCGCCCTCGGCTTTCAGTGGTGGACCAGCGCCGTGGACTACCCGATTGTCATCTCCGGCAAGGCCTTCTTCAGCTACCAGGCATTTGTGCCGGTGACGTTTGCCATCACGGTATTGCTCTCGGCCTTCGGCGCCTTCTTCGGCATGCTGCATTTCAACAAACTGCCCCGGCTCTTTCACCCGCTGTTTAATTCTGACAAATTCGCCAAAGTAACCGACGGCGGCTTCTTTGTCAGTGTGGAGTCGGATGACCCTAAGTTCGATGCCGAGCAAACCATGCAATTACTCAAGTCAATTGGGGCCGTCGACGTGGAGGTGATTGAGTCATGACGAATCACCCGACCGGGTTGTCCCGGACTTTGCGCGGCATGATTGTGCTGTGCCTGTCGCTGGTGGTGTCGTTCGGCGCGGTGTCCTGTTTCCGGGGGAAGCCCTCCAAGGAACCTCCGGTGCACCTCAATCCCAACATGGATAATCAGCCCAAGTACAAGGCCCAGAGCCAGAGCGAATTTTTCGAGGACGGGGCCACGATGCGCACCCCGGTGGCGGGCACGGTCGCGCGCGACGAATTGCGCGACGATGTCGCCCTGAACACCGGTAAAGACGAAAACGGTAACCTGCTTGAGACCGGGCCGCTCACTGTTGACCTGCCCCTTCTTGAGCGCGGCCATCAACGCTACGATATCTACTGTTCGCCATGCCACAGCCGCTTGGGCGACGGCAAGGGGATAATGCTCACCCGCGGTTATGTGCCGCCGCCGACCTTCCACAGCGAAAGGCTCCGGGAGATGCCCGACGGGCAGGTATTCGATGTTATCACCAACGGCGTCCGAAATATGCCCTCCTATCGACACCAAATCCCGGTTAAGGATCGCTGGGCTATCGTCGCCTATTTGCGGGTGCTCCAGCGCAGTCAGAACGCCACCCTGGAGGACGTTCCGATAGAAATCAGGGAAAGGGTTAATTAGGAAAGTAGCCCATGAAGCTCAACAAGGAAACATATCGTCTGGAAAAGGCCGGCTCTCTGGGCACGATTGCCCTGATCGTCGGCGTTGTCGGGCTGGCGCTGAGCGCCATCGGGTATTTTACCGACGCCCGCCAGATGTTTTATTCGTACCTGGTTAGTTTCGTGTTCTGGGTATCCATTGGCCTGGCCGGGCTGTTCTTCACGATGCTGCATCACCTGGTCAACGCCAAATGGAGCATCGTGCTGAGACGGTTCTCAGAGAGCGCCATGCTCACCCTGCCGCTCATGGCGGTGTTCGCCATTCCCGTTCTTCTCGGCATCCATGAACTGTATCACTGGAGTCACGCCGATGTCGTGGCCGCCGATGAACTGCTTCAGAAGAAGTCAGGCTACCTCAACCCGGGCTTTTTCGCGATCAGGACCGCCGTCTATTTTGCCATCTGGGCCATAATCGCTATTCGGCTCAGCCGCCTCTCTTTGAAACAGGACCGGGGACACAGCCCGAAGCTGCTTCAACAGATGCGGCGCACCAGCGCCCCCGGCATGGTGCTGTTTGCCATCACCTCGACTTTTGCCGCCTTCGACTGGTTAATGTCGCTCGACCCGCACTGGTACTCGACAATTTTCGGCGTATATATTTTCTCAGGCGGTTTCCTGGCAGTGCTCTCCTTCATAATCCTCGTCGCCGGTCACCTCCGGCGCAAGGGGGTGCTGGGCGATACCGTAACCGTCGAGCATTATCACGATCTGGGTAAATTGACTTTCGCCTTCATTATTTTCTGGGCCTACATGGCCTTCTCCCAGTATTTCCTGATCTGGTACGCCAA
>CAZVUZ010000069.1:0-16706 GCA_964630485.1 uncultured Ignavibacteriales bacterium
CACTGGGTGCAGTTCAAACTCACGGGCACGATCTCCAACCGCTCCGCGATCGGCGCCCGGGTGGAGCTCTACACGGCCATGAACCCGGTCCTGCCGCAAATACGCGAGATCTCCGCCGGTTCCGGCTTCTGCTCGCAGAATTCACTGACGGCGGAGTTCGGCCTGGGGGCTTTGACCATCATCGACTCCGTGGTCGTAAGGTGGCCCAGCGGCACGATGCAGGCGGTTGCCGCGCCGGCGATCGATATGCTGCACATGATAACCGAGCCCTCGACCGGCTGCTGCAACATGCGCGGTGACGTGAATCATGACGGCGGCCCGATTATCGATATCGCCGATCTGGTGCACCTGGTAGATTACATGTTCACCAGCGGCGCACCACCGCCCTGCTGGGACGAAGGCGATATTGACGGCAGCGCTGTCCCGCCGATCGATATTACCGACTTGGTTTATCTTGTGGATTTCATGTTCACCGGCGGGCCGACACCACCGGCCTGCCCATAGGCTTAGAAAGATTTGTAGTAAATGAACAGGCGGAGAAGGTGGTTCCTTCTCCGCCTTTTTCATTCGGCAAACTTCTCATATGCCGGTCACGGGGTCTGAAACACAAGTGGAGTGTCGAAGATCCCAATGACCTCTTTCGCGAATTCAGTGAACGGCTCGACCGCGCATTGCCCATCCTTGATTTCCATCTCGTATTGCAGGATCAGCTTGTGTTCATCGCGGTCGTGATCAATGGCGAAGGAGAAACTCCACAGAGAATCACTAATCGTGACATCATCGGTAAGCTGCGGCTCACCATAGCTCGGCGGGTAAACAAGCTCCATCCGCCGGCTCGTTTGCTGACATATGTGGGACAGGTCAACGGGGCAATCTCTCTTACCATCTTTCGTCAGACGGGGTAGCATACTCCGGTTGAAGAATGCCCAGCGCGGCAGGGTAACCAATGTCAGGGCACCCGCATTCTGGATATTCAGTTCCATTGCTCCGTAGAGACTCTCCATGAAAGCCGGATCGAGGCTCTCAACCGGATCGTGCACGATTGAATCGAGCGACAGGGTGACCCCCCAGGAATCAGTGATACTGGTCTCGGTCCTCTTTATCAACTCCGGCATGGTGAGTCCCTTCAGATATGAGCGCTCCCACCCGGCATTGAGATTGTTATATGACCGATGGTACTCAAGGTCGAACCACTTATTGGCACCGGGTGAAAGCATCATTGTGAACTCCTGCGACCGGTTCTCCGGCCTGGCGGGTGGCAGGGTAAGCAATTGCGACTCGATGTTACCGTTGACAAGGAGCATTGGCTGACCCGCCTCGTCATTGGTAAGAGAGCACCTCGGAGGGAAGGGAACATCGGTAGCGTCCACATACGCCGTATCACCATCGATAAGACAGCTGACGATGAGGTGGTCGAAATCGAAAACGGGCAGCTTTTGGATCGAACCCTGATCTCGACTCTGGAGCAGTACCGGCCAGGCTTCGACGCCAACATGACGAAGCATGCTTATTAGGAGATGGCCCTTGTCCTTGCAGTCTCCCCAGTGGTTCTCCAGAACAATGTCCGGTTTCTGCGGGATGGAGGCGTGATAATCCAGCCCCAGCCTCTGATATGGAATTTCATGCACGATATACTTGAAGAGCGCCTCGAGCTTCTCTGCGTCCGTCCGCAGACCCACCGTGAGACTGTCTGCCAGCGCCTCCGAGCGCGGGTTCTTGTCCAGAAGCGCCTCGCTGATAGAAGCATACCATTTGTTGAAGATATCCCAGTCGCGAATACTGGTAATATACACCTTGCCCAGCAAATCTTCGGCCGGAGGTGTCAGGGCAAAGTCGTAATCGTAGGCAGGCACCTTCTCCCCCTTCCAAAGCATGCTCCTGAAACCGCAATGAGTACCTATTTCGGGTTCCCCGGCCGGTGGAGCCGAGACGGTCCTGAGGTCATCGCGATCGGTAAGGATGTGATACTCCCAGTATCTCTGGTAATATCCCGCGTTTACCATATAGGTATCCCAAAATGCGGAAAAGAGGTCTCCGTCCCGCTGCGACCACATGCGATAATGCAACTCTATGGCATCGCCGGGCTTCAAGTCCTGGAAGAGGACGATCCCGCCGTTTACTTCGCCGGACAGAGGCGGCTCCCCTTTTCTCAGTCGGCGGGCCACCAGCAGAGTATTGAACCAGAGATCGCTATCGAAGCCGAGCCATGTTTCCTGCGCCTCGGAAACCTGCTCCTGGTCGAGCACGACCTTGACCATATGGACGTCACGGAGAATAAGGCCGCTCGCAAAAACGAGATTCTGCCGCCGATCGCACACGTACCAGTACTTCAATGGTCCGAGTTCTTCGGCCGAGGGTTCCTCTTCCCAGAGTCCCATGACATCGACACTACCGAAAATACTGTCATAGGGCACGCCGTGATGCAGTGAATCGAGCAGCGAATACGGACTGATCGCGGACGGATTCAGTTCGTGAACATCCCGCAGCGCCTGTCGGGCCCGATCGAGCTGCCCGGCGGCGGTGGAGGCCTCGTATAACATGTCATGTATGTCAGCATCGTAAGGAAAACGATCGAGCTGCTCGATCAACAGGGGAATCATCTCGGCGGCGCGCTGGGCCCGCATTTTCAATTCGAACAGCCACTCGAAAGCGCCGGACGCATAGGGATACATCCGGTGAGCAAGCTCGGCCGCCTCAATGGCATCATCCAGCCGTCCGCATGCTTCGATGTAACCTGCCTGATTGAGAATCAACATGCTCGAATCGCCCGATTTCTCGCAGGAAAGCAAAAACTCCCGCAGGGCGGACTCGTTGTCGCCGAGGACACTCTGGTAAATCATCTGCTTGATGTCGTGAACGGCGGTGTTTTTCGGAAATCTCTCAGTCAGGGAGTCAAGCTTCGCCAGTACCGATACATAGTCACCCGTAAAAAGGGGTTGCAGTGATACCATGATCTCAATATTCGGGTTGCCGGGGTACTTTTCGTCGAGGGTCACCAGCGCCTTGATGCTTTCCTCGTAGTTGTCCTCGGTTTCTGTGACCCAGCCGATATCGATCAGTGGCACTGATACCGCCTCGTGTATCCGACCGAGGTGTTTCAGGTACTGGGCCCTTTCCTCCTGTGCCGACAGACCGTCGGAAAGGGCACAGGATTCCAGGAGACTCAGTTCGTCCCGCCGGAAGGCTGTCTCCAGTTCTTCTATCGCCTCCTGAGCATATCCGTTATGGATCTCGATATAGGACCGCCAGAAACGGGTATCCGGCTCCGCACCATGCTCTAAGACGTATTCATTGAAGGGCTGAAACACAGGGTGGATCATCCGTGACTCGAGCGTGGATCTCCGGGGAACTTCGGCATGACGCAGCCATTTGATGCCCGTCACCGGTCGGAAGTACTTATCGAGAATACCCAGAGTTATCGTTGTGATCTGATCCCTTATGCTGAAGACACCCGTAACCTCATGAACCCCCTTCTCAAGGGAGACGAGGAAACCTTCTCGGATCGAAGCATTGCGGTACACCGGATCATCATGCACCACCACGCCGTCGATACGCAAACGGGCGGCAAAAGCGCCTCCGAGAATGACATGTACATCCATGTCATCCGGCAATTCGAAGAACAGCCGGGTCTGAAAAGCAATGTCGGGTTGTACGGCAATGGCCCGGTCCGGATATATCTGCCCGAACTCCGTAGAAGGAATCCACGACCACCCAACACGCATACCGCCTTTGCCCGTCGACACCGCCATGGTATCGAGGCTCTCCTCCTCGGCCGGCACATTCCGATAAGCGGCGATGTTGGAATTGTTCTCGTACGGCCCACAAACCCACATACCCTCGGGGTAACCCATGATCCGGCGCCAGCCGGGATCCGTTGTCGGTCGCGAGGTGGCGTTGGCGGATTCAATCAGATGTCTCCCCTGGAAGTTCAGTCCCCCCTCACTGTGTTGCCGTAAACCCTCGCCTATCAGGCGAATGAGTTCGTTGCGGTCACCCCATTCGTTCATGGTGGCGTAGACATGCTCATAGATTCCGGTCAGGTACGGGTTGTCCGGTGCATCCTCGATCATCCGCATCAACATTTCAACCTGCGCTTCGTGGTCCATGTCGAAGTACGACACCAGGTAAAGGCCCCGCATGGCGGCAAAGTCGTGAGGATTGTCGCTCAGCGCCTCCTCGAACAGATCCCGGGCCCTTTCTATTTCGAGATCATGAATCGCCTGCCAGGCCTCATCAATCGAAGCATGCGACGCAGTCGCCAGGACCAGTGCAATCAGAATAAGAAACAGATGGGTAACAGAGTTGAATTTGACAAACATTCTCCCCTCTCCTTTCGCCTGTGCGAAGTTATGTCAGTCCGGTGATGACTAAGTATATCTAATGAACGTCTGTCCAGGCAAGGACATTTTTGGCCACGCTTTTGCGAAGATACCTCAGGAGGCCTTGCCGTCATCCACAATCTTGAGTTTGCGCCACAGGGTCGCGGGGCTGATACCGAGTATCTCGGCGGTGCGGGTCTTGTTGCCGCCGGTCGAGTCGAGGACGGCGCGGATGTGTTCCAGTTCCACCTGAGCAAGACTCCGCCCCACCCGGTATGACACGGGCATTTGACTGGAGGCCTCATTGCGAACCTTCCGGGGCAGCGTTTCCGGCATGATTACCCCGTCGGGGCTCAGCACTGCCGCGCGCTCGATGGCATTTTCCAACTCACGGACATTTCCGGGCCAGGGATAGTCCTGGAGGAAGTCGACACAGGTCGGATCCAGCCTCAAATGCTCCATTCCGAGGCGCTTTGCAAGGCGCTCGACCAGGTGCCGGGCCAGGGGCAGGATATCTTCGCGACGTTCCCGCAGAGGAGGCATCTCAATCTCAATTACCCGCAGGCGGTACAGAAGATCGTCACGAAAAAGTCCGTCCTCGACGGCCTTGTCAAGGTCACGGTTGGTAGCGGCGATTACGCGAACGTCGACTTTTCTCGGCACACTCTCGCCAACCCTCATCACCTCATGTTCCTGCAACACACGAAGGATTTTCACCTGCGTGAGGGCGGAGATATCCCCGATCTCATCGAGAAAAATCGTCCCGCCGGCGGCCTGTTCGAAGAGACCAATGCGATCGCGGACGGCGCCCGTGAAGGAACCCGCCTTGTGTCCGAACAGCTCACTTTCCAGAAGTGACTCGGGCAGGGCACTACAATTTATCGGCAGGAACTGGCCGCGGGAACGATGCGAGGCACCGTGAATGTAGCGGGCGAGAACCTCCTTGCCGACACCCGTCTCGCCAGTTACGAGTACCGACGAATCGAAATGGGCCACACGCTCGGCGAGGTCGATTACCTGGCGAAGCGCCTTGCTGCGTCCCTCTACAAAGAACTTGCTGGGCCGGTGCTGCAAACCCTGGCGATGCCGGGCCAGCTCCTCGGACTTGCGCTGTAATTCCAGGGTCAGGCGCTCGACATCCCCTTTTATATCCTCAGCCTCGAAATATGGCAGATGCGACTTGATTTCATCGTCCCACGAATCGAGATCGCGCCCCTCGGCATGGCAGTAATTGTCGCCCCTGCCCTGGCACTGGCGTTCTATGAAGTACACGCTCTTGCCCAGACAAAAGGAGGCAAAACCGCTGGCATAGCCGACCAGTTTCCAGCAAATGGCTTCGTCGGCGCGGCCGACCTCCGCGAGGTGACCTTCGGCCTCACCCGAATCGTACCAGGTACACTCGAGCAGAAGCCGTTTCTTCTCCTCGTCGAGTTCGAGCTTCTTGATGACGCATTCAGCAATGCCTTCAAGAGTCTGTAAACGCGCTCCTGCCCGAAGCCACTCCTCCATGTTGTCCCAGCCGAAGATCCGTTTCATGGCGGCCGCATCGGCCTGCCCCCAAAAGAACCCGAACCGGGTAAATATACGCCGGGCATTGACCGTGCCGAGCATCTGCATCACATCCCGTCGAAACTGCCCCATGGCATGTATGGAGTGTAAAACCAGACGCCGACCGTGAAGATCAATGCGGCCGTCACTGAGATCAATTAGTTCGCTTAACTCGAGATCACTTGCCTTCAACTGCGGCCCCTATCATTTTGAAATACAACCATTGCATTTTAAAACAATACCGGGAAATGTCAAGACTTTTCCGCATGGCTAAGAATCTATAAGGCAATGTTTTACACAACCTTTTCAACGTGGCCCGTCTCTTGCTATAACATCGGGTGACAGTATTTGAAATAACAGGCGTCAATGCGACGTCGCGGTATAGTTCAGGAGGATAAACAGATGGCCCACAAGTTCCCGAAGCTTTTTGAACCGGGACGCATTGGAACCCTGGATATTAAGAACCGGGTTGTCAAGGCTCCGCAGTCGACCGGCATGAGCAACATGGACGGTAGCGTTTCCGAGCGACTGATCCGGCATTATCGCGAGTTGGCTCGCGGCGGCACGGGCCTTATTGTCGTGGAATACGCCTTTGTGGACAAGATTGCCAGTAAGTCGGCGCATTGTCAGCTGGGTATTTGCGACAATGAACACATCCCGGGACTTGCCTGGCTGGCCGATGTCATCAAGGACAACGGCGCCCGGGCAGGTATCCAGCTAGAGCATTGCGGGCGCCAGAAATTCCTCGGTACACCGCCGATCAAATCCGCCTCGGCCATCCCGTGGCCGGCGCTTCGAGCCCGGGTCGGCGACGACGCCATCCCGGAACCCCTGACAATTCCTGAAATTAGAAAAATCGTTGAGGCGTTCGGTGACGCCGCGGTCCGGGCCGTTTCGGCCGGATTCGAACTAATCGAGATACACGGCGCCCACGGCTACCTGATCACTAACTTTCTCTCCCCACACACCAACAAGAGAATCGACATGTACGGCGGCAGTGTAGAGAATCGTCGGCGTTTTCTTCTGGAGATCGTCGACGATATCCGCTCCAAGATCGGTCCCGACTTCCCGTTAACCGTGCGCCTCAGCGGTACAGATTACGAACCCGACGGCTTCGGCATTGAGGAAACCGTCGAACTCTGCAAGATCCTCGAAAAACGCGGAATTGACGCGATTCATGTTTCCGGCGGCGATCATCACCAGATGATCCACCAGGTCAGCCCCATGGCCGTCCCGCGCGGCCATAATGTCTGGGCGGCCGAAGCAGTGAAAAAGGAAGTCTCCATTCCGGTCATTGCCTCCGGCTCAATTACCATGCCGGAATACGCCGAAGAGATTATAGCCAAGGGCCAGGGCGACTATGTAGGTCTGGGGCGCCCCCTGTGGGCCGACCAGTACTGGGCCAAAAAGGCCGAGGAAGGACGCCCGGAGGACATCCGGCCGTGCATCCGCTGCAACGAGGGCTGCCTCGAACGCACATTCTTCAAATTCCGCGCGGTTACCTGCGGCGTCAATCCGCAAATCGGCCGCGAGGGTGAACTTGAAATCATACCGGCCGAGAAGACGAAAAGAGTTGCGATTATCGGCGGCGGTCCCGCCGGAATGGAGACGGCCCGCGTCTGCGCCCTCCGCGGTCACGACGTGACGCTGTTCGAGAAACGCAAACTGGGCGGAGCCCTGCACGAGGCCTCGGTGCCCGAATTCAAGTCCGACATCCGCTTCTTTATTCAGTACCTGCAGACCCAGATCCGCAAGCTCAACGTGAACGTCGTTGAGAAAAAGGCCAACCTCGACGCCTTCGACAAAAACGAGTTCGATGTCGCCGTGATAGCCGCGGGCGCCAGACCGATCAAGCTCAATGTCCCCGGCTTGGAGAAACCCTTCGTTTACGAAGCGGTTGACGTTCTCAATGGCGGCATCAAGGTCGGGCAAAACGTGGTTGTCGTCGGCGGTGGCCTCGTCGGCACCGAGACCGCTATACACCTCAAGGAGCAGGGCCACGACGTCACCGTGGTGGAAATGCTTCCCGAGATCATGAACGATTGTGCAGTTACAGATAAAATCGCCCTGGGTGAGCGGATGGCGAACAACCGGATACATGTCCTGACGTCGCACAAACTCACCGAGGTTACCGACAAAGGCGTGAAGGTAACAGACATCACCGGAGCCGGCAAGGAACTCCTCGCGAACACGGTGATCATGGCCGTGGGCTTCCTGCCCCAGGACGATCTCGCATCTCATCTCAGAGAGGAGACCGACATGGAGATCTACGAGATCGGCGATTGCGCCCATCCCGGCAAGATCTACGATGCCATTCACGCCGGCTTTAAAACAGGCTTACGCATCTGAACATAAATGGGTGAGCAACCTCCTTTACCGACGGCGGCCACTCCCGGCCACCGCCCGGACCCGATTCCTCCCTGTGGTGGGTACGACGTTAACCCGTTGTACCCACCTTTCTTTTGTTGATATCTGCCTGCCGTACGGAAAGACAATCTTCAGTCGAGGGTGAATCCTTCGAAGAGATTGAGGCCGCCGACGGTAATGGTCCGCTCGGGGTGAACAGTGCGGCCAAGCAGGGTGCCGTGGGGGTCGTAATACTCGATAGCTACATCGTAGGTGCCGGGATCGATATCGAAGTCACCGACGAAAACGCGTCCCGGCAGGAACTGGGTGGAGCGCAGGTCGGCGTTCTCGCTCAGATCGGTGCCGACATCTATCGCCAGCTTCTTGAGCCAGCCGCCGATATTGCCGTCGTCAGCCTTCTGCTTCAGTTTGTGGGCGGCGAGTCCCTTGGCCAGGGCGCGGGCCACCGTCCTTAGATAGATCAGGGTTTTCTTCGCGGAGAAGGTTTCCTCGGCCACTTGATTGACATCTTCAATCAGCTGCAACTCGCCCAGCAATTGATTACCCGCAACAACCCTGACGGAATTCACCATGGACGGCCTCCGGACCAGTTGCGGGATGGCAAACTTGAAGTAGAAATCCTCGCCGACATCGATCGGGAGATGGCTGTACTCGGTGTCTTCCTTGCCGGGACCGTCATAAAGGATTTGAACCAGATTCAGGTCCTTATCGGTGCGAAGGCGCAGGCTCAGAGCTTCCTTTACAGGCGCCAGGCCGACCAGTCCAACGACACTTATCAGGGCTCTGCCCTCCTCCGCCCGATACCTGACATCCGGGACCGGGAAGCCATAGATATGCGGCTGGGAACGAAAGGCATCGACCAGGTAGTCATGATCGATGCGGGCATCATCGTAGCGGCCGTCAGCGGCGTACATGTGCATGCTGAGGTAGCGGGCAAAGGCGTCGTTGTAGAAGCGCACTTTGGGAACATCGTAGTCGATGTCCATCGCGGCGGTGTCCTTTTTGGCCGCCTGCTTATACTTCATGGCCACATCGGCATACTTGTTCTCGAGCACCTCCAGCTTGAGATTGACCTTCTTAATCTCTACATACGCACCGTCGAAATCTCTCAGCGAGATGTAATTGAGGGCCTTGAAGAGGTTGGTGTAAATATTTTCGTAATCCTCGCCGGCATACTCAAGAACATTGTCGTTGAGCAAAACCGAAGCGGCCGCGCGTGAAACGGACTTCGTGAAAAGCTCGTCCACGGCCTCTTCGGCCACGTGCAGCTTGGTATTGCTGATCTCGTAGTTGCCGGCATAATGGTTAAGGGCACCGGCATCGACGAAATACAGGAGCCGGTCCTTCTCACCGAATTTGTTGTCGTCCCGAGCCTTCTCGATCAGCGTCACGGCCGAGTCGGCGCCATTGGTGCGCAACTCGGCCATGATCGGTTCATAGAACCCCTTGCGGGTGGCCAGAGAACTACACCCGACAAGAACCAGAAGGGGCAACGTCCGGCGAAGAAAAGCGAATATGTCACATTTGCAGGGTACCACCATTTACCACTTGGTCTTACCCTGGGCAATACCCTTCTTGATCTTCTTGGTGCCTATCCACACCTTTTCCATCGACTCGATATTGACCAGTTCCAGGTCGGTCTGGTAGAATACAACGCTCTTGCCACCCTCCTGGTCGGTGATAGTCTTGATGGCGCCCTGCATAATGAAGTCGGCGCCGAGTTCTTCGCGCAGTTTCTTGGCTGTCTCTTTTGACGCAAACTCGGCCTGTTCCCAACGCTCGTCGCGGATCTCGGCCCGCTGTTCCTTGCTGGAGACAAAGCGTACCTGGGACGAGTTGATTAGCTCCCGCTCGAAATCGGTGATAAAAGTCTCGGTCTCGATATGTTCGCTGGAGAGGTTACGAATGGTGCCAACGGTCACGACCGGCTTGGCGCTCTTGGCAGCCGCGAAACTGGTCAGCCAGGGACGCCCCAGGCAATCGGAAACCATCTCTTCGGCCACCAACCGGGCATCGGTATCGTTCCACTTGCCGCTGAGGTCGGTCACGCTTTCGGTGTCGAGGCGGGTGACAGTCTTGCCACCGCCGCAACCGAGCATCAGGCCCATACAGACCAGGGCCGCCGCGATTGTCAGTACTTTCATCATGGTCATCTTCTCCCGTTTTGGTAATATCAGTTCATTGTTGTTCGTTATCGGCAATTCGAGAGTTCGGTGCAGTTCAATCCCGACGTATGGGCCGCGCTGAGCAGCCGTCGTCGAAATCTGAAACTGGTAATAAACTCCTCGAAAACAGCGTCTGCCTGAAAACAAATGACCGACGCGATTGCTGGCAACTTTTATTTAATTGATAGTTGATTCAAAAACGCGGCGGCCCCGATTCGGTGGCCGCCGGTGACTCGCCCGGTTCCAAGCCGTCCCGACGGTACTTGTCGTAAAGTAAGTGCACCAGGCCGTCCGAGAGCCCCTTCAGAGGCACCACCATCTCCTTTACTCGAGCCCACTTCATGACCGACAGGTAAATGTCGAGAGCGGGGACGATGACATCGGCCCGATCGGGACGCATCCGGAAGAGTTGCAGCAAATCCTCATAGGAATAGCGGCTTAAATCCTTGAAAATACTCCTGAGCCTTTTGTAGGATATGGCCTCGCCATCCTTTTTACGAGCCAGACGGAAGGCCTTGTTGATATTCCCCCCGGAGCCGATGGCCAACAGCGATCCGTAAGGTTTGGTCTTGCTCTTGATCCAGTCCTTCATCACCTTCCACTGTGTCTTGTCAACGCGGTCGACCAGAATTCTCACGCCCCCGATCTCGAAGGAATTGGCTTCGACCACGTGATTATCAACGAAGACAACTACCTCGGTACTGCCGCCGCCGACATCCACGTACAGGAAAGCACTTTTCTCAACCGAATCATCAAGGGGACGATTTTGACATATGATCTCGGCTTCGCGGCGGCCGTCAATGATGTTCAAATCAATACCGGTCTGTTGGCGTATCTCCTCAACGACCTCGGCGCCGTTTTCCGCTTCCCGCATGGCCGACGTGGCGCAGGCAATATAGTCGACAGCATCGTAGGCATCGATCAGGTGCCTGTAAGCGGTCATGGTGCTCAGCAAACGGCGACGCTTGATTTGGGAAACGACACCGGTAGCGAAGACATCATCGCCAAGGCGAATGGGCATGCGAACCAGCGTCTCTTTCTTGATGAGGGGCTCATCTCCCTCCTTCAGTACTCGCGAGAGGAGAAGCCGAACGGCGTTGGTTCCGATGTCGATGGCGGCAAACTTAATATTGTGCGGCTCTGGTGCCGGCGGCTGGTGACTCGAGACCATGATTTCTGATTGTCCTTTTAACCGTGGAGTTTCTTCAGGTATTCGCCAATCTCCCATTGGGACCTGACGGTCCGACCGGCAGAATCGGATTTCAATTTGTTGTTCAGAGACTTGTCGAGAAGCCTCGCTTTGACATTATCCCGCCACTGGATATCGAAATAGGTTTTGAGCTCCTCCTGCAGCGCAGGATCGTAGATGGGACAGGTAACCTCCACTCGTTCGTCGAGGTTGCGGTACATGAGGTCGGCCGAGGATATAAAATACCGCGGCGCGCCCTCGTTGCCGAAGATAAAGAACCGGGTGTGTTCAAGAAACCTGTCCACTATGCTGATGGCATCAATGTTATCGCTCACGCCGTCGACACCCGTTATCAGCGAAAACATGGAGCGTACAATCAAGCGCACATCCACCCCCGCCGCGCCGGCCTCGTACAAACCGCGGATTATCTCGCGATCAACAAGGTTATTCAGCTTCAGGTAGATGCTGGCCGACTTGCCGGCCCGGGCCAGGCGCGTCTCCTTACGGATCATCCTGACCAGGCTCTGCCGCATATTGAACGGCGACACCAACAGGTGCTTGAAGTGCGGCACATCAAGGTTATTATTGTAAAATCGGAAGACCTTGTGGCACTCGCCGGTTATCCGCGGGTCGGCCGTAAAGAGGGAGTGGTCGGTGTATTGGCGGGCGGTGTCCTCGTTGAAATTTCCGGTACCGACGATGGCGTAACGAGTCTTGCTGTTTCCCGATCGGCGCGTAACGAGGCACAACTTGGAATGTACCTTGAGACCGGGCACACCGTAAATGACCTTCACTCCTTCGTCCTGAAGCATATTCCCCCAGGAGAGATTGGCTTCTTCGTCAAACCGCGCCTGAAGCTCCAGCACCGCCGTAACGCTCTTGCCGTTGCGGGCGGCATTGACGAGCGCATTTATCACGCTGGACTTCTTCCCGGCCCGGTAGATGGTTGTGCGAATGGAACTCACCTTGGGATCGATGGAGGCCTCTCGAAGCATATCGATTACATAGTCGAATGACTGATAAGGATAGTGCAACAAGATGTCTTTCGAGTCTATCGTCTCCAGCAGGCGCCTGGTGCGTTTTATGCCATTGTGCTGCAATACCGGCATTTCCGGGTAACGTCCCTCCTTCAGCCCCAGGTCGGGAAAATTCCAGAAATCGCGAAAATTATGGTACCGGGCGCCGGGGACCATGGTATCGTGCTTTTCTATTCCGAGTTTCTCGACCAGGGTTTTGACGAGGCCCCCGGGTAAGTCGGCATCATAGATGAAACGGACGGGGTCACCAATGCGTCTGCGCTTGAGACTCTTCATAACCTTCTTGACATAACTCTGGGTCATGTCGTCGCCCAGGTCCAGCTTGGCGTCGCGGGTAAGCTTGATGGCGTAGGCCTTGAAGCGCTTGAAACTGAAGACGGCAAAGACCTGGTCAAGACAAAACCGGATCACGTCGTCGAGCAGGATGACATACCGATTCTCTCCACGGGGCGGCAGGACGACAAAACGCGGACCGGTCGTCTCCGGAATTTCCAGCAGGGCATACTTCTTCCGTGCCCCCGAAGACTTCGCCATAACCACGGCCAGGTAAGTCGAATCGTCACGCAACTCGGGAAACGTCGCGATCTGATCGATCATCAGCGGAATCAGTTGCGGACGCACCGTGCGTCTGAAATACTCCCGGACATATTCCGCATGCTCGTCGTCCAGGGACTGCTCGTTTAGGATAAAGACATTCTGTCTGGCCAGCTCGGCGGTCAAATCCTGGTAAATACTGTCGAAGCGCTTATGCTGCCTGACCACGATATCCTGTATCTCAGCCAGTGTCCGTTCGGGATCGGCATCGATAAAGGACGCGGTATTGCGATTGAGCTGCAGCAGCCGCTGTAGAGTCGCCACGCGTACGCGGAAAAACTCATCGAGGTTCGAGGAAAATATGCCGAGAAAGCGTAACCGCTCCAGCAACGGCACGTCCGGGTTGGCGGCCTCCTGCAAGACTCTCTCATTGAACGAAAGCCAGCTTAGTTCCTTGGCGCGATAGAGCTTGTCGGGGACATCGCCCTTGCTTTTCCGGCGCCCTCCGGTCGATACCTTGGCCATGCGAGTAGTTGCTTTCCCCTGCTTCTTAAGTGTCATTATTATCGGTATCGGCAGACGGTGGCAACGCACCACCGACCTGCTCCGGATCCGGGGCCACTTCTGCCGGTTGGCCGGCCAGGGTGGCCAGGTGCCTTCGAAGTAATTCGCGACTGCCGGCGACCTTAATAAGGCGTCGCGCCGCCTCCTTGCCACTGCTTCGGATCACCTTTGTCATCCGGTCCGACGCCTCGGGGCTGTAACGACCGATTGCCGCCGCCATGGATTCCTCAAGACTCAGCTCGATCTGTTTCGTGAGACTCTTCTGCAAACGCCGGTTTTCCTTTTTACTCATCGGAAAATCGAAGTAAAAGAGTGAGCCAGTGATATCGCCTACGGTCGCCCAGTTCGCGATGGGAAACTCCACACCGACGACACCCGTCTTGGGCAACGGCTTCTCGAAAACACCGCAGAGTCGCCGGATGAACTGCGAAAGACTGGGCTCGTGCCCGAAGAGCAGGACCGTTGTAAATTTGTCATCGACTTCACGCAGGACATCGATAAACGCCGCGCCGTCGGTTCCATGATAGACCGGCTCCGCGATACGAACCTTTTTCGGGGCCTTACCCAGCTCCTTCGCCACGATGTGAGCCATCTCCAGGGCCCGCCGGGCGGGGCTCGAAATCAGCAAAAAGGAGCGCAGGCCCAGTCGAGCCATTTCTCTGCCCAGCCTTTTCGAGTCATTGATCCCGCTGGTGGTCAATGATCGCTCAAAGTCGGGAATGTCGAGGTCTTTACCGACAGCCCTGGCGTGACGAATCACGTACACCTGTTTTCTGTTCTTTCCAGACATAGTTTTTCCTCCGTAACGGTCCACTCGGAAATCGAGCGGCATTACATTATACGCAATCCGTTTGCCGTTGTCATCATCCTACCGCCATTGAGCGAGCAAAACGATATGTCTTAATTGCTAAGATATATACTGAATATATACCCGACCGGTCTTTATTGCAAGGGCTCCGACGTTTCTGCGATAATCCGGTCGATTTCATCCAGCGCATACTGGGCCAATTGTTTCTGGCGGGCAATCGACTCCGGATCCTTTTCCTGCAAATCACCGATCACCATGATGTTCTCGTCATTGAGGGCATTGGCGGGATTGGTGAAGTTGAAACTGCCCACGATAAGTACCTGCCCGTCGATGACGGCCAGCTTGTGGTGCAGTTTGCTCAGGCCGCCGCCCGGGACAATTGTGTGCAACTCAACGCCCGCCGATGCCAGGGGACGGGTCGCCGCCCAATCCTGGTTGGCCTGCCGGCGATCGAGCACGCCGCGCACGGCAATACCGGATTTTTGCAGGGCGATGAGGGTGTCATCAATGCCGGACGACTGCGCGAAGGTGAACATGGCGAAGTCGATCCGCTCGCGGCCCTTGAGCATCTGTTTCATGATCTCCATCTCCGGGGCGTGGTCCGGCGCGAAAAGGACCTTCACCGGAATACCGGAGACCTGGTACGTTTTGGGTTTTGGATCATGGCGCTCCGCCTTGCGCCCGAAGGTTCCGGAGAAGATCTCCTCAAACTCATCCTCGTATACCCCCGCTGTCCGCTTGCCCTTCACGATCACGAGGTGATTGAGGTTGTTGTGCGTTCCGGTCGGCGTGAAATTGGTAGATCCCGTCAGCACCGCCGCCCGGTAGCTGTCTTCGGGATCGCGGACGATGAATTTCTGGTGAAAGGTCTCCGGGTTCATGTCGGTGTAAACATCGATCTTGGCCCGCAAAAGGGCGTTGTAAATGCGTCGGTTGTCTTCGTTTTCGCCCGACGAACTCCATGGATCCGCCACCGGGGTATCGACGGTGACGTATTTTCTTTCGATGACAACCCGGACGCGCACACCATCGGCCCGGGCCTTCAGGATCGCCTTCGCGATTTCTTCCGACTCGAGTTCCTGGACGGCGATATCGAGGCTCGTCTTCGCCTCGGAAATGAAATCGACAATTGTCTGTTCGAGGTTGTCCTTGTTGTTGAGGTCGTGCGGCCCCATATACAGTTCGACACTTCCCACATCAGCCGGCATGGCTTACCTCCTAAGATTGATTGAAATGTGATATTGCCCTGTCTCCCCGTATCCAGTGGCATGATGACTTCAGGGCCCTTATTGCATTATACAGCATGCTTGCGGCCTATCGCAACCGAAATCGATCCCGAAACCGCAGCCTCAGTGAACGCGGTTGAGCTAAGCCGCGACGATGAACGAATGTCATGGGTCGACCGTCTGTATATTAAGGCACAGCATACACACCGGGATTCCGGTGGCGGCATCCCGAACATTTAATCTCACACCTTGCCGGATACTTTATCACGCACTTTGGTGGAGGGAAGGTTATGTTTCACAGAGACTTTGTTGCACATATGATAATCGCTCTGGTACTCTGCGCCGGATCAGTGGCGGGGCAGGGTCGAATCTCAATTGATGTTGTCGAAGGAACGACAACGAGTGGACTCCTCGAGTATGACGTGAAGGTGAGGTTCCTCCTGCGAATCACCAATGACTCCGAGAATTCGATTGACGGCATGGCGAACGGCTTCAGGGTGTTTTCGCCCGACGGCGCTAGATGGAATACCACCAGCATCGACACTCTCGGAACGATTGGTGCCGAGTACTTCGATGGCGGGATAATCTTCAATCACTTCAGCATTACCGGATCCGGGGCCGACACCGTGGGTTTTGCCGCGTATCGGATTTATCGCGAGGGTCTGCCGGTCGGGTTTGACGATACGGTATTGTCTATCACCATAGGCCCCATCGACCCTCACTACCCATGCAGGCACATATGCGTGGACTCCTGTTTCTACCCGCCCAGCGGAGTATGGATGTGGGCTTTACCGTGCTCATTTCCTGCCTGGGAAGGCCCATATTGTTTCGCGGCGCCATGCTACAATGTCAATGCTAACGACGGCAGCGGTGATGACTGCATTCTCCGAATAGGGTATCCACTGGAATAGACTTGAGGGTGAATGCATTAGCAACACGGGGAGCCTTG
>CAZVUZ010000070.1:0-16612 GCA_964630485.1 uncultured Ignavibacteriales bacterium
TAGGGCCGGTTGGAGAGGATGGCGTCGAAGGTATCCACGACGGCCAACAGGCGGCCCTCAATGGGAATCTCCTTGCCCCGGAGTCCCTTGGGATAACCCGAGCCGTCGAACCACTCGTGGTGGCCCATGATGTAGGGAATGGCGGGTCGGAAGAGATCGATGCCGGCGATGATGCGCAGGCCCAGCTCGGGGTGCGACTCCATCCGGCGGCGTTCCTCGGTCGTAAGCTTGCCCGGCTTGTTGAGGATCGAGTCGGGGACGCCGATTTTTCCGATATCGTGCAGGGTACAGCCCATGAGGAGCTGTTCTATCTTACGACCCTTCCAGCCCATGTACTCGGCGGTCTGTTCGGCGAGCCGCGAAACCCGGTCGGTATGACCGGCGGTACACTGGTCACGGGCCTCAATGGCGTTGGCCAGGCCGCGGATGGCCTGCAAATATGACGTTCTCAAATCTTCGTAAAGGCGGTAATTGGCGATGGTAAAGGCGGCGGAATTGGCCAAAATGGTCAGGACATCGATCTGCCCCGGAGTGAGTTCGTCGAACCGGGATTTGATGAGCACATTAATGACGCCGTGGAGTTTGCCCCGGGCATAGATGGGCTGATATATGCAACTGCGCTTCATCAGGACGCCGTTTTCTTTGATTTGCTCGCTGTCTATCATCGGGCGCGTGCGCCGGCTGTAGGTGAATTTGCCGACCGTCGCCTCGTCGAGAACTTCCGGGCAATTGTCGTCGCCTTCGAACACCTTGCGCATCGGTTCCCCGGTGGTGGGATCTATCTCGATGATCCCGACGGCCGTGGCCGACATTTCGTTCCTGCAGGAGGAGGCCACCATCTTGAGAAATTCTTCGGTCTGAACTTCCGCCCCGGCGGCGCCGGCGATTTTGAGGAATTCCACCTGGCCCCGGAGGTGCAGGTTCTCACGGACGATTTGCTGGTGTTCCAGGCCGCGGCGTATGGTGGCTTTGAGAAGCTCCAGGCGAAACGGTTTCACCAGAAAGTCATAGGCGCCTTTCTTGAGGACCGATATCGCCGTCTGCACCGTCGGGTGCGCCGTCATGAGGATGACAATGGCGTCCCGGTGATGTTCCATGGTCGCTTCGATCATCTGGATCCCGGAGTACTCGCCCATGACCAGATCGGTCAGGAGAAGATCCACCTGATTCTGCTCAATATATTCGAGGGCCGTCTTCGGATCGGAGATGGAGACAACGTTGTAATCATCCGAGGAAAGCGCCTCGACAATGATATTACAGATGTATTCTTCGTCGTCTACAACCAGGATGTTTGTCTTGCCGGTGCCTATCATCTAGTCCCTTTCTAAAGCAGTCAATGCATCTATCGGAACATTGATGCAAAAGCACAGAGGGCGACGATTTTCTGTTTAATTATTGCGCTCGGATCGGGGGAACTACAAATCTTTGAAGACATCCGCCTTGTAGGAAGACCTTACCAGGGGGGCGGAAATGACCAGGCGGATACCGGCCTGCTCGGCCTCGTGCCCGATGGTCTCGAATTCCTCCGGCGGCACGTATCTTTGCACCGGGTAGTGTTCCGCTGAGGGGGCGAGGTATTGACCAATGGTCAATATGGATACATGATGCGCGGCCAGGTCGTCGAAGACGGTCCTCAGCTCCTCCCGGGTTTCGCCCAGGCCGAGCATGAGGCCGGATTTGGTAAGGCCTTTGCCGTGGATATGGACGTATTCGAGAAGATTAAGAGACCGGTGATAATCGGCTCCGGGTCGGACGTCGGCGTAGAGCCGCGGGACGGTTTCGATATTGTGGTTGAAGACGTCGGGAGCGGATTCGATGACAACATCCGCCGCGCCGGGAGCGTCTTTGAAGTCCGGCGTCAGCAGTTCAACGGTTGTGTCGGGGAGTAGCCGGCGGATTTCCCGGACCACGGCCGCAAATTGCTCGGCACCGCCATCGGGCAAATCGTCCCGGGTCACGGAAGTTATCACGACATGTTTGAGCTTTAGCTCGGCGGACATCTCGGCCACGCGGACCGGCTCTTCGGGGTCAACTTCGGTCGGCCGACCGGTAAGGATATTGCAGAAACGGCAATTGCGGGTACAGAGCGGTCCCAGGATTAAGAAAGTGGCCGTGCCGCGGTTGAAACACTCGCCACGGTTGGGGCAGTTGGCCGCCTGGCAGACGGTGTTAAGATGATGCCTTGAAAGCAGATGATTGACATGATCGTAGCCGCTGCCGGTGAAGGCTTTGACCTTCAACCAGGATGGTTTGCGAGTTAGTTTAGCCATGGTCCTTGTCTGCAGTCACTCCTGAAATCTGTTTCAATTGGTCTCAATGACCGTAACCCTTTTCATTTCAAGGCTCAAAATATATGGGACGGGGCCGATAATCAAGACAAACGCGCTATATAACGAGCATAAAGGAGATTCTGCATGTTACGTCGTGTGACCATCCTCGTTTGCCTTTCACTGCTGCTCCTGGCGGTTACGGCAAGCGCTATGAATAAAAGCACCCCGCAGGCGACCCGGGTCGAGAATCCCTATTATCGTCAGTTGCGTCTCGATCCCCGCATGGTTGCCGCCGACACTTGTGTCATCGCCAGCTTTGACTCGATTATGTATCAAATTGACAACTGGGTCATCGGTGACGAGATATACAAGGCCTATATGGATCCCGCTTCCAGTTGCAGCAATCCCTATCCTTTTACGATCACCGAGGTGCATTTCTTTGTCTCATTTGCGGCGGGGACGGCGGTTTCCTACGGCGCGGATATTGAGGCCGTCAACTTGGACAATCCCTCCTGCCCGTTCCCCGACAGCCTCCTCAATGTCACCACGACCTACCAGGATGTGGTCCCGGAGGCGGGGCTGTGGGATCTCTGGGTGCCGCTCGACGAGCCCCTGGTAGTAAACGGACCCTTTTTCGCCGGCTTTTACCTGGGTGGCGGCATGGATCCGGCCTCGGCCCCGGCCGTGATCACCGACGACAACCCCATCCAGTGTACATCCTATAACATCTGGGATGAAGCCGTCGGTTTCATTGATCTCAATGACAATACATACTGGATTGAGAACTTCGGTATGGACTGGAACTTCCCGGGCCGCCTGGCGATGGCCGTGGTCGGCTATTCCGGCAGCGGCGGACCGACCCAGCCCGAACCGGAAGTAAGCCTCCTTTGGCCGCCGGCGGACGAGGCCCTTATGGGATCGACCGACCTGTGGGCGGTGGAAACCTCGGGGTCGGAAATAGTCGATTACGTATCTTTCGAATATTACAGCGGCGGCACCTGGAACGAAATCGGTCGCGATTTTGACGGCACCTCGCCCTTACGCGACGGTACCAGCCCGGTTGTTGCCGGTATGGGTTTTGACGTTACCTGGAATATGGGAACTGTGGCCGAGGGCAATTACATGCTCCGGGCCCTGGTTTACGATACCCTGGCACGTTTCGGGGCGGACACGGTGACGGTTTTTGTCGAACCGACGCCACCGATACCGACCATACTGTCGCCGGATAACGGGACGGCATTCTGCGATCCCCTGGATCTGTTGATGTTCTGCCCGGATGAAAACCTCAGTTATATCGAGGTCCGCAAGGAAAATGCGTCCTACAATTATTCCTGCGGCATGACCACGGCCAACGTCAATATTCTCGGCAACGAGTATACTGCGCCCGGTGCGGTCGCCCTGGCCATGCAGATGTGGTCCGATCGGGGTTACACCTATCTCATGAGAGAGGATGCCACCTACCTGTCCGTTGTTGAACTGGCGGTGCGACTGGCCGGCGACTTCAACACCGTGGAAAACAGCGGCACTTATGATGAGGACCTGTGGCAGGGGTTATGGGACTTCTCTTACGACCGCAGTAACACCCTCACCTACGACTACATGCGGAACCCGGACTACTTCACCCTGCGCACCTGGGTCGAATACGATCAAAAAGCGGTGATAATTGCGCTCAGCGGTAACCCCGGTATGTGGCTGGCGGTTGACGGGTTCAAGGGCCTGGCTCAGCCGGATGGTTCGTATCTGGTTACGGTTTCGAACCCGCTGACGGGCAGCCTTATCGACGCCCCCCTGCGCAACAATATGGGTACCAGTGAAATGCAGATCTCCGGCACCTGGCGGCCGGTCGATATGATGGTATCCGTCATGATAACGACATTCAGCGTCAATCACCCGATGCTCGGAGCCGACTTTAGCGGGAGCGACGGCTGGTCGTACAGCTGGATACCCACCGGGGTTACCGAAGACAGCCTCTATATCTTCGAGGTCTCCGGGCGCGACGCCGGATCGTTGAGAGGAACTTCGACGGTACTGCTCCAATACTCCTGCTCGGGAGCCTATACTATCGGGGATTACGACAATGACGGTGACGCCAGCATAATGGACCTGGTATACCTGACACAGTTTTTGACGGCCAACGGTCCGCCGCCGGTCGGAGGGGCCGAGAGAGCCGACGCCAACGGTGACGGCTATGTCAATGTCGCGGATCTGGTTTACTACATGAATTACGCCTTCGGTTCCGGAAGTGAGCCCCACCATTAGACTTGATCGACATGGATGAATTTCCAAAAGCCCGGCCGTCAGGTCGGGCTTTTGTTTGCGCTCGAGTGCACCAACCGCTACCAGGTCATACGCCACGAGGTGGAATCAGGGACCTCGATACGTTTTCGAAGGATGGAGCCATCGTCGCGATCAAAAGTAAACTCATACCTGGCGTCATCGGCGGCCAGGGAATCGGAAGGAATGAGATCCAGGTAAAAATATCCGGTACTGTCAGTGGCCGTGGCAATCTCTTTCGGGGCGATGATGGCGGGACCAAAGGTAGTGACACCTGACGGCAACCACGCCGTCACCCGGACATCTTCCTCGGGAACACCGCCGGCGTCGAAGATGTGGCCGTAAACGCGGCACAGCAGCGGAAAGTTCGGCAGGCCCGGGTCGAACTGATCGCAAAAGATGGTGTCGGTGCCTGCGCCGGCGATTGACAGGGTATCGAAAGCGGCAAAGAGGTATCCGGAGGCCGTGGCTGAGACCGTGAAATCGCCGTTGTCGAGATTGAACCCCGCCCGGCCGTTAATATCGGTTCTGCCGGTGGCGATCAACGCCGACTGGTCCAGGTTGCGAACGGCCAGCGAGACATGAGGAATGACCTGCCCGACGGTGCGATCGAAAGCCACCATGGTGACGGCGCAGGCGCCCGAACCGGACCCGATACCGGATATCTCGCTATCGAGATACTTGCCGAAAGTCCCGGTTTCGGTGTGATCAGCCTGGGGCGCGTTCCACACCCAGGCGGCCATGGAGGCGGAGTCGACGGCGCGGTTGGCGTCTATCTCACCGCCTCTGACCAGGACCGAGTCGCCGATCAAGGCGATCTGGTCGGAGAAATCCCGGGACACGATCTGAAACTCAAAGATATTGGGCGTGAGGAGATCGGCGGCGGTCTGCCCGGCGAGTATGGTCATCGCGTATTGGCCGGGCCAGCCGTCGCCGTCGATATTAGAGACCTGTTCGCAGAAGGTATAAATCGTCTTATCACAGATCGAGCCGGCCGTGACCCGGCCGTCGGCAATGGTCGAGGAATCGCGATAGACAATGCCCCCGGGACCGCTAACCAGGATATAGATCGAATCGGCGGTGTCGGCGTTACCAAGGCTGTCGAGGGAGTAGAAAATCACCGAAAGGGAGTCCTCGGCTGTGGGCGACACGGTCGAATTATTAACAATTCCTGCTGTAAGTCCGGGCATGACGGCCAGGATAAATATGACGGTTATGGTAGTTTTCATGAATACTCTCATGGGCTGTGGGTTGTCGGACATTACTTCAGAAGATGTCGGGTAACGACCGCGCGACGGCTGACCGTGACGGTGTCGGCGTTGTAGAAGATCAACATGGGAACGGTGGCGGGGTCGCCTTCGGTGGACCTGATGACCTTATTGCTGCTGTTGGACGGGAAGATGTTTTCGTTGATCAGTATGAACCCATGCGCGGCGCCGCAGGTATCCCAGTAGTGGAGCATGCGGTTGAAGTTCCTGAAGGCGAAATAGTGGCCGGTGCCATCAATGGCGGTGGTGCAGGCGACAGCCGTGGTGAAGTCGCCACCGGGCGTTGTCCAGCTTAATGAATCGGCGTCGCCGACATCGAGCCAGGCATGCCGCCAGGTCGCGCCGCTGTCGGGTTCGGGATAATAACCGAGGTTATAGCTGTTCTCGTCTCCCTCGTAAAAGGCCTTGGTCAGGGGGTAGAGAAACAGCCGTCGCCAGAGCGGCGAGGCGGCCACGTAACAATAGATGCGGAACTCGGACGAGTCCGGTATCGTCCCATCCCATCCGGGCATCTGAAACAGGACTCGTCGCTCACATGAAGCACAGCTGTTGCCGACGCCCATGTTGATAACCCCGCCGCCGTTGAAACGCCGGCAGTCCTCGCCAAAAATCTCGGCGTTGCAGTCCTCCCACGAGTAGATTATGCAATCCTGTATAGCCGCCGTTCCCTTCAGTGTATCCACGCCCGCCACCGCGGACAATTGGCACAGGCTCAGAAGTCCCATAGCAATCAAGACCCTCGCCGTCATGCTACTTACCCTTCCCGGTTTTTGTTTTCGGCCGCGTTTTCCGCGGCGTTGGAGTGGCTTTGTCGCCGAGTTTCTCCCGGCGAATCTGCTGGAGCATTTTCCAGAATTCGTCTCTGCCGGACTTGTCCGGCGCCAGTTTGTGTTTTAGTTCGATCATTTTCAGGAAATCTCCGAATTTTATTGTTTTGAGTATCTCGCCACACGCCTCCTCATAGTACCGTTTGACAAGATCGTCGAGGATCTCGGCGGTATCGGCGGCTTTCGACGCCCGCTTGCGGATAGCCACCTCAGTCTCCCATCTCGATGATCAGCAGATCCACCGTGACCGGGCCGGAGCCGGATGCGTCGCGGGCGATTTTGAATTTCCCCGATGACTCCTCCCCGACAATGAAGGCTAGTTCGGCACTCCTGGGTCTGATAAGGACGCGCGGTCGGGCAATGGTCTCCGGGAGGGTATTGCCGCGGCTATCGCTCAGATCGGCGAAGGCCACTTGCTGGGCATTTTCACCTGCGTTGACAGTGCCGAAAAAAACCGCGGCGCTGTCAGGCGCCTGTTCGACAACCAGGTATTCGATTTCTTCTCCGGCCGTCGTGCCCCAGACATTGAAATCCGGGACGAACCACATGCGGCGGGCCAGCACGCTCTCAATAGCTGACATATCTGAGCCTCCTTTAACTCGTGACGGGTGGTTTGGGGCCGGTCGCAGATGGGCGGAAATCGGCAAGCAGGCGTTCGGCGCGGGCATCAAAACCGTCGGCCAGGCTGAGCCAGGCGAGGGCGGCCCGTTCTTCGGTTGCGTTGCGCGAGAGGGCCAGGCAGGCGGCGCTGCGACAGACAATGTCCAGGGCGCGGTAGGTGGCGGCTGCCTGCAGGGTCGGGTCGGCCCCGAATTCGTCCGAGGGATCCACCTCTCGGGCCACGGTACCGTTTGCCTCGGCCACGGCGGCGGCAAGCACCGAGTCGTCGAAACTGCCGAAAACCGGTGAGTAATCCAGGTAGACACGCTCCCCGGAGGTGATTTTCCCGCCGGCTCGCCGACGGATCCTTCCCCGGGACTCATCCAGGTCATAATCCTGGCCCGCCTCGTAAAGACGGTAACTGCGATACCACACCGAGATGGTCTGTCCCGGGTCCAGGCCCCCGCCGGGTTTGATGACCAATCTACCCTGACTGTAGTCAATGGCGAAATCGACGTTTTCCTCGTAAACATGTCCAAGGGAGCTGTCGGAGGCGACCACTACGGAGTGGGGCCTCAACAGGCTGGTGTTAAGCGAGGTGGAACCATCAATCAGCGTCAGTCGCGTCCGCACCGGACTTCGGTCGCTGTACGACTTGACGTTCACAGAGCCGCTTTCGACAGCTGCGCCGTAAAAGGCCCGGTAATCATCGCCGTCGAGGGTAATTGCCTGGTCGTAAACGCGATCGCCGAGAGGAGCATAGACGGGCAGTCGGCGGCGGATAAGATCAGTACTGGTGTAGGCCATGTTATCTCCTCAAAATGACGGTGGTGAGGTCGGGGATGGCCGTGATCTGGTCGGCCACGGGACCGGTGGAAAATGTTGTCACAACCTGTATCTTGAGCCAGTAGAGCGGAATGTCGTTCACAGCCTCTCTTTGCCAGTCATCGGGGATCTCACTCAGGTCCGGCCAGAGTCTCAGCCCGCGGTTGCCGGCATCAAGGGGGAAAGCCCCGCCGTCCGGCGTGAAACTTCTCCAGTTGCTTCCGTCCCAGTAGCTATAAGTGACGCTCCCGCCGCCGCCGGCGGTGGCCATCATGAATCTGACAAACCGGAATCGGTCGGCCATTCCCAGGTAGATAGTGTCGCCGCTGTCTTTGCAGAGGACTCCCGAGTTCGGGTGGAAGACGTCAGAGGCGGTTTCCCCGGCGGCCGCGATGGTAAGGTCGGCGTAGGCGGCCGAGGCGGCATGGTAGAGAAGAACGCTGTCGAATTGCCTGACGCCCGGCTCGAGCGCTTCGGGCTGGGAGAAGGCGACCCCGGGGCGATTGGCGAAACAGATCGCCGCCTGGTTTGTCCCCGACGGCTTGAGATACACCGCTGTCGGGATGTTCTTCTCGAAATACAACTGCGGTGAAAACACGGTGTCACTGTCGATGGTCACCGGCGGCCCCCAGGAGTAGCCGTCGAATTCCCGATAGTACAGCCCGTTCTCACTGAAAATCACCCCAAGCAGGCCCGAAGCCGCCAGGGCAACATCGAAATTGACGCCCGGCGTTTCCTCCCCGGTGCCGATGCTGGTGGCGGGAGTCCAACCGCCCCCGGTGTTGGGGCGCTGCCTATGGGAAAGGGAACTACTGCCGTGTGAATAGACCAAATGGACGGCTTCCGCCGCGGCTGTCAGCCTCGCATAGATCGCATCCCCGCCGTCGGAGAGCTGTTCGCCGCTGTCGGAGGGGCCACTTCCCCAAACGGCACCACCGTCGCCCGAGGCCTTGACCTGGAGGTAGTAGGTGTCGCCGAAGGAACGGGTCCAGGCTACCCACAGGGCGCCGTCCGCCGCCGCGGCCAGGGAAGGATAGTACGAGGGTTGCGCGTCATAAATCGTCACCGGGGTGCCTGGAACCCACGCGCCATTGTCAAAATCCAGCTTCACGGAACTGAGTCGGAACGAATCTTTCTCAACGTAAACGACGTGGATTGCGCCGGCGGGTTCCATGGCGGCGTCAAACGCCGTATCCGCGGCTTCACCGGTAATCAGCAGTGGTTCGCTCCATGACGAGTAGGGGCTGTCGGCCCAGCTAAGCGCGATCTGGTCAGCGGCCTTGTGCACGATAGCAACCAGGCGACCCCGGTACTGCCCTTCCGCCACCTTTAGCAATCGGTGTCCGGGGGGGATTCCCAGGGCCAGTGACGCCGTGCTTTGTGTAATAACGTTTCTCATTCTGCTCCCGTAAGAAAGGGGACCGCGACGGCGGCCCCCGGAGGAGGATTAGCTGTAGACGGTGTCGAGAACCACGGCGGCTTCTTTGAGAACCCGGGCGTAGGTTACCGATTCCGAGATGACGGCTTCTTCGAACCGCTGTTCGATGATCTTGTCATATTCGATCATGAGCGGCTGGGTGATGACTTCCTCGACGGCGAAGCGGCTGTCGAGGCCGATGATGCTGTCGGAGGGTACTTCATCGGACCTGACCATGGTGGCGCCCAGCGGGCTGAAGAGGTCGCCGGTTTTGCCGAAGCGATAGCCGGCCATGGGATCCTTGAATTCGTCGAGGGTGAGGATGGCCTTCATCTGGTCGACGCCGCAGATGATGGTGTTCATTTCGAAGGGGGCAAAAGACGCCCACAGGCTGACGAGGTCGGCATACGTAAGGCTACCGCTCTGGTTGGCGTTGATGACCGCGGCGGCATTGTCGTTGCCGTCGCCATTGAGGAGCCGGTCGACAACCATGCCGATTTTATCCGTCTGGATCCTGAAGCCGACATACCAGAGCAGCACGCGGAACTGGGTGCTGGTGCGGTAGCGCAGGGCCTTGTAGCTGGTCTTGAGAGCCAAACCGTAGTCGGCCACCTTGACGGCGTGGTTTTGCTCGGTTACCAGCAGTTGTGGAACCTCGGCGCCTTCACCGACGGGGCGGAGCGACAGTTTCGCTTTGTCCTCGGTATCGATGAAGAAGGGTGTGTAGCTGTTGGAGGCGATGGTGGTTGAGTTGGCCACGAGGCGGCCTAATTCTGGTCGCATGGCCTGGCCGCGCCTGATCTCGCGCAACATGAACTCCGGCAACAGGGCCGGAGCCTGCTGGTAGAATTGTTCGACGGTGCTGGGGTTCTTGCCGCCGAGGCGGACGCCGGCCAGGGCGAGCTGGCGCTGGAAGGCGTCGAGCGGGCTACCGCCCGGGCTGGGATCGTATTCGTCGGTTTCGAGTAGTTCCGAGAGGGTCATGCCACGCCCCTCGGCTTCCAGGTACAGGTCCTTGTTAACCTCGATGGCAGCGGCGCGATCCAGATCCACCGGACCGGTAACATTGTCGGCGGTTCCCTCTCGGCTGAGTTCGCCTGAGGCGTTTGACCTGAGGAATTCGTTGAAGTCCATTGTCCCTCCTTAGTGGTTTAGCAGAATGACGCAGTCGGTGGTGCCGTTGACGTCGAGGACGGTGCCGCGGGCGATATTGCCGCCGGCGGGATCGGAGGCCACTGCCGGTGCCTGCATCACCGTGCCGTTGCCGCCGCCCACAACCTGGTTGCCTACCTGCGGATAGGTGGCGGATACCGGCAGACGGCAGATGCCGCCCACCTGGACCGTCGCCAGCCGGTGGCCGTCGTCGGCATCCGTAAGCGTCAGGCTGATCAGTTTTCCGAGCAGTTGATCCCCCGAGCCGGCGGGGCCGACTTCGTTACCGCCGGTCAACGTGACCGCGCCGCCGAGGTTGGTATCTTTCAAGTCCTCCACCCCGTCCGCCTGATGGATTTTGAACGTTGCCAGGACGGGTGCGATTGTTTCGAGATTTTGCTCTCTAAGGCTCATGCTATTCCTTTCATTGTGTTGTCGCGGAGTTTTTTGGCTGGCCGGGAGTATGTCCCGCATGGCCGGGATGGTTGTCCCTCGTATTTACCTGTAGTCCGCGAAATCGGATCGGCCGGGCCGTCCGATCCGCGGCAGCCGGCCGTAACTGGCCGGGAAAGTATCCCTGAAAACGGCGGCAGTGCGGTGGTACTGGGCGATCAGTTCCTCGGCCGTCAGATTTTCCAGGCTCTCGGTGGTTCGAAGAGCGTCGCGCAGGTCGCGATCGCCCTTTCCGACCGCCGCCACGGCTTTGAGCATCCCCGATATGCGCCTGGTATAATCGGTGCGCAGGGACGCCAGATCGCTCTCGAGGGCAGGCACCGACGACAGCCGGGGAACTATCTCTTTGAGCCAGGCCGCCAAACTGTCGAAGTCGATTTCCGACAGATCCCCTCCGGTCAGGACCTCCGCGGTGCGGGCCGCATAGGCCTCGTGATTCTCAGTGTTTTCCAACTCTTTCTCCTGATTTATCGATGAGGTAATATTCGATTCGCGTCAGCCGATCCTCGACATCCAGCGAGAAGCGGTAGAACTCTTGTCGGTCAACTACGCCTTCGTGCAGGATTACTTCGAAGGCGGCCAGTTTCTTGTCTAGAGTCTCCACCACCGCCGACTCGGCTTTGGCCGCGAGCTCGATTTTAAGAGACTGTATGGTCAGGAAGTACCCGGCCGCGATGCCCAGGATGATGGTCATGAAGTTGGCCAGGGCGCCACTGAAGTGAAAACCGATTTGGCGGTCATGGCTCATTGTGTCTGACTCCGTTTTTTGTTGACGGTTCATGGTTCTCCGGATGTACTTGGAGAAGTTACAGAAAGGGAATTATTGTGCGAAAAATCACGCTTCTCGCGGCCTGTTTGCTGGCGGTGTTCGCTTTCGGCTGCAGCGAAGATGACGATAACGTCAACTCGTCCAGCGGGGCGACGCTCTCGGCTTCGAGTGCCGACCTCTACGGCCTCGTTGATAACCGGCAGATCGTATACCTGCAAACCGACACCACCTGGCAGGAAGATTTCAGCTTTGTCGTTACGACCAGGAGGGACACGGTTTACATCACCGGCGACAACAGCGGGTGGAAATTGCAGGCCGGCGAGATTCCGGTCATAAATCTCAATGTTACCGACGGCTGGATAATCCAGAACGGTTACTATGAAAAAAGCGGCGTCAGTTACAGCCTCGTCGATATCGATCCGCCGCCGGTAATCCTCTGGCCCGGCCTGAAGACTGGTGACTCCCGCGATGGCTACTTCCCGCCCTTCCCGACCAGTCAGGATTACACCGAGCCGTTCTTCATGTATTCCTACTTCGGGCTGTATTTCACCCGCCGTTACGCGGGGCGCGAACAGATTCATGTCCCCGGGGGATCTTTTAACGCCTATCGCTTTGATGTCGAGCTCTTCTGGACACCCTCCGATGACGATCCGGCGGCCACCGCCCAGGAGTACTTCGTACCCTCGATAGGGCTGGTGAAACACCAGTTAGTAGGCGGCTTCCTGCGCCGCAATCTCAGCCTCGTCAGTTACCGGTAGTCCGGCGGTAGAAAAGGTGGCGGCGCTTGCCGGCCAATCGTATCGGTTGCAGGGCAAACTCTCCGGAGAGCACCCCGACCAGGGTAAGGACCATGCCGCCCCTGACCTCGAGGCAATCCAGTATCCGGCCTCGTTGCGCCACATTTGAAGATTCCGGGCTTTCATGATCATTGTCCGTGATCACGTCGGCCACGAATTTCACCCCATGTTTCAAACGGGTCAGATTGCATTGGCGGATGGCGAAAGTGTGTCTCCTGCCGGATGTTTTCAGGCTCAGGTGTATCGAATCGGCTTTGTCTTCGGCCCGGGTTGTCAGGCAGTAGGTGCCTTTGTGCTCGAGTCTGCCGGTGGGGCGGTAAAGATAGCCGGGCGAATTTGGCGGCGGCTCGTCCTCGGCCCAGAGGCGGACGCCGTCGCGGGTCATGAGTTCGCGAGCGGTCGTTTCCACGTCCCGGGCATCGACCATCTGGTGCGGTATGACCCGGACGTTACGAGGGCAATCGCTGTCGCTCAGGTTAATCAGGTCCGGTTGCGGATAGAGTTTCAGCTCCAGGCGCGTCGTCGGCCCTGTACGATGAGCAAGAAAGCGGTCGAGATCCGATAGCCCCAGGCGCTCTTTGCCCCGGTAGGCAACCAATTGCGCCGCCGCAGTAGCGCCGTCCTCCAGGTGCTGCAGGTTAAATCCCGCACCCGCGTGTTCCGGAAGCTCGCCACCGTCAAAGTCGGACAGGACCGTTCGATCACCGCGCCGGGACACCGTTACCAGTCTGCCCTCGTAGGCGGGGATGACCAGGTATCTCTTATCGTTGTTCAGGTGCTTGATATTTGCCAGGGTGGCCGGTTCCGGGGGTGCGTTCGGACGGTCCGGGATACTATCTCCGGCGGGGGTGGCGAGGTCCCGGGTAACCGAAGTGTCCGGGGTGGCTCCCCGGTAGACAAGGGAGGTCTCGAGGACCCGCTCGATCCTGCGGTAGTTGAAGTGACAGACCGTTTTCTCGCCGTCGATATCGTAGGCTTCCAGGGGCTGATGACGGCAGGTGCGGATATCTTCGCCGCAAATCGAGCACTCGGGCAGAAGGAAGGTGAAGCCGACCGAACACTCTTTATATATACCGCCGTCAATGTTGCGGCGGAGATCGTCGGCGCCGTCGGCCCCTTTCGGCCAGTAGAAGTAGCTCTTGACCCAATGGCGGCCGTCACGCTCGACGAGAGAGGCATAAAAACTGCGGGCTATCGGAAGGCGGTCCTTGCGGTGACCGACCATGACCGGTGAGTCGACCATTAATTCGGCCAGGCGCTGATGTTCGGATGAGGGAAAGCAACCGCCAAAACTATTGGTTTCATCCGATACCACGTACATGGCCCGAATATAGACTTCATCCATTTTAAGCGGCGCAGGTGGGTTGATGTTACGGTTGATCAAATCCACCAACCGGGCCGTTATTGTCTGCGGCTGCTCGGCCAGGTGCGCGGTAATCCTGCCTATACTGGCGCTCATCGGTCCTCCTTGTACTTTATCAATTGGCCCGAGAAAGGATTTTGCGGCAGTTCCACACCGAATTTGCGCAATTACTTGCCTTGAGAGCAGTCTTTTGGGTCCTTTACATGCACTGAAAATGTGGGTTAAGTCTATGCTCAGTATAGTTATAGGGGGGCAGCCGGCTATCCCTGCCGACCGCGGCACAGAGTTTGCTTAATCAGGGACAGAACCTTAGGAAAGATGGTGTTACCATGACAGTTTATAAGCGTGAAAAGACGAACCTGATGAAATGGGTACTGGCGATTATCGTTTTCGTGATGGCCATGACGATTACGTTTTCTGATGTCTACGGTCTGGGTGTACCCTCGGGCGCCAGCGGCCTGGTTCTCATGCCGGGAAATCCCGGTGAGGGCTATCAGGTCCATCGCCTTTGGCAGACACCTGAAACCTATGCCTATCACGAAATGGCTCTGGTCCCCCCGCGGGAAGCTGAGAACAACGACGATCCCGCAGGGACTGTCCCTGAGCCGACGACATTGGTTTTGCTCTCCTGTGGCCTTGTTGGAACATATATGTCCCTGCGTAACAAAAAGTAATCCTACGTTCCCAACTCTCCGCCCTTCGACGCCTCCCGGGTCACCTCCCCCCGGAAGGCGTTTTTTGTTAGTGCTTCTCGGTCGCCCGGCGACCCCGTCCTGTGCCATACCCTCCGAAATACCTTGCTAGATAGATCATTTAGTGTATATTAGGCCAGGGTTGGTCAATAGACGCCTCACCTGCGGATGTCCTTACAGGCCGCAGCTTACTTCAGTAATTGCAGGGTTGCTAAAACATATAAGGGCGAGTTTTCGAAGCTCGCGCGATAATTCGCTTTGAGTTGGCTGGTGGCTGGGTCAATTGCGGCCAAATCTCAAAGTATGGTGGTGATTTACCGCCGCGTGCGGGCCGTTCCAATTATGTCGAATACAAGAGATTTTCCAGAATAGAAACCGCGAAGGTAGAGGAGGTTTTCAACATGAGACGACTGGTTCTGTTCTACGCCGTACTGGCGGTGCTGACCATGGTTTCAATGGCTGTGGCGGACGTACCCAACTTGATGAGCTATCAGGGACAATTGACCAACAGCTCGGGCGATGCCCTGGACACCACCGTGTCCATGGTTTTTGTGATCTATGACGATTCCACCGGAGGCACGGCTCTCTGGACCGAGACCCAACCGAGTGTGACTACCACCGGTGGTCAGTTCAATGTTGACCTGGGCTCTGTCAGCGCCCTCAATCACGACCTGTTCACCAGCGACGCTCGCTGGCTGGGCATCACGGTGGGCAGCGACCCGGAACTCCTGCCGCGGACGCGCCTGGTAAGTTACGCCTACGGCTTCCATGCCCTGCGTTCGGATACCGCGGCCTTTGCGTGGAGCATTGCCGATGACTCCGTCACGACGACGAAGCTCGGCAACAACGCCGTGATCACGAGTAAGATTGCGCCCAACGCCGTCACCACGGCCGAGATCGCCCCCAATGCCGTGACCAATAACGAGCTGGCCAATGATGCCGTCACCAGTCCGGAGATCCTCGATGGCAGCATCGGATTCATGGACATCGGTCAGAACGGCGCCACCGTGGGCCAGGTAATGAAGTGGAACGGTACTAACTGGATTGCGGCCAATGACAGCCTCGGCGGCGGCGGCAGTTTCTGGAACCTGGTCGGGGCCGTGCTCTACACCAACAACTGGTGGGCCGTGGCCAAGGGCGCGGCGGGGAACCAGCTTCACGGCGCCCAGGATTTTACCCATGTAAACCTTGGTGACAACTCTCAAACAGGTCAGCCGGGCATGAATTACGCCGGTGCCACCGTTTCGGGTGGTAGTGGAAACGTCGCTTCCCATGATTACACCACGGTCGCGGGCGGTATGCAGAACCACGCCACTTTCCAGGGCGGGGCCGTGGGCGGCGGTAGCAACAATTTCGCCATGGGCGATCACAACGTCATTTCGGGCGGCCAGATGAACAATACCGGCAACAGCCACAGCACTATCGGCGGGGGCATTATGAACAATGCCTCGGGCCAGATCTCGACTATAGCCGGCGGTTCCGAAAACCAGGCGCCGGGCGATTACACCACCATCGGCGGCGGCCGCTTCAACCTGATTTTCGGTCAGAGCAGTACCATCGGCGGCGGTCAGAGCCACTTCATCGACAACGACTACGGCTTCGTCGGCGGCGGCCTGGCTGACAGCATCCTGCCGCTGGGGTCGGGTAATCCCATCGGCGCTGTGATCGGCGGCGGCTATTACAACCGCGCCGGCGGCGAGAAAGCCTCGGTACTCGGCGGTGAGTCCAACACGGCCGCTCATGACTGGTCCTCGGTTGGCGGCGGTAAGAGCAACAACGCCGATGCTCCCTATGCCGCTATCGGCGGCGGCCAGATTAATACCATTGCCATCAACGGCGACTGGAGTGTTATTCCGGGCGGTCAGGAGAACACCATCACCTCCCAGTACTCCGTGATCGCGGGCG
>CAZVUZ010000071.1:0-5430 GCA_964630485.1 uncultured Ignavibacteriales bacterium
CCAGCTCCAAATGCGACTTGCTCTGAATCCTGCAAATCGCACCCCGGTTGACATTATTGATGACAAAGCTCGTCATGTTCCCGCTGGAATCATACGCGAGCGGCTGAAAAAACCTGCAGCCAATGGGAAATACCAGCAACGGCTCCAGCCTCCGCGTGAAGAGACCGTTCGAGAACACGAGGCAAGAATCGTTATGACCTTTTACTCGAACTCTGCCGAAGAACAGTTCGGTTCTCGGGGCAGCTGTTTCTTCGAGCAACTCCAGCTTCCGGTCGAATACCTGGAGAGTGGCGTCATCCGTAATTACGTAAGCCGCCTCCGAGCTTTCCTCTCCCCAGGTCTCTGTCCACAGGCACGAGGGCTTACCTCTGACCGTGGCGATGAGCAGTGTTTGGAAGTTCTCGTCAAGCAGACTCAGGTAGTATGATCCCGGGCTGCTTCCGTCCCGCTCACTCTCTCCGGTAATTGGGAGTTCATGCGTGATCAGCCAGCCGCGATGGTTCCATGCAGGCACGATGTTCGTACCACCGTGTTTCTCACCGATTATGCGATTGAAGGTAATATGGCCTTTGCTGTTGATCACAGTCAGGTATTGATAAAGATCGCTAAACAGAGTATCAGACGCGCCGTTCTTGGGGTTGTAAGAGGTGAAAACAACAGCCGGATTTGCGGAATCCATATTGGCGAAGAAATGATGTGAGTTTAAGAGTGGCGCCACCGGCACCGACCACTCAAGCCTCAGTGTCTCCAGCTCAACGCAGAAGAGGGCCTTTTCCGTTCCTTCGGCGAGCGTATTGTTGTAACAGAATATCTCTGTCAAACCGTCAAAGTCATAATCCTCGACCAGCAGGATTTTCGGTTCCGGACGCCAGCAACCGTCACCGGTTCCGTCAGTACCGCTGTCGAGGAAGACCTTTTGCGCGGGAATGGTGTCCTCTTCGATATCCTTCAGGATTAACCAGAGGCTGTCACGCCCGTAGGCAGGACCCGCAATCAACCTGCGGTTACGCCGACTGTCGTGATAGAAGCGATAATCTACTACGATAAGACCTATCTGGTCATCATCGAGCGTACTCTCGTAGGGGTAGGCCAGGGCATCGAAAACAGCTGACTCGTCCACTCCCAGTTGGGGATTATAGGCGTTCATTACAATCCCATTCTCCAGCGTGCCGCATGCCTCCCGATACACCTGGATTGGATTCAACTGGCGCAGGCGTTTACCGTGGTAGTCTACCTGTCGAATGGTTGTGACCCGATACGGCAAGTAAGCCGTGTCGGCGTCCGGATTAGTTTTGAGCCAGTTCCCAGCATACGACGACACCGCTGTCAGGAGGACCAACAGAGTCAGAGTCGCGGCAATCAGGGACTGCCTCAAAACCCGGTTGATTTTTTCAAGCAATGTTGACAGACCAACTCCCTCCGCACACAACCCTGCCGGCATATTTATCACTGAAACAGGTAAGAATTTAGGCAAAAGGGGCGTTGTTGTCAACCATAGTGGCAAGTCTCTACGCCTCGAATTTGCCGGACTTGAGCAGGCGCTTTTGAAACGTATATTATCCTTTCCTGGTGGGCTTTAGGAAACTATACTTACGCCTGTTCGTTTAGATTAGACCGGCAGGTTCAAAGGCTGAGCCGCCCCACCGGCCGCCGGCAACAAACGCTTAAAAGGAACACTCGATCATGGCCAATAACGAAGAAAACAAACTCCCGTCGCATTTCATAACCGACATTATCGACGAGGACAACCGCACCGGTAAATTCGAGAAACGCGTGCATACCCGGTTTCCCCCGGAGCCGAATGGTTATCTGCATATCGGCCACGCCAAGGCCATTTGCCTCGATTTCGGTATGGCCGAGCGTTACGGCGGCAAATGCAACCTCCGTTTCGACGACACCAATCCGACCAAGGAAGAGGTAGAGTACGTTGACTCGATCAAGGCCGATGTGCGCTGGCTCGGTTTTGACTGGGAAGACCGCGAGTTCTATGCCTCGGATTACTTCGAACGCCTCTACGATTACGCCGTCACGCTGGTCGAGATGGGCAAGGCCTATGTCTGCGACCTCACCGCTGAGGAAATCCGCGAGTACCGTGGCACTCTCACCGAACCGGGCAAAAACAGCCCGTATCGGGATCGAACCATCGAGGAAAACCTGGACCTTTTCCGCCGCATGCGCGAGGGCGAGTTTGCCGACGGCTCAAGGGTCCTGCGAGCTAAAATCGATATGGCCTCGGGCAATTTGAACATGCGCGATCCCGTCATCTACCGCATCCTCCGCGCCAGCCACCACCGCACCGGCGACAAGTGGTGCATCTATCCCATGTACGATTTCACCCACTGCCTGTCGGACTCGGTTGAGGGGATTACCCACTCGCTCTGTGATCTGGATTTCGAGGACCACCGACCGCTTTATGACTGGTTTCTCAACGAACTGGGCGTCTACCATCCCCAGCAGATCGAGTTCGCCCGCCTCAATATAAGCTACACCGTCCTGAGCAAACGCAAGCTCATCCAGCTGGTTGACGAGGGTTTTGTCGAGGGTTGGGACGACCCGCGCATGCCGTCGCTTTCAGGAATCCGTCGCCGCGGCTACACCCCGGCCGCCGTCCGGACTTTCATCGAGCGGGCGGGAGTGGCCAAGCGCCGCGACAGTATCGCCGATATCGCCATGCTCGAACACTGCGTTCGCGAGGACCTGAACAAACACGCCCCCCGGGTGATGGGGGTCCTCAATCCGCTGAAGGTGGTCATTGACAATTATCCCGACGACCTCCTCGAGGAGATGGACGCCGTCAACAACCCGGAGGATCCGTCAGCCGGCTCGCGTGAGGTCCCTTTCTCCAGGGAACTTTATATCGAGCGCGAGGATTTCATGGAGGACCCGCCGAAGAAGTTCTTCCGCCTCGCGCCGGGCCGTGAGGTGCGCCTGCGCTATGCCTATTTCGTGACCTGTGTGGATGTTATCAAGGACGATAGCGGAGAAGTAATCGAACTGCGCTGCACCTACGACCCGGAGACAAAAGGCGGTTCCGCCCCCGACGGCCGCAAGGTTAAAGCCACCATGCACTGGGTTTCGGCGGCCCACGCCATCGAGGCCGAAGTGCGCATTTACGACAACCTTTTCACGCGTGAAAATCCCCTGGATGTCGAAGAAGGCGCCGACTTCAAAGACTGCATAAACCCCGACTCGCTGAAAGTGCTTTCGGCCTGCCGCGTGGAGCCGTCGCTGAAGGGCGCCGAGCCGGGCGCAATCTACCAGTTCGAGCGGCAGGGGTATTTCTGTGTCGATCGTGAGACAGCGGTCGGCGGTCGGTTGGTATTCAACCGCACCGTTACGTTGCGCGATACCTGGGCCAGGATCAAAAAGTCACAGGCACACAAATAGTCACCGGCGGCCGGGTCCGAGACGTCAGGCGACCTTTGCACACGATTATGGACGAAATCCAACCCTGTTTTTCCCCGGTCGGTGCTGCGTGAGCGGCGAAAATTAAGTTGTAATCAAAGAGATTGTGCACGACATCCCGGAACCCCGTCTCCCGAAACGTCGGGCATTGCTCAGCCGGTAGCGCGGTCCTGCAGAATCGAAACCTTCTTGATGTCTTCCAACGGAAGTCTGACCGATGTCGGATCCTCGCCGCCCACGACCTGCCAGCCACCGTCGAAGCGCAGGCGAGGTTCGGATAATTCCGGTTGTGACTCCTCCCCTTTGGAGTTTCGGCTCGTCAGACGCACTTTCCACCGGCATACCACCGCCGCCGTCATCAGCACCGAGGTAACAAGATCAGAAAAATCTTCGTCGGTCGACAGTTCCTCGATCTGCTGTTGATACGGGCGCAGAATCTGTTCGACGGGCATATCCTGATGCGAACAGAATTTCTGGATCAGATTCTCGACATCGTTGCGATAATCAGGACTAAGGCGAGCCGCCAGCATCTTGAGAGCCAGCCCGACCAACACGGTGTGATCGGGACCGACATCAGGAAGATTCCTGTCAGCAGCGCCGCTGAGACGATAACCGCGGTGAAACCGGTCATAATACAGGGGAATGTTGGACTCCGACAACTCACGAAGATACCGATAGGCGGTACGTTCCGGAATATCGCAGACCTCCTGTATGTTCTTCAGCGACACGCTGCGTCGATGGCTGAGCAAGTTGATTAGCAACAACATCTTGCTTAGTTTAGTCATTTCTGAGTTGTTTGGGGGGATTTGCCCCCCAAACCTTCCTTCTCCTGTCAGTTTCATTCTAAAAAATCACTCCGGTTCCGATTTCCAAAAGAAGCCGGGCGATTTCCAGATCGGTCAAATTTTCGGCAGTATTCGGATCATCCTCTTCCCAGTCAGGTGCGAAACTGGTTATTCCTCCGTTAGTGTCACCAATCAGGGTCTCGCCGGGGATTGGGCTGATGCCACCGTCGGCGAGAACCGCTGACGGTGTGGTTAGCAAGCCGGCAAGGCCGGTGACAAGGATTGCGAACAGATAGCAAACCAGTACTGCCCTTAGTGATCGTGATTTCATGGTACCTCCGATGTATCAGGTTAATAACCGTCGTCACACCCGAGGTCATAACAACCACGATGCCAAATATAATTGATCTTCAGGTAAACATGTAAAGCTCTCAGAATAAAAGGTTTAGCGCTCTTTGACCGGTTCGAGTTCGCCGTCGGTCAACATTTTTCGTTCGGTCAAAATGGCCGAAAAAAGAAAACTCGTTAACTCACAATGACTTTTATGATACACTCAAGGCGTCCAGTAGGATATCCGGTCAATCCTATCCGGGTCTCTGTCAGTTTTCAATACCGAATTTCTTTATTTTCCTGATCAATCTTGAGCGGGACCACCCCAGAAACCGAGCGGCGGCGGCCTTGTTTCCCCGCGTGCGCTCAAGCGCCTGAACAACCACAGATCGGCTGTCTTCACCATCGATCCCAAAGCTCGCCGATTCCAAGGAACCCGCACCCCTGATTTCCTTCGGCAGCTTGCCCTCGCCAATACTCTCCCCAGCATGAATTATACACCATCGTTCGACGAGATTCCTCAGTTCCCTCACATTTCCGGGCCAGTCATATTTCACGAGCAATCTCATGGCTGTCTCGGTAAGTCGGGGTATCAGGCGTCCCTTTCCGAACAGCCCAAAGAAATAATCGATCAGAACGGGAATGTCATCCCGGCGCTCTCGCAGCGGTGGGATGTTTATCTTGATCGTACTAATTCGATAATAGAGATCCCGGCGGAACGTCCCGTCGGAGATCATTTGTTCCAGATCACGATTGGAGGAATATACCAGCCTGACGTCGGTAACAACTCTCCTGTTGGATCCGACCTTTTCGAACTCCTGGTACTCCGCCACTCGCAGCAACTTGGGTTGCAGATCAACGGGCATATCACCGATCTCATCGAGCAACAACGTACCGCCGTCCGCGGCCG
>CAZVUZ010000071.1:5440-16211 GCA_964630485.1 uncultured Ignavibacteriales bacterium
CAAGGAAGATACGCGATTCAGAAAGCACGCCTAGTGAGTGGACAACCTGCTGGGCTTCGGTGTCGGTCAGCTTTGCGGACCGGAGCTTCTGTGAATCGATGCCGGTATCCTGGGCAACCATACGCTGGATGAGCTGTTCAGCCGACATTTCAAGCGTAAAGAAGGCGACGTTGCGTTTAAGCGCGAGGCCAACATGTTTGGCGATGCCGAACAGCTCACTCTCTATCAGGGTGCCGGCGATCGCGGCGCAGTTCATTTTCAACAGGGGCATTTCACGGCGCAGGCTGAAATCGTGGATTAAATGCGCGAGTATCTCCTTGCCGGTGCCGCTCTCCCCCAAAATCAGCACCGGAACCGGGCTTCTTGCTATCTCGGGAAGCTTGGTGAGGAGTTCCTTCATGTGCGGATCCACGGTTACGAATTCGAACTGCCGGCCCCGCCCGTGGATATCCACCTGCATTTGCTGCAGTGTCAGGCGCACTCCGCGAAACTTGCGTATTGTCGGTAATACCCGGGCAATGAAATTGGCGATGGCCTTGATATAGGTAATATCCTCGGGGGCGAACAGGGACGGAATCGCATGATGATCCAGATAGAGCGCCCCGATCAGAGCGCCATCGTGTATGATAGGCGTGCAGACAACGGAGAGGATGTTGTGCATCAGAATGCTCTTGCAATTCCTGGTGCGCGCATCGACCACGGCATTGTCGATCAACATCGTTTGTTCATCACTCGTCACCATGGTCGGTATATTGGAGCTTATTGATTGAATATCGGTCAGGCTCTCCTCGTCGCAATTGACATAGGCAATAACCTGCAGTTCCTCACGTAGCTCCCTCTTGATCAGCAAGACCCCTCGCTCGGCACCGGTTTCATCGACGGCAAACTGGACGAGGCTCTTAAGAGAGTCTTCGTAGTTGTCCAGTTCATTCAGGACTTCGGAAATATGGTAAATCGAATCGACCAGGCCGGTTTCGATGGCCTCCCCGGCATCGCCCATCCGTTTAACCAGCAACTCCTTCTGCCGTTCATTATTCAGCGCCTCGGCCAGGGAGATGGCACGGAGACAGTACTTTCGAGCCAACTTGTGCTTCCGGGACAATCCATAATCCCTGCTGATCTCACAACAGAGCAACATCGCCAGAAACCGTTGCCCGCCTTTCTCCAGAATCGTGTACGCTTCTTTCAATGTGGGGATTCTGCCCGTCCCATCGCGGCTACCGCCGGTGCCAAGGCTCTTCATTCGCAACATGGCCCGGAACAACGGTGCGCCGGCCTCACTAACCTTTTCCCAGATGTTGTCGAATGAGGAAACGACCGTGTCCCGCGCGATGTTGTTGCGAGACAGCAACATGATGTGAAAAAGGGTCAGTGCGGAAAAGTACCACCGCTGGTTTTTCTCGAGTACAACAAGGTTCTGGCTCAACTCCGGCAAGCAATCTTCGCCACGATTATAAATTCTGTTGAGAATCGCTACGAGATCGATTTCCGCCACACTGCCATCGTCATGAAGATCTCTGAAAAGTTGCCGCGATTGATCGAGGTATCTGTCGCACTCTTCGCCCTGTCCCCGGTACAGCGCGATTTCGGCCAGCCACTGCATTGCTTTCGGAAAACTCTTTCCCCCCACCCCGTCATCAATGATTTCCAGTGCCCGGTGATAAGCATCCTCGGCCGATTCAAGTTCACCCGAGTTCAACTTGAGAAAACCCTTTATGGCATAGTAGCCGGCGATTGCGGTCGAATCACCTGTGTTGGCAAATGTTCCGAGGTACCGCTGTAACCAGTAATCCGCTTTCTGAAAAAGCCCCAGACGGATATATGCCGAGCATAAACCGAGTATCACCGACCCAAGCGGGACTCGATCACGAGGCCCCGGCTCCAGCCTACTGGCAAGGCGACCATACTTCAGAGCCTGCTCGTAGCCGCCAGTCTCAAAGGACAACATACTCAGGACGCTGAGCACGGTCATTCTCTGGCTATCAACCCCGTGGTCCTCAACCTCTTCCAGAGCCTGGATAAGCAACTTATTCGCCTGCACAAAATCTCCCCGGGACCAGGCGCGGACACCCCGGTTGTACGTGCAAAGCACCGCAACGTCGTGACAACACAACTTCCGGGCTCGCCCGGCCGTATCTTCCAGATACTCATCAATCGTGGTGGCGGATTCGGCCTTCATCAAGAGGCCGTCCAGCCGCCTCAGGTTAAGCATAAAACTGCTGTCAACGGCATCCGCTTCGCTGTCAATCGTCTGCCTGATCAGCCGTGCCGCGGGTTCGCTCCGCCCCGTTAGCAGGTATCTCATGGCCAAACGATAAACGACCTCAAAATCCGTCTCCTGACGGCTATCGAGAATTTCGTTGACCTTCTCGAGGTATTCCGCCGCCTCGCCTTGACGATTGAGGGCAATTGCCTGATCGGACAACTCTCGAAGCACCGATTCCGCGAGGCCATTTTGCGCCCCTTCATAGTCCAGGCGCCTCCAGTCAACCTCCTGCGACAACAGCAGATAGGCCTTCTCGGTTCTGCCATCCCGGCGGAGGAGAATTGAACGCTTGAGGACTTTCCCGGGATCGGAAGAGTTGCGGATCTCATGGTCAGACCAACCCCGAGCATACCTGGCCGGCTCACCGTCCAGGAAACGATAGAGTTTGGCAGCAAATTCGTCCGGCAGCTTCAGCAGCCAGTAGTCGCCGGCACGTCGGATTTCAGCCGCGCGCACGCAATCACGGAGGATGCGATAGGTCGCCAGAGGGGCCCTGGCGAGCAAAGCATCAAGAGCCGTGATCAGCTCCTCTGATAATCCGAAAACCCGGTTGCGCTCCAAAAACCCCGACAGGTTGCCGCCGCACTTCAGACTGGCCCGGTATTGGACCCGGAAACTGTTGAGCAACCCCGCCGCCAGAAGCGTCTTCTGACTCCTCTCGAATTGCCGGCCATCGATTATATCGTGATCACGCAGTGCCTGTAACAGGTAGCGGGGGCGACGGATGTAGTCCGGTTCCTGCAAGGCCTTACATAGAGACCTCAGGTTCCGAGTCGGAGCACTGCTCCGGGATCCTATCTTTCCATTACTCTCCGCCCGATCGAGACATTTTTCCAGGGACACCCCGAACGAGTAACTGTCGGACTGAACAACAACCGCCCGGTTCTCGAGTATTTCCGGAGCTATATGCTTCGGTGTCCCGAACACCCAGGCCTCGGGCTCGGCGCCGGCCCGCCGCAGGAAATCCATGTCGATAAGTTTCAATCGCGGCGAATCCCCAATTCCTGTCACCATAAAATTGCCGAGCTTGATGTCGCAATGCACAAGCCCCAGAACATGCAGATAATCTATGATGACGGCCATCTGCGTCAGAAGCGAATCGAGATGAAGTATGAAAATGTCTTCAGTGAGTACCTGCCAGTTTCTCGAGTCGAGGTAGGGATACTCGACATAAACGTGACCCTCATGCCGAAACTTGGATATTGCCCGATTTACAAAGGCACTGCGAATGTCGCCCTGGTTGCGGTAAGAACGCTCCAGAACCGAAGTGAGTTGCGCCCGGTCCGTTTCCGACCTGTCCGACGCAATCTTGATAAAACAACTTTCGCCTGTGCGTATGTTGGTTGCCTGATAGGATTGGAACTGACCGTTATCGGCCAGCAATACTCCCAGGCGATGAACACGCAATCGCTGATTGACCATTGATCCTAAAGACTCTCCGTCATTGTTTGCAGCATACGGGCCGGGGCCCCTCCCAAGGTCCATAATACTGTCCTTCTACCGGTAGGCGTTTACCTATTGACAAAATAACTGAAAACGATCACTTTTTCAACACTTTTGAGACATTTTTTCTCTACGACTGACAGTTTTTGTCAGCTACATTTACTTAATTGTGTCAGCAAGTAGATCAATGAGGGGGTGTCAGGGGGCGGGAAGAAACGTTTCAGCTACCGATTGAGGCGTGCTCCCGCCCTGACTTTTTATCGGTTAACCGGTAAACCGCCCCTATAGGCGCTCTCCAAGTCGATTAGCCCTCCTGGCCTGCTGTCTGGGATTTATTCGTGATGTGAATCGCCCGGATTCTAACCGGCAAGCCCGTCGATATCGGCAACTATCTGATTAACAACGACTTCGGCAGAACACCCGACTTCGGGCGTGAGTCCCTCCCCGGCGTTGGTTTCGCCTCTCTCTATGCCATAAACCAGTAGTCGGTCGGGCAGACGACCAACCGCGCGGGCCAGTTCGATCACCTTGATGACGCTGAAACAATGAGTCGAGACGCGGCTGAAGAGGGATTCCGGCAGAGGCTCGGCGAGAGCGTCAAAACGGTATATTTGTCCCGCAGGTGCGCCCGAAGAAACGCAGTCAATGACAATCGCCAATTGCGTACCGCTCCAAGCCTCAAGAATAGCTGTGCCGTCGGGCACACCGCAGGTGACCTGCGCATTCTCCGGATTCAATTCGTGAATGCGCCGGGCCACGAAAAGGCCCACCCCGTCGTCGCGCCGGAAGTCGTTACCAACCCCGACTACGGCGACGGGTTTTCGCTTTTCCACCATGGTACCCTAACTGCGCTCGATCTTCAGGTTCAGGAAATGGCAGGAGCAGCTTATGCATGGATCGTAATTGCGCACGACCTGTTCGCATTGCCAGGTGAGTTTATCCTGGGTAAGGTGCAGGTTCTTTTCTACGAAGAGCCGCAAATCCCGTTCCACGGCCCGCTGATTCTGCGAAGTCGGCGGGATTATGCGGGCATCCTGTATGATACCTTCGCCGTCGATCCGGTAGCGATGATAGAGCAGGCCGCGCGGAGCCTCGGTGCATCCGTGGCCCGTAGCCTCCTTCGGCGTTGTCTCGACGAAGGGCTTGTCGGGCATCTCGTAATGCTCGATTATCCGCAGGGCCTCATGGCACGCAAAGGCCGTTTCCACAGCCCGCACCACGATACTTTTGAAGGGATTCTCGCAGGTCTCACCGAGCCCGGCCTTGCGGGCGGCATCCTGTATCGATCCAGGCAGGCGGTCGAAGTTGTTGCTGTACCGGGCCGCCGGGCCGGCCAGGTAATCATCGCGACCGATCACACTCGCCTGCAATGAGGTCGAGTGCTCGACATGGTGCTCTTCGAAAGTATCCAGAAAGTCCTTTATCTCGATATCAATACCCTTGCTGGAGACGACATGCCCCTCACACAGGGGATACTCCTTCGGGTGGCGCAAAGAGACGAATTCGTAATCGCGCTCAAGATCGGGGAAGGGAAGCGTCGCGGTCCAGGCTATTGATTCCATGGCAACATCGAGCGCCCACTTGAGGGGTTCAACCATCTCCTGCAACCGCGCCTTTGTCGGCACCTTGTAGAAACCTCCGACACGGGGACTTACGGGATGGATTTCGCGGCCGCCGAGCAAAATCATCAGGTCATTGCCGATTTTCTTGAGCTTCAGGGCCCGCTCGACCACCTCCGGGTGATCCTTGGCCATGAGGATGGCATCCTGGTAACCCAGAAAGTCGGGCGCATGTAACATAAATATGTGCAGGACGTGCGACTCGATCCACTCACCGCAATACAGCAGGCGCCGCAGCTCGCGCAGGGGGCCTTCCACCTTCACGCCGCAGGCCATTTCCATGGCATGGGACGAACTCATCTGGTAGGCCACCGGGCAGATGCCGCATATGCGGGCGGTAATATCGGGGGCCTCGTAATAGCGGCGTCCGCGCAGGAAAGCTTCGAAAAAACGCGGCGGCTCGAAGATGTTGAACTCCACGTCGGTAACGCGGTCACCCTTGACCTTGACCAACAGGCCGCCCTCACCCTCGACCCGGGCCAGGTAATCGACTTTTATCTTTCTACTTTTCATGGGCTTCGCTCTCTCTGCGGAACGGTTCGGCATAGGCATTGAATCCGCGGAAGGTTCTCACGACATCATCGGCCGGAACGGACATCTCGATGAATTGACGGGCCAGCGAGGCGGTGTTGGGTGTTTCCTTGGGTCCGAAGCACCCGAAACAGCCGCGGTTGAAGGACGGACAAAGCGCGCCGCATCCGGCCTGGGTAACCGGCCCGAGGCAGGTTGCCCCGGTCGCCACCATGACGCAGACATTTCCAAGCCGCTTGCATTCGACGCAAACGCTGTAGGTGGGAATGTTCGGCTTGCGGCCGTTGAGATAGGCGTTGAGCACCTCGACCAGCTGGTATTTGTTGATCGGGCACCCGCGCAGCTCGAAGTCGACGAAAACGTGGTCGGCGATGGGCGTGGATTTCTTCAACGTCGAGATATATTCCGGAGAGGCGTAAACCGCCGACACGAAATCGTTGACATCTTTGAAATTGCGCAATGCCTGGATACCGCCGGCGGTGGCGCAGGCGCCGATCGTTATCAGCGTCTTCGACATCCGGCGGATCTTGTGAATACGCTCGGCATCGTGGGGCGTGGTGATGGATCCCTCCACCAGTGAAATATCATACGGCCCCTTTTCTACCGCCCGCGAGGCCTCAGGGAAATTGGCAATGTGTACGTGCTCGGCGACGGTGAGTAATTCGTCCTCGCAGTCGAGAAGCGACAACTGACAGCCGTCGCAGGAGGCGAATTTCCACACCGCCAGCTTGGGGTTTTTTGTCGTGGCCATGCTACATTTCTCGTTTCGTGAAAACGTCCTTCAGTTGCTCATAGCAGTACACCGGCCCGTCCTTGCAGACGAACGTCGGGCCCAGTTGACAGTGCCCGCACAGGCCGATGCCGCATTTCATATTGCGCTCCATCGAGACGAAAATATTGTCGAAGGTAACACCGCGTTTTTCCAGTTCCATAACCGTAAAACGCATCATGATTTCCGGACCGCACACCATGGCGACGGTGTGCAGGGGATCGAAGGGCGAACGCTTGATCAATTGCGTCACCACCCCGACATTGCCGCGCCAGGCGCCGCTGGCCCGGTCGACGGTCAGGAAAGTCTCGAAATCGAATCGTCCCCGCCATCGTTCGAGGTCCTTGCGGAAGAGAATGTCCTCCGGGGTCCGGGCGCCGTAGAGCAGGGCGATACGGCCGTATTTGTTGCGATTGGCCAGCAGGTAATAAATCACCGGGCGCAAAGGCGCGAGGCCGATGCCGCCGGTAACCAGCACCACATCGGAGCCCTCGGCCTTTTCCACCGGCCACGAACTGCCGTAGGGGCCGCGCACGCCGATGGTGTCGCCGACCTTAAGCTTGCGCATGGCGCTCGTCACCGTCCCCACTTCGCGGGTGGTGTGCACCAGCGTCGAGGGCTTGGTCGGATCGCCGCTGATCGAAATCGGCACCTCCCCCACCCCGTAAACATACAGCATATTGAACTGCCCGGGCGCAAAGGGATACTCGGCGGCCCCGCTCTGGGGCGCCAGCTGTAACGAAAAGGTGTCGTGGGACTCCTTGATCACGCGGCGGATGGCGAACGGTTTGCCCACCATGGCGTCGCTGTGAACCGTCGGTATAATTATTTCACTTTGATGGTCCATTGCCATAAATATCCATTAGTTGGAGCCTGGTTGCCTCCAGGCGTTCGGCTATGATCAGTGCGAATCGCTTCATGATCTCATAGCCCAGATCATGATCTTCCTCACATTTTTCACGCAGGCACTTGCCGTCAAGCGAAATAGCCCGCGTCAGTTCCACCGCCCGGGCGTCGAAATGCCAGCGGAAGGGCGGAACCATCCACGACCAGCCGAAGATCTCACCTTCCTCGCGGGTGCGTATGATTATCGCCCCCTTCTGCGGGACGTGGCTCTCAACCAACACCTTGCCGTGACGGATAAAATAGAACGAATCGGCCGGCTCACCTTCGCGGAAGATGAACTCGCCTTCCTTGAAAGCAACATTCTTGGCACACCCGACGAGCAGTTTGATCTGGTCGTCCGACATCCCCTCAAGAAAGGGATGCTCCCTCAATACGCGCTCAAGATTTTCCATGCCCTGTATCCTCTCCATTCGAGTAATAATTTTCGCTCCTCAGCGCTTGCGTATTATCCCCGCCTCCTCGGTGATATCGATCCCCACCGGGCACCAGGTAATACAGCGGCCGCAGCCCACGCATCCGAAGGACCCGAACTGGTCCTGCCAGTAGGACAACTTATGCATCAGCCACTGGCGATAGCGGGCGCTCTCCGAAGATCGAATACTACCGCCGTGGATATACGAGAAATCGACCGTGAAGCAGGTATCCATCTTGCGGCTGCGCTCGGCCCGGTCACCGACAAGGCTGGTACTGTCTTCGACATTCATGCAGAAACAGGTCGGACACACCATGGTGCAATTGCCGCAGGTCAGACAGCGGTCGGCTATCTCATCCCAGTGCGGGTGGTCGAAGTTCTTATCCAGATCTTCCTTAAGCCCCTTCATTTCGAGCTTACGGCCCATGGAAGCCGCCGCTTTGTCGACGGCTTTGGAAGCGCGGTCGATCTCCGGCTGGCCGGCCTCGGTGGTCGTGATCTCCTTGAGCACCTCGGCGCCCTTCTCGGAACCGGACTCGGCCACATAGTAGTGGCGCTTGCTTTCGGTTATCTCCGTCAGGGCCAGGTCGAAGCCGCTCTCGACGCGGGGACCGGTTTTCATTGAGGCGCAGAAGCAGGTGCCGCCGGCGCGGGTACAGTTGACGGCCACAATGAAGAGATTCTCACGGCGTTGTCGGTAGAAGGGATCCTTGTGCTCACCCGTCGTGAGCACCTTGTCCTGGACCTCCATCGCCTTTATCTCGCAGGCGCGGACGCCGATGAAGGCCTGCTTCTCGATCACCTCGTCATGCGGATGAACCGTGAACTGCCGGCCGTCGCGGCGAGCCTCCCACAGTTTGCGGGTTGGTGGAAACAGGAATTTCTTCCACGACTGCAATCCGAGATTGTAATCGAAACAGGCCTTGTCCTTGCCGTGCGTAAGACGGTAGCGGCCGGCATCCTGATCATCATGCCACCCCACGGGCAATTCGTCCGCGCTGGTTATTTCGTCTAAGACGATGGCGCTGTCGCGAACGACGGGTCCTTTGAGATTGTAGCCTTGAGATTTGAGTGCCGTGAAGAGTTGCTGTAAGTCTTTGCCGTCGATGACAACGGCGCTGGTCTTTGGTACATTCTTTGGCATTGTGATAATTTTCACAAACTTCCGGGTTCTTCACCCTGTTATTTAATTTTCGTGGGGGGAATATATAACATACAGTCTCGACCTGTCAACTTTTATTTTAGATTTATGGTAAACATTCGTATGGCGGGTAAGACGCGGAGCCAGGGCATCACCCTCTCATGCTTGCCCCGCTAATCGCCAGAACAACCGAGGGAATCTGATTAGGCCCTACACCTACTTATACTTAATCGCGATTATCTTCGTCTCCCTATTGTCCTTCCAACCTGACCAGAATTCCGTCCCCTTATCGGCTTGACTGCCTATTACCACGATTGCGTCAGCGCCCCATATGCAAGCTTGGATTCTCGCTTCCTGAATTTGCTTCTCCTCTGACGAGTGCACTAATTGCGACGACGATTCCTGACTTACATTCATATAACCTAGCTCGACGTAGGTTCCTTCTTCGGGTAACGAGCCAAGCACTCTCACGGTTTCGTACTTGATCTTACAATCTTCTTTTGAATTGTTGCCAGCCTCTTCACTTGGGTACCCAGTCAACTTCACTGGCGCAGCACACCCCACCATCATAAGTAAAACAAAACTAGATAACACAATAGCTACACGCATTCAAGTACCTCCTCCAAGAGCATTTTTTTGTTAAAAGTGGCTTAGTACTAACAAGGAACGCCCATACGATGATAAGCATTACTCACGATCTTCCTCAAGTCTCTTATGTCCCAACCCATAAGCTCGCACTGACGTAATAACGGTTGACTGACGGCACTCCCGAGGCATATGCATAGCCAAGCGACATCCACAACTCTGAGCGTCTTTTCCATGTGCACCGTATTTTGATTCTGGCTCATGCCATGTACCGACGTAAACTCAGGCGCATCAGTCACCTTGAGACATTGTCGTATAATGGAATTGGCGTCCGAGTGAACGAATCCAGACAAGCGTCGATATGTTGCTTCTTCACCCAAGAAGTCCGCAACAAGATTGCTCTTGGTTGGCATTCGCCACTTCATCGGCGTGCCAAAGCCCAAGTCGATAGCTTGCCTGCGAATCCTTTCTATGCGCGATTTAGCGTGCTCCATGAGGACAGGGTCGCTGTCACTATCTGCGAAGATTCGTAGCTGGCGTGAAGAATCCAGTCGAAGTGTAAAGCAGCGCTGGATCCTGTCCATCGCAGTGATCCTTGGGTCGAGCAGCCACATGGCACGAGCCGACGATTCGACACATACACGCACACAAGTGAACGGCGCAAAGGCCTGTACGGGCTCGACGACGGCTCTCGTGAAGGCCATTAGATGATCTGCGCTTCCCTCGATCTGCAGAAAGGCTTGGTCGTAGGCAATCTGCATGTACTTCGCTGTCGTGGAATCGCTTAGCTCTTGAGCCGCTCGCGAACCTGGCGCATGGTGTGAACCTGATCGATTCAAGAAATCTGCAGTATCGTCATGCAGAAAGCGAATAGCCTCTATCATCCGGTTCGCATCCCATTTTGTGACTTCATGCATATCATGGTCCTCCACGCCACTAGCCTGCGTATGACGCCATAGTGCCCATCCGCACTCGCACGCCCTTTCTCTCGAATGCAAACGACTTACTAGTCTAAAATCTACTGATTTACCCACCGTCCCACGTGGATCGGTAGGTATAGTATAATGCAGTCGACAATTGAGCGCAAGCACAAACTTAG
>CAZVUZ010000072.1:0-16191 GCA_964630485.1 uncultured Ignavibacteriales bacterium
GAGCTTGATAGATTGTATTTACGGCATGTTTGGGCCTGGCCTTCTCGTTGCGCTTTACGGGCGGCTCAGCCTGCTAAAGGATCAGGCCCGCCGGCATATGTTTGTAACCGAGCTGGAGTTGTATGTCGAATACCTGCGCGATGAAATGCAAAGAAACGCCATCGGGCTGATCGAGCGCAACAACCGCTATTTCGATGATTTCAGGCAAAACCTGAATGACGGCATCGAATACTACCGCACGCTGGCTCAGCAATTCCGGCAGCGCAAAAGACAGGATTTTCTGAAGGATCTCGATGAGTTGAAAGAGCAGCTCGAAGAACTACTTACGGAGACCATAGGACCGGGGCAGTTAGCCCTCGCCCCGCACGCCGCATCCGGTCTTTAACCCATTACGGCCGGGTCGCGTCTCGAAGTCGATACCTCTCAGTGAGTCCGGAGGTAAGTCGAGAGGCTCATGCTCCTCCCGGTAATGCCGAGCTTCTCGCGAACATGCTCCCGGTGCTTCAGAATGGTCGCCACCGACAGGTTCAATGATTCGGCGATTTCTTTGGACGACATACCGGCCTTAATCATCTCACAAATCTCGGATTCCCTGGAGGTCAGTCGGCTGTATCGGGCCTGGTGCTCATCGATATCCTTCGAGAGGACCATTCTCAGAGCCGCTTTGAGATCCTCGATGTCCCGATCGGAAGTAGCCTCGGCCTTACGTTCCAGACGTTCGACATAGGGCATGATCGTATCCTCGATGTCCCTGCACACCTGAAGGCGGTAGTTGCGTTTTTGACCTTCGATGTGCTCCAGGATCTGGTTCAGGGCGATGTTCTTTTCCGACAGCTCCTTGCGATCGGATTCCAGGTCGCGGGTGGTCTGCTCAAGTTTCTGTTCGTTTCGTTTACGGTTCGTGATGTCGCGCACCAGAGCGGTGATGCGTCCCTCCGGTTTGGTCAGATCGCCGGTGGCGGCCATGGATAGCTCGAACCATCTCTCTTCTCCACCCATCTCCAGAGAGTAGACGGCGCCTTTGGACTTCCCGGACTTCACGACCTCCCCAATGGCCTTCATGACCGTCCGGGCCGCGTTTTCCGGAAGTATCCGGGTGACCTTCTTGCCCAGAAAATCGGCCGGCGGTAGGTACAGAAGCTCGGGGTCGGGAGCGCGGAACTCGTAGAGCAGTCCCTCTCGGTCCGTCCTGAAAAGAATATCGGGCAGTGCGTCGAGGGTCGCCTCAAGCTGTTCCTTGGCCGATTCCAGGGCCGCCCCGGACTGTTGTCTCTCGGTAATGTCGGTGAGCAGGCCCTCGTAGTGGGCCACCCCGCCCGAATCATCCCGCACCACCCGAGCGTTCTCCAACACCGTTATGTACGTCCCGTCCTTGCGCTTCAAGTCGAATTCGACATTGCGCAATTCACCGTCCTTTTCCAACCTGCTGACGAATTTTTTGCGTTCTTCCGGGCTGACATAAAGATCACCGGCCTGTGCCGAGGTCTGCAATTCCTCGACCGAATCGAACCCCAGCATGGATACCAGTGCCGGATTGGCGGTAATGATGGTTCCGTCCGGACGGGTCTGGTAGGCGCCCTCCAGCATGGTTTCGAAAAGGCGTCGATGAAGCGTCTCCGAATGTTTCAGCGCCCGCTCAACCCCGGTTTGCTCACTTACATCACGGATTATTACGAGGGCGGCCGGCCGCCGGTCGAAATCGATCAGGGTGGCGGAGGTTTCGCAGGGCACGGTGGAGCCGTTTGCCCTGACCAGGTTTGACCGAAGAGTCGTGGGTACGCTGACACCGGCGAGGCGGCTCTCGTAGCGTTGCCGGACAGTTTCCCGGTCTTCATCCCTGACCAGTCGGTAGAAATCGAAGGCATCATCCAATTCCTTTCGATCGTAACCAAACAGCCGGACAAAAGATGCATTCGCAAACTTGAGGCGATTGTCCTGAAGGATGCACAGGGCATCGGGAATCAGATCCGCCAAATGCTGATAGAGCCTGTCTTTTCCAAGCAATTGGAAATCCTTAGAACCCTTCCTGCTCTCAAAAGTGTTTGCGAGGGTTCATACATGAGGTTATTGATTTGCGATATCCCGGACGAGTATCGAAAGCAATATCAGGACAAAGCACCAGGCCGTCAGAAGAATCCGGTCAGAGTCTGCGCATCAACAGGTAGTTTCAGGGTCTTTTCAGTGCTTTCCCGTCCGCCCGGGGTGGAATCTATATACGCACCAGTATACGCACAAAGCACGCGTTGACTATATCGAATTACTCCCGATATTGAGATTGAGGCTCCTATGGGGCTGTGGCGACCGGAGTCATAGAGCACATGACTTGACAACGGAGTCGTCGATTTCAGGTTCCGTGTTGTTCCCCTCCCCCGACACGGAACCTTGTTTTATTAATCACAATCACAAAGAGCCAGTTTTGCTTCTATTCTAAAGATAGAAAATAGGTTACGGACTGTCAAGGTCTCTGGATACGCTGCCGGACAGGTTCAAAAGAAAAGCCCGCCGGTTCGGGCGGGCTTTTCCTTTGCCATACAGATTCAATTTTAGTTGCCTTCAAGTCCCTGCAGAGTCGAACCGTCGAAATTCTGTCTCGGTGCCGTTGCCGGACCTTCGGGTACGTACAACGATACCGTGGCCGAGCCGCCGTAGGCAATGGCAAGTTCTCCGCCACCCAGGCCGGCATCGGTGCCAAACACGACTGCGCTCACACAGGCCGTGCCGATGTCGCTTCCAAGCGGATCGCCGCCGTCGTCAAGGCAGGTGACACGAATCGTGTGGGTGCCGGGGGAGAGGTCGACATTGAAAGTATTAGAGGCTCCCTTGGGGGTGACGCCGACATCGCCGCCGTCCACGGCTATCAGGAAAATGTCGTCGGCCGCGAGGCCGCAGTCGGTGACCGTGATCTGGACGTTCTTGTCACAGCATCCGGCGTCGCATTCATCAATTTCGCCGTCGCCGTCATTGTCGATACCGTCCCCGCAGACCTCAACATCTTTATCGACATTGTCAGGGTCAGCCTCGTCGTCGGCCTTATCCCCTTCGTCGGTCTCGGAGGCATCCTCGTCGCATTGATAGGCGCCGTAGGCGGCTTGCATGGCGGCCAGACGGCCCTCGATCTGAGTCTCGCGATCGACGGCGCGGTCGAAGGAGGCATCGGCGGCGCCCATGTCCTTTTCAGGATCCTCGGCCAGGGCCGCGGAAAGATCGGCGTACAGGCCGAACAGACCGGTCAGGCTGGCGGCGTAGGTGGCCGAGAGCCGACTGCCTTTGCCGAGAGCGAAGGCTACGTCACTGGCTTCGCAGGCTCCCGGTCCAAGCTCTCTCAGGCGCTGTTCGAAGTAGTCGGCATTGCTGGAAAACTCGCGCCCCAGGCCATCCAGATCGGCGACCATGAGGTTGAAATCAGCCATGATGGCGTCAAAACTACGGCCGCCGCCGCCCTCTTCGAGGTCGTCGATGTCGTCATCGATATCCTCGTCGCCGCCTTCATCATCCGTATCCATGTTGATCGAAATCTGCGCCTGGGCGGTGACGTCAGTGGGAGTGACGCTGGTATTGCCGCCGCGGGTGCTGCCGTCGGCGGCAGTGACCGAGGCCGATATAGAAACCGGCTCGCCAAGAGTGTGCTCGAAAGCCGGCAGGGTGAAATCGCCCGAGGCGCCGGTGGTGGTTGACTGGCCGCCTCCGGTAACCGAGGCGCCCTGTACGACGGCGCCGGTATTGCTCAGGACACGACCGGTAACGGTCACCAGCTTTTTGTCGGACGGCATGACGTCAAGCACAATGTCGGGCGCCGCCTCGGCTTCAGCCTGTGGCGTTACCGAGGCTTGACCGGCCACGGTTTTGCCGTCCGGGTCGGTGAAAGTTGCCGACACCACCACGGCTTTGCCCACGACACACTCGGTTGCCGGAAGAGTGTAACCGCCTGAACCGTCGGTCGCACTGCTGGCGCCATTGGCGCTGACCGTGGCTCCGGAGACGGCTTGTCCCTTGGTGTCGACCACGCGTCCGCTAATAGTGACCTGGAGGACCTCCTCGGTTATTACGTCGAGAACGATATTGGGGGCGGCGGCGGTGACATCCATTGGCTTGACCGTTGTCTGGCCCGCCACGGAGGTGCCGCCGACGGCGGCGACGGACGCCGCGATCGTTATCGCCGTACCCAGTTTGCAGTTGATCGGTCCCAGCGTATAATTGCCGCCGGCATCGGTCGTGGCGCTGGCGGTACCGCTGGTCACGGCCGCACTCTGGATCGGTTTGCCGTTGAGGTCGATCACCCTGCCCGTGATAGTGACGTCGGTGATGGTTTCGACATCGATAACAAGGGTGATCGAGATGGTCTTGTTGGTGCCGTCAAAGGTTGCCGTCTGCGGGGCGCTGGCGTAGCTGTTGGCGCCTTCGACAAACGAGGCCGCGAATTCAATCGATTGATCCCTGACCATGGGCACCGGGCTGATGCTGAACGTCCCGCCGCCGGCCGAGGTGGCGCTGTGCGTCCCGCCGGCGACCGTGGCGCCGTCAAGACCGACACCGTTGGCGTCAGTAACACGACCGGTGATGGTGACGTCTTCCGGTATTTCCACGGGGATAGTCAGGACGACGTCGCTGGTCGCCACGCCTTCATAGTTGACCGTGGTTGAGGCGCCGCTGACACGGACGTTGTTCTCGGCCAGGACCGAGGCCGTCAGGGTTACCGAGAACGGCTGTTCGACGACCGGGATGGGACCGATGACGGCCTTGCCGCCGGCTCCGGTGGTAATCCCGCCGGCCGGTCCGCCGGTGACGGTGGCATTGCCCAGGGCCTTGCCGTTGTCGTCGTTGACGGTGACATTGATGGTCCATTTGGCCGTGTCCGGCGGGGCATCGGTGCTCATAGTGACATCGACGCCGCTCTGAGCCGCCCCGGAGATGGTGAAGGTGGCGCTGCCGGTAGCTTTATCGCGCGTGGCGGATACGGATACCTGAACTCCATCCGCGGCTTGCACCACGAGTGAATAGGAACCGTCACCGCCGCTGGTGGCGCTGCCGAGCTGGCCGGCATTGGGTGCGCTCGCGGTGACCGTAGCGCCCTGGGCAGTTTGAGCCGGCTGGTCCTTGGCCCCCTTCATGTACACGGTGCCGGTGACCGTGACCTGCTGGCTGCCTTTGGTCAGGGTATAGTCAAGACCGCGCAGCACCTGGGCGGTCATGCTGCCACTGCGCTGAATCGTCTCGAAGTCCTGCTTGGAGACTTTCTCGCTGATGCCGTCGCCTTCCTTGCCTTTCATCATGATCTCGTACTGGCCGCTGCCCGAGGTTGTCTCACTGTATGTCTGCCCGTTGATCGTGAACGACACCTGGGCGCCGGAGGACCGCTTCACCTCGTCATCGATATCTTCGTAGACGGTGCCGCTGACAAGTACGTGTTTCTTGTACTCGTTGACGATTTTCTCGATGGCGTTGTGGTGCTTGTCGGTAAGGATGTAGTTGGCCACGAAGGTTTCCTGGTCGAGGCGACCATAAAAATAGGCGTCCTGGGTGAGGCCGAGTTTGTCAATTATAATCCAGCCGTCATCCGACTTGTTTTTCCAGCCGGAGAACATCTGCCAGTACTTTCGGGCGTTAGTTTCCGTCTCGGGTTTGAGCCCGGTGGCGCGAGAGGCCAGCCAGGCGGGATCGAGGGCGCGCATTTCGAGCAGGAGCGAATGCCAGCGATAGACTTTATCACATTTGCCGGCGTTGACCATGTAGCCATTCTTGGTGTTGGGGTCAAAGAGGAAGTACATGGTGTTGCCCCGGTAGGCCTCGCCGCGAAGGCGTGTGAACCCGCCGTAGGCATAGTATTGGGAACAGGGCTCACTGCCGCCGACGGCCGCGAACGCTTTCTGGGCATCGGTTTTGGTCCCGAGTTGACCGCAGAGGTTTTTGCCGCGGAAATTGTCGATCTTGACTTTCATGCGGTCGAGAGCATTGGCGAAATCACCCGCTATCTCGCCGTAGGCTTTGACCCATTTCCCCAGGACCTGGCCCACGAGCGGGATCTTTTCCAGCTTGCCGGCGCCGTCCTTGAGAATATCGCCAATCAGACGCAGGCCATAGGTGGGGTTGTCCTTGCCGTGCTCGGGATCGAACTTCTTGGAAAACTCCCAGACATTCTCGACCTCGCCGGCGACTTTGTCGGCGAACTCCAACTTCTCGGCGGCAAGTTTCAGTTTTGACTTGAGGCCGTTCTTGTCGAGGGTGTTAAACATCTCGCGAAGGTCGGCCAGGTGCTGTTTGGCTTTGTCGGTTTCCTGGGGGCCAAGATTGAAGAGCTTCTTGGCCAGCTGGATGCCGCGCTCGGCGTCCTGGCTGAAAGCCGCGTCTTCGTACTCCTGGTACTTCTTGGCGATTTCCTGGAGTTTGGTTTTGCTCTGCTGCATCGTCTGGCGAACGGCCTTCCATTCATCCTCGGTCTGGCGCTGTGCCTCCTGGTAATCCGGATCGGCTCCGAACGCCGCACTGGCCAGGAGCAGTGTCGCCAGCGTTGTCAGGATCAGGATCTTGAATCCGTCACTGAAAATCTCTTTGCAATTCATTTCTATATCCTCACCCAATTTGCCTAACGTCGTATGTCAAACAGGTATCGCACCTGCACGCCGATATTGTATTTGTTCAGGTCCGAAGCGGACTCGGTACTGGCGTTGTTGCTGTAGAACCGGGTGTAGCCGTCGACTACCCACTGGTCGTTGACCGGGTAGGTCACCTGGCCGTTGAGCTCGAGCATGTTGTTGGATCGCTGCGGATCAGCGTTGTAATAGATGCTGAACTCGTCCTTGAGATCCACGCGCCAGGTGATGCCACTAAGCGACGACCCTGCCAAGGCGAACTCAAGGCCAATGCGGCCCGTGTTCTGGGGATTCCGGGCGACATAGTCAACGTCCACGACATCTTCGTCGAAGGCGTCGGCGCGCTCCGTATCCATATAGAACTTGGTGCCGATAATCGGTCCTATTGAAAGTCTCTGGAACCATCCCTTACCCGACTTGATCCAGCCGAAGGCCCAGTAGAAATCGACGGTGTGGGGCGGGGCGACATTGGCAAAGCGCAGGGGGTCGTCTTCATCGGACGACTCGGTATAGACACGACCGGCGAGGTTGAGCCGGGAGTAGACGCCGCTGCCGATGGGACGGCTCGAGCGCCGGTAGGTAATTTGTGCGAAATCGAACTGGGTTGAGTCCTTGTGCTTGCGATAGACCGCCTGCCAGTCCGTCGAAGAATACTTCTTGTCTCGCCCGGTCGTCTTGCGAATGAGTTTAAAGTCGATGAAATCGCGGTCCTCGTCGTTCGGGTAGCTGTACATCATGACTTCGGGACCCCAGCGCGTTGTTTTCGAACCGCGTTGGCTTTTGAGCTGCAGGTGGGCCTTGATACGGTTATTATCAAAGGGCGAGTCATCCAGATTAGGACGGGCGAATTGCTGATAGCTCAACCCCACCTCCGATCCGGATTCGGAGAATTGCCAGATGGCGCTGGGGTTCAATTCGGTATGGTCGAAAAAGTCGATTTCGTAGGTGCGGGAAAGATACCTGAGGCGAAGCTTGAAGCGTCCCACACCGGCCGGCAAAACAGCATTGCCGAGAAAGGTCTTGGTGGTATAGTCCGCTCCGTCGACGTTGGAGTAACCCCGCTTGACACTCCTGAGCTCGGCGTCGAACTTCCGGTTCGCCTGGCCGAGGTTGAACCGGGCAAATAGTCCCCGGTCGCTGAAATTGAAGACGTCATTATCCTTATCGGAGTACTTCATCAGGTCCAGGCCTCCGGCGAGGGTCATGTTGTCGTTGAGAATCTGCATGACCGAAGCGCCGACGCCGGTCAGGCCGATCTTGCGTCGCTCGACCTTGGTTTCGTTGTTCAGGTGAAACTGAATATTGGTGCGTTTGGCCGGGAGGAACTGACCCTTGACACCGATGGCAAAATCCGCAGCATCCGCTTCGAACACCGGGTTGGCGTGGGGTTGCTTGTATTTTGAGGTACCCAGGGCGGCGGCGAATTCTCCCGTGAGAGAGAGCCGTTCGTCGCCCGTCAGGCCGCTGACGGTCGGCGCATCTGCAATGGGCTGGCCGTAGGCGGATATGGAGCGGCTGTAGTACTTGTCAACGAGCCGGGCGTACTTGCGGAGATCTTCGCCGGCCTTTTTCACCGTCGGCGACAATTGTCCGCGAAGCGCATCACCATCCGTTAACCCCGAAAGGCGCGTTTCGATTCCTCCAGCCAGCCGTTCGGCTTCCTCGACATTCTGCCGGAACATCGTCACCAGGCGTTCCAGCCGACCGAGGCGCGTCCTGGCCTCCATGGTTTTTCCGGGTATGGGCGTATTGCCCGGGCCGCGGCAGTCGCTGTCGAGTTGCTTGATCTGTTTAAGAATGGAAAGCGCCATACCGCGAGCACGATTGGTCTGCGACTGCAATTGCTCGGTGTCGGCGCTCAGATTTCCGGGAGAGACGGCAAAAGCTGAAATCGTCGGCAAAATGGCCGCCAACAGCAACAGCAGCTTCCACCACCCCCATGGCATGGATGTCTCTGTCTTCATGGGACCGTCTTTCGATGTCAATTGGCTTAGTTCTTGTGATGCCAGGTAGTTGATAGTGAGAATCGTGCACTATTGCCTGGCAACACCTGCGTTGACTCTAATATGAGACATAACCAGATCCATTTCAACCAAAAAAGGGAGAGATATCGTGAGGGTACTGCGGCTGCTGGCACCAGCGGCGCGAGCGCCGTATGAGGCACGCCGCGACCGTTGATCGTGGCTTTGAGGGGAGGTCTTGAACGGGGCCGGTCCGGATTCGAACGGGAGGCCCCCTTATCATGAACTCAGTTTATGGCAGAGTCTATTTGGAGCCGTCGCTGTCCCGGGTGGAACAGGCACAGGATTTACCGCCGTCGCCGGTGGGGGAACAACCGCAACTGCTAAGGGTATTCAGGACGGTTGATTCCCGTCGTTCCTTCTTGATGTCTTCGATCGGGGGCATTGTGTCGCCGCTGACAGTTCTTTTATTGGTCTGACTCATGTCTTCCTCGCTAAGTGGTTCTCCGGCAACGGATCGGCGGATTTCCTCGAAAATGGCATCATCCGATGGAAATCCACGACTGCAATCACTTGCATTGCTGTAAATCACGCGGTCGCTGACGGCTACTTCGTATATGCCGCCATGTCCCTTTATCAACTCGACCTCGAGACCGAATGTTCCCCTGATCCGGGCCGCCAGACCGGCGGCCGTTTCGAAGAAGCCTCACTCGACACAATAGGTGATGGCGACATTTACCGGATTTTCATTGTTTGCGCTCAAAATAGCATTCTCGTCTCTTAAATTCGATCCTGGTCTACTCTGATCTCTACGCATCGGAACGGCGCGGTGTTGGCTCCGGGGAGAAGGCGCGGTTATTTTTTCCCGCGGCTGAACCAAAGCACCAAACATACGTCTATTAATTATAGAGGAAACCCATGAGCAAAGCAACTTCACAGATCACAGTCGTGCTGTTCCTGGCAATCGCCCTGGCCGGATGCGGTGGCTCGGATTCGGTAACCGGTCACGATACCGGAGACGTGGCGATATACTACGACAGTGGCTGCTGGGAGGAGTCGGTGCGGGCCGCCGAGAACATGTTCAAGTGGATGGGTCTCAGTGTCTCCCGGATAAACGCCGCCTACATCCACGAGGGGGGACTGAACAACTTCCGGCTACTTTGTGTCCCCGGCGGCGATATGTATAAATACGGCGGCAGTCTGGGTCGGTCCGGAGCCGACCGGATCAGAGATTTCGTCTCCGGCGGCGGCGCTTACGTGGGGCTTTGCGGCGGGGCCTATTTCGCGGCCAGCCGGGTCACGTGGCGGGGCAATCCGCTGGTCATGAGCCCGCTGGGCCTGTTTCTTGGCTGTGCCGAGGGCCCTGCCAATGACATCGTGGCCTATCCCGATTTCGGCATGTGCCGGGTTAATATGGTTCACCCGAGCCACCCCATTACGGAGCTCGTGGGAGAGAGCATGCAGATGTTGTACTATTGGGGTCCGGTACTTGAGGCCGACGCCGATTCTGCCGTGATGGTCCTGGGACGCTACGATGCCAATGACCGCCCGGCCATACTTGCTCTCGAATTCGGCGCCGGCCGGGCCTTCCTGGCCGGGACTCATCCGGAAATCGAGGAAGGCAGCCACCGCGACAGTGTCGATTTCGCGGACCACCTCGACGATGAAGGTTCTGACTGGTACCTGATGCAGGCCGCCGTCAACTGGTGCCTCCGGCAGTAAGCGGCCGGACCTTGCATGACGGCGTATTTCATTGTACATCGATAAAAAAACGCGGCGGAGCCGTTACCGGCCCCGCCGTCGCCAGGGTGCTCAAAAGGGAATCACAAAGGCCCGTTGGCCGGAGGAGGTTGGGTTATCTTGCGACCGTCTGGGGTAACTGCTCCGGGTCGGGGGCACTCTCATGCATGCACCTCGACCATATTCCGTACATCTCATCCTCGTCGGTCTTTGAGTTAATGACCAGATCGGCGCGCCCCTCGTTGATCATATCAACAAAACACCTTAACAAAACGGGGTCGAATGAGGTGCCGGCTTCATCGTTCATAATAGCCAGGGCCTTTTCGGTATCATAGGCGGCACGGTATACGCGGTTTGAGGTCAGTGCGTCGAAGACGTCGGCAATGCATATTATGCGGGCACCAAGCGGGATATCCTCGCCCTTGAGACCCAGCGGGTATCCCCGACCGTTGAGCTTCTCGTGGTGGTGGAGGATGCAGGGCTTGATATCCCACGGGAATTCCTTGCCCCGGAGCATCTCAACGCCAAGTTCGGGATGCTTCTGGATGGCGTGAAATTCCTCTTCGGTAAGCCGCCCAGCCTTCTTGAGAATGGCGTCATCGATTTTTACTTTCCCGATATCGTGAAGCAGGGCGGCCGCGACGACGGTCTTGAGCATGCTGGTACGAAGGCCCAGTTCCCGGGCCAAAAGCAGGGCCAGCGACGCCACCCGGTCGGAATGGCCCTTGGTGTAGGGATCTTTGCGATCAACATCCTTAGCCATGGCATCGAAAATATCCAGGTACAAGCTCTCGATGGAGTTGATTACTCTCTCCGTCTGTTCTTTCTTCTCCTCTACCTCTAAGGTGGTGTAGAGGTGGTAGGAGGCTTCCAGGTCGCTGAGGGCGTCGAAGGGACGGTTCATGACCATGAAGAGGGCTCCCCGCTCCTTGAGCACTTCGGCTTCGAGGAAGCGCGCGTTTATCTTCCGGCAGATATCGTGTGCCCGGTCAAACGACTCCTTGGCGCTCTTGTATTGCTTCTCCTCGCGGGCCAGTTTGCCGGCGATCTTCTCGGTCTCAACCAGGTGACCATTGGTCAGGTTGTTCTCGACCAGGTAATCGCGGGCTTTGAGGCAGTGCTGTCGGGCTTCGGGAAGGGCTCCCCTCTTGAGGTAAAGGTCGGCCAGGTTAATATCGACGATTAGTGTCAGGGAGGCGTCTTTGATTTCGGTGGCGGTGTCGTAGGCGCGCCGGAAGAATTCGAAAGCCTCGTTGTCCATCCCCTGCTCGTTGAAGGTGATGGCGAGGTTGTTTTCGGTGTAGGCGCTTTTTCGGATTTCGTTGTGTTCGCGGTAGATATCGAGTGACTCGCGGTAAAGGTCCAGGGCCCGGTGCCAATTGCCTTTCATGTTTGAGATGGTTCCCAGGTTGTTGACGAGGTCGGCGTAAAGTAGGCGGTTGCCCTCCGACTGGGCCAGGGCGATGGCCTCGTCGTAGTTGACCTCGGCTTCTTCGAATTCGCCGAGTTCCACGTAGACAACACCGATATTACGCAGTGTTTTGCACTGGCCGATACGATCGTCAAGACGGCGGTAGGCGCCCATGGCGCGTTGAAGGTATCCCAGGGCGCGGTCGTGCTCGCCCTGCTTGGCCAGTAATTGCCCGATCTGAATGAAAGTCTCCGAGCGGGTGTTCAAGTGGCTTGAATCGCGGCAGAAATCGAGGGTCTTCTGGTATTCGGCGATGGCCAGGTCGAGTTTGCCCTGGGAGGCATAGGCTTTACCCTTCTCCTGGTGCAACTCGAAGCGCTGGCCCAGCGAATATTCCGGCAACCCCCGGGATTTCCAGATATCCTCCAGGGTTGTAAGGTAGTTGATCGCCTTATCGAAATCGAACGCCTTGTTGGCCTCTTTGGCCAGGCCCATGAGGTCCTCCACGGTCCTGGACCAGTCCGGGCTGTCGAGGAACCGGTCCCCGTTGAGGACCGATTCCAGTTGCCTTTCAAGAGCGCCGCCGCCGGCGCCGTTTTCGACGCGATCGTTCATTATTGCTGTCTCTTAAGCTGTTTCAGAAGTTGTATCGCTTCCTGAAAGCGCTTGTCCATGCCGAGTTGCTTGAACTGATCCGCCGCCGAGCGCAGTTTTGACTCCGCCAGCGTGGACCGGCCGCGATCAAGGGCCAGGTGCGCCTGTTCGAAGAGAACATCGGCGGTCAGGCCGGCCAGATTGTTGTCGATGGCCATTCGCTGGGTCTTATCAAGCAGTTTGTCGGCTGTTTCAAGTTGCCCCATGGCTCTGAGGATGCGACAATCGATTACATTGAGTTCGGCTTCCAGGGCCTGAGAATTCAGACCCGGCAGTATCTTGCGCGCCGTATCGATTACGGACTTTGCAAGGTTGGTTTCATTCCGGGCAAAGTAACATTTGGCTATGTTCTGGTAACAGATTTCGACCAGGTTGAGGTCTTTTTCGCTCAGGGAGATGGCCAGGGCCTGGTTCAGACGCGATATAGCTTCATCATATTCGCCGAGTTCGGTATGGGTCAACCCGATATTGAGAAGGACATAGCCCTGTCGAATCTGGTTGCCGGAACTCTCGAAATCGGCCAGGCATAGCTGAAGCGTCTGAATCGCCTCGCGCAACTCGCCGGTTGCGGATTGAATTGCCCCCAGGGTGTTCAGGATAGTGGCTCTGAGCTCATAGTCGGAAAGTTGCGTGGCCCATTCGAGAGCCTGACGGCAGAGTTCGTCGCTCTGCGCATACTTTCCCTTTTGGAAATACATGTTCGCGCGGTTTCGAGCACATTCAGCGGCACCTTTGAATTCGCCGAGATCGAGAAACACCCGCTGTGCTTCCAGATAGTAAGCTTCCGCGGCATCCCAGTCGGTCTGCATCATCCGGGCCCGACCGGTTTCCTTAAGTATCTGCCCCCGCAGCTTAGGATCCCGATCGGCTTCGCGGGAGCGAATGGCCGAGTTCAAAAGGTCGCCGGCAACTACCGGATTCCCCTGTTTGAGCCAACCTCGAACCAGTTCCAGCAGGGCGTAGCCGTCCGTGATACCCGGGCAGGATTCGTCGACTGTTGGTTGTGTCGTTAGCTCTTTCATTTCCTTATCCACTTCAAAAAAGGATTACAGGTTTGAGGTTCCATTAGTCCGAAATGAGGCCGTAAGCCGAGAAGTGATGGAGTTCTCCGGTGACGGTCTTGTTGACATAGTCGACTTCACAGACCATGTCTTCAAACTGACCGGTCGATTCGTCATACCAGCCGATGCGGATAGTCGACTCGTCCACACCGGACAAATCGGCGTCGCGATATGACATAGTTACTCTTACCGGCACGTTGAACACCAGACCGTCGGTCCCGAAATCGTTGTAAAAGACAGCCGGATCGGGGATGGCGATGCTGAAAAGAGTGTCATTGTCGACGGCGTGCGGGGGAATTTCCAGCACGACATCACAAAGAACCAGAGTGCCGCCCTCCTCGGCGCTGATGGTTTCGGCAACACTGAGATCGGCCGACGACATAACCGCCCCGTTCAGCGACGCCGTCGAGCGCTGCAGCAACTGCGGCTGCGTGGTTTCAGTATTGCTGGCGGTGGGAGCCTGAGAACAGCCGACGAACAGTGCGATGGCGGCCAGGGCTATGGTCGCGACCGTGACAGTGATGCTCTTTGACCTGAAGCTTGTCATCAGTGAACTCCTTGTAATAAGTTAAGCAAGGTTTTCTTTCTCATTGGTGACAAGAGTAATGGCAAGTTCGGTGCCGAGTTCTTTGAGTCCATCCAAGTGATTGAAGTGCAGTCTCTTAACTTTTTAGCCGTGATGGCTTTCGGCCGGAACGGCGGAGTCCCCTGGAACGAATCGATCCGACCGGTGTCCTGTACGTGGGTGCAAATGTATATCATTGAGTCGTTTACGTCAAAAAAACGCCTTCCGGAACGAATCGTTCCGAAATCAGTCTTTTCGCCGGTTTTGTTCCAGTCCGGACGTTTGCAGTATTCGCCTCAGCCGGGGGCGCGAGACATTTAAGAAGCGGGCGGCCTCGGTTTTATTCCAGTTACACATATTAAGAACCTGCTTTACGATGTCCTGCTCAATCTCGTCAAGAGCCAGCCCCTGCACCGGGACGTCTATAACTATCTGGCGGCGATCAGCGGCGCTGACGCGCCCGTTCTTCAGGGCCTGTTTGACATCGGCCGGCTTGATCGTGGTGCCGCGGGCCAGGAGGACGGCGCGTTCGATTACATTGCAGAGTTCCCGGACATTGCCCGGCCAGTGGTACTCGGTCAGGTGACTGAGGGTTTTCTCACCGATTTTAAGCTCGGGTTTGCCATACAGGGTAGTGTAATAGGCCAGGTAATGAGCTACAATGGCCGGGATGTCCTCGGGGCGTTCCCTGAGGGGAGGGATTTCTATAGTGAGGAGATTCAGCCGAAAGAACAAGTCATCGCGGAATTTCTTGTCCTCAATGGCCGCCTCAAGTTTCAGATTGGTGGCCGCCACGACGCGGACGTCGATATCCCGTTCGCTGACGTCGCCGACCTTGCGCAGTTTTTTGTCCTCGAGGATTTTGAGCAACTTGGCCTGGGCCGACTGCGACAGGTTACCGACCTCGTCCAGGAACAGAGTTCCTTTTTCGGCATATTCGAAAAGCCCCATCTTGTCCGCTTTGGCGTCGGTGAATGCCCCCCGGACATGGCCAAACAGCTCCGACTCAAAGAGCTCGTCAGATATCGATGAGCAGTTTACCTCGACCAGGTTCGATTCCGCCCTGAGACCGCTATTGTGAAGTATCTTTGCAATTAGCGATTTTCCGGTCCCGGTTTCTCCCAGCACGAGGGCGCTGGGGAAATCGACCTCGGAGAGAAGTTGGATAGTGGCCTTGATATCGTTTATCTGGGGCGAATCTCCCAGGAGGGCGTCAACCCCGAATCGCGAGGGGGTGCCGGATGTCTCTGTTACCTCGTCTTCGAGTTCGCCCAGGAATTCGTGAAGGCGCTCCAGGCACTGGCTCGAGTCCAGGACCTCGGCGATGCCGTACTTGGAGACTTTCCGGAGGGTTTCGAGATCGGGATCGGTAGCCCGGCCGACGAGTTTGGCCCCTCTTGCGCCAGTGGCAAGGGAGAACAGGAATTCGGCCCGGGAGAAGCGGGGGTCGTCAAGATCAACCAGAATGAGGGAGAGGTCGTCGGCGGCCTTGAAGAGGGTGGCATCATTATGCCACGTGAGGCATTCGGCACGGGCCTGGTGTCTCTTCTCAAACTCCCGACGGTTGTCTTCGCCGAGGATGTCGCCGTAGATTATCGCTTTGTTTGCCATGCAGTTACCTTATCTCCCAAGTATCGGCAAAGGTCGCCGGGGCTTAATAGAAGGCCCTGAAATAGGGGTTTTAGGTCATGGCGTGCACAGGTTTTGTTATTGTCTTTGTGGAGTTCCGTGGGCGGCAAACGCCCCTGTCTGCCCCGGGTGAAGGAGGGGCCGGTTTCTGAGCCGTCAGGAATCCCTTCCTGACGGCATCCGGCCGTAACCATGGCAACATCAATCGGTATTCTGAGTCGGTCGGGTGCGGGCTTGCCCAGCTTCTTCAGCCAGAGAGCGATCTTTCAAGTTTATCATGCTCGGCAATCGTCAACTGGAAACCCCGGGCCACCCATTACACTAAGACACTGTATCCCCCAACAAAATCCCAGCAACTTCACCGCAAACCAATGCTATCGCACCCTTGGTAAAGGACTGAACTATGTCTACGAGCAAAAAACAGATTGCCGCCAATCGGCGGAACGTCAAAAAATCCACCGGACCCACATCTCCCCTTGGCCCAAATTTCAAAAACCCTACGAACTTTATCATCCAAACATGAAAAATCGCAAAACGAACCCATTTCAGCGCCAAACTTAAAAATACGAGAAACGAACCCATT
>CAZVUZ010000073.1:0-14114 GCA_964630485.1 uncultured Ignavibacteriales bacterium
TCTGATCCGGGTCTTGGTAACGGTGGTTTAGGTAGATTAGCTGCTTGTTATTTAGCGGCGAGACAACATGCCTCAAACCCAGCAGACCACCGATATTGGGGGATATCGTTCCGTAGAGATTAGTGTTGGCGGAGATCGACGCATTCCAGGAATACGTCCGGTAAATATCAGCCTCAACGTCCGCTTCGAGTGACTGGTCCGTCTCAAAAATCTTGAACCAGGTTTCGGAGTAACCGAAGCTGGGAATGAAATTGAAGTATTTGGCCAGAGTGACCGTCGGCAGCGTGACTTTGGGACTGTGTTGGATTTTCGCATACTCCTTGCGAGTGCGATAGGAAAGCGTGTCTTCCGTTATCACCGTATCAATGCCCGGGATCCAGGTGCCGGTCTCGTCATCGAAAATGCTGTCAACGAAGCTGGTATCGTCGAAGTATTCTTCGTCGGTCGTTCGCGCCGAATAATTGGTCAGAGACGGCGAGTAAGTGAATTTGATTTTATTATACCAGCTCTGCTCGAGCTTGCCTTCCTCGTTCGTGCGGCCGTTGCCGAACGGATACATCACCGGCAGCGACAACGATGCCGTCGGCATATAATCGGTGCGGCTTTCATAATCCAGATTCACTGTGTGACTGAAAGTCGATGTCAGTTTTGTTTTGGATCCAAACGCCTTGGTAATGGTGGCTTTTGATTTTATTTCGCGGTTGAGCCGTTCGTCAAGGTTGGGCGAATAGTCCTTATAGTAAGTCTCGCTCGACTGGTACTCACCGTAGGCGGCCAGCTTGAGGCTTGGCGAAATATTATGGTTGTAGGCGCCCTTGACCGTCCACGAGGTGGTTCCCCCTTCCACGCCCTGGGAGGTGTTATAGTCGTTCTCCGTCGTGTAACTGCCCTGCAAATAGGTTCTTTCGATCACATATCTTTTGGCGAAGTTGACACGGGAATTGAGGGTGTAGGTATTGGCGTTGTCATAATAATCAAACGACCCCTGCCAGTCCCAGTACTCGGACGCCGCCCAGTAATAGCCCACATCTCTCACGTACCGTTCGCCTCGTCCGAAATTGCCGAAAGTGAACGGCAGGAAGCCCGAGTGGCGTCCCCTCTTCAGTGGGAACACATAATACGGAATCATCATTATCGGCAGGCGCCCGATGTAGAAGACAACCGGCCGGGCAATCAGCTTATCGCCCTCGATCAGCTTGAGGTTGGTACTTCTAAAATGAAAATGCGGTTCCTGCGCATCACAGGTGGTAAATCTTCCCTGCTGTATATAGAAGATGTTTTCCTGTTCGCGAAAGAGCTTCTGGCCGTAATAAAACCCCGGATCGTACTCCGTTTTTGAACGGACGATTCTCCCCTTTTCGGTATCGGTCGAGTATTCCAGGTAATCTCCCAGGACCTCGTCGGCGCCATCCTCCAGCCGCACCGGAACGGGATTGGGCTGAGCCTCGACGGTGAAGCTGTAGGGATCGGGCAGGGAATCGGCCGCGAAAGTCCCCGAATAGGCCTTGATCAAGTTTTCACGGGTATCGAAATTGACGCGGTAGGCGATCAGGGAAACATCGTCCGAGGTCACGTCGGCCTCGCGCTCAAGCGTGATCATGGAATCGGCCAGGCTGTAGCGAATGAACTGCCCCCGGTAATCGACAGTGTCGGCGCTCAGAACCATTTTGGCGGTATCCCCCGGTGCTTGCTGACCGCTGACGTAGGTACCGACAGCGCCGCCGAGAACATCGATCATCTGCAGGGACTTTTTATCGATAACCAGGCGGATGCTGTCCCCCGAGACGCTGTTCTCGTGAAATTCGGTCCCGCCCCGAGCAGACGGGTAGTACCAGGAATAGGCTTGACCGTGACATACAATTTCCGCCAGACGTCCTTCGTCGAAGTTAAATATGATGCGATCGCCGGCCAGCTTGGACCGGTCAAAATCGGACTCGGTGCTGTCGGTTGGCTGTGAGAAGTCGGCCCGCGCGGAATCGATAACGTCAATCCGGCTGATTAGTTCATTGGCGTAGGCCACCCGGATGGTATCCCCGAAAATGTCCGAGTTCTCCCTGCGGGCGCTGGGATTGTCCAGTAATTCCAGAAGGTTCCTGCCACCGTTCATCACGGCGATTCCGGAGCGTGAGGAGAATTCCTCCGACGAAATAAGAACCTCGCCCTCGGCATAGGCCTGGCTCGAATCCGCCCGGTACTCGATGGAGTCCGCCAGGACTTCCACCATGCTGGCGCTGTCGGGGTAATTGAGGTATAACAGCGGCCGGCCGTTCATATAAAAGAACTCGTTCTCCTTATCGTAGAAGGCATGCGGTCCGACGGCGTAGACCGAATCCGCAAACGACCACAACTCGACCCGTTCGCCCCGGGCATCGGAAGTGCCGCCAACAAGATCATGATAGACGGAATCGGCACGCAGTGAATACTCAGCGTCATCGAACCAGACACTGCCGTTGAGGCGGACGTATTCACCCTTTAGCAGGACGGCCGAGTCACAGTAGATCTTACCGGTTTCTGTCGAGAAGACGACATCACCCACAACATAGGTTATGAACCCGCCCTTGTGGGGAACGACTTCCAGCTGGCGTGATTGGTCCAGGTGCAGGGTACTCTGTTGCGTCTGGGGTGTCGAAGCGGCGTTGGCCAGGAGCATCAGGAGTGTCGTGAAAACCAGCATCGGTTCAGTCACTCCCCAGCAGGTCGACGAGAACACGGCGGTATTCGTTCAGACTTTCCGGATCGGCACCGCCGAGCTGAGCCGCGGTCTTGCTGCCGCCGCCCTTGAGGTTGCACTTCTCACCAAGCTGTCGGGCCAGTTTCCCGGCCTCGAAACCGCTCACGGCGGAAGTGGCTAAGAAAACCCGCTTGTCAGTGAGCAACAAGGCTACACCTGCTATGCGATCGGCGACGGCTGTCGCCAGTTGTGCGGCGATTTTCGGGTCCGGCACATCTATTGCAGCGCAGGCAAGCTTGGTCGATCCGACTGCCTCGGCGGCGGCCGCGAGCATCTCGGCACGCTGCGGCAACAATTCACGGTAAAGCCCCAAAAGCGTTTGTCGTAGATCTTTGTTCTCAGCCTGGAGCCGAGCCACCTTGCCGGGCAGATCCTGAACGTGGCAGGTCATGTCCGAGGCGAGGCCGGAAGTGACCGCAAACCTCTGGTGGTAATCCTCCAATGCCTGCTCACCAGCGAGAAACTTAACGAGAGCGTGGCCCCGCAGTTTCTCCTGCCCAACGATCTTGATCATCCCCACTTCGGCCGTCCCGGCACAATGCGTCCCGCCACAGGCCGACCAGTCGAACTGCCCCGTCTGCACAACCCGGACAGGACCTTCCCTTTCCGGGACTTTGCGCAATGGGAGCGCCCCGAGTTCTTCACCCTCGACAAACAGGATTTTGACCGGGTGGTTCTCAAGAACGAACTCATGCGCCATCAACTCGGCGCTTGTCAGTTGCTCGGGAGTTAGAGCGGGTGTCTCCAGCTCGACGGCGCCGTACTCCTCACCGAGATGCACCGAGACCGTCGCGTGGCCGTAGAGCTTAATGAACACCTGGCTGAGTATATGCTGAGCGGTGTGTTGCTGGCGATGCCGACGGCGGCGGGCGACATCGATTTTACCGACAACCATCATCCCCACCTCACCCACGGGAGCGGCTGACAGGTGGCGGACCTCGCCCTCCGGGCTTTCCGTGACGTCGTTAATCTCAATGTCGCTGAGATGGCCGTGATCACATTGTTGACCGCCGGACGTGGGGTAAAATGCCGAACGGTCGAGGACAGTATAATAGCCGTCAGCGGTTTCACCGACACCGGTGATGTGTGCCTCAAAGCTCAATAAATATGCGTCCCGATAATACAGCCGTTCCGTCATCCCATATCCCGGTGCAAAGTTCCTACAGTCAATAGGTTCTACCGCCGACGGCCTGCTTAGGTTCTAAATTCGGCGCCTTCAGTGTAAAGCTTCGTGCCGCAAAAGCCAACAAAAGTTATTGCCGGCCGCCCCTACGCCGTCATGCCGGAGCCACGACCCGGTTTACCAGACGGCCCACGTTCTCGACTTCCACTTCAATAGTATCACCCGGTTTCATGGGCGCAATCCCGGCCGGGGTGCCGGTGGAAATCAGATCTCCCGGATTGAGGGTCATAATGGACGAAATATAGCTGACCAGGAAGGGAATATCGAAAATCATCAGCGAAGTCCGCCCCGATTGCTTGACCTCGCCGTTGAGGATACCTTCCACCTTGAGATCCAGGTAATCGACGCCGGTAATGACCCACGGGCCGACGGGACAGAAAGTGTCGAATCCCTTGGCGCGGCTCCACTGGCCATCCTTTTTCTGCAAATCGCGGGCGGTAACATCGTTCACACATGTCAGCCCAAAGATAGATTCCGGGGCTTTCTCGACGGAGACGTTGCAGGCGCTTTTGCCCACGACAAGCCCCAATTCGGCTTCGTAGTCAACGCGTTCGGACTGCGAAGTGTGCACGATGCCCTCTCCGGGACCAATAATGGATGACGGCGGTTTCAGGAAAATCAACGGCCTTTCGGGAGCCTCGTCGGCGGACTGGGACGCCTTGACATGGGCGTGGTAGTTGAGGCCGATGCAGACGATCTTTGAGGGTTCCACCGGCGCCGTCATCTTGACGGTCTTCGAATCGACCGTTTCACCGGTTGGTTTCCCACCCAGCCATGGCGCCGAATCGAGCTTGACTATGAGATCGTTTTCCAGTTTGCCGTAATGACCTTCACGTGAATCGGGGGCGAGGTAGCGAACGTACTTATCACTCATGATGCTTCCTTTTGCGGTCATTTTTGCTTTCGGAGAATATAACGCCTGACCGGGAGGGTAATCAAGCTCAGCACGTGAACTTATCGCGCGACTACACTTCTTTTTCCTTCCATTTTCCGCGGGCGAACCACAGGCCGAGAACGATCGACTTTAGGATGCTGGTAATGGTCAGCGTCCACCAGACACCGTTGATGCCCCACTCGAGATTGAAGGCGAGGTAATAGGCCAGGGGTATGCGTATCGCCGATCCCGGCACCATGACGAGCATCGGCGGCACCGTATCCCCTGCGCCGCTGAAAGCGCCCTCAAGGACAATCTCAACCGCCATGGCCATTTGCGAGATACCCAGAATGAAGAGATAGTCGGCGGCGATGGTCCTGACTTCGGGGTTGTCCGAAAAAATACTCGCAATGGCATGCGGTAGGGTGATAAAGAGCACCGAGATAGCGGCCGTGAAGACGATGGCAAGACCGGTCGCCCCCCAGGCGCAACGGGCCGCCCGACCCGGCTGGCGAGCCCCGAGATTCTGCCCGACCATGGTCGAAGCGGCCACGGAAAAACCGTAGCAGGTGAGATAGGACAACGATTCCATCCGATTCCCGATGCCCATGCCGGCGCCGGCGACATCACCGAACTCGTGGACGATTTTGATGAGAAACCAGTAGACCCCCACGAACACGAACTGCTGACCGGCCATGGGCAAACCGATGCGGCCGATTTTCAGTATACTGCGCAAGTCGGGCTTCTCCGAAAACATACTCCCAAGTCGGTAGCCGAGCCCGCCCCGCGACATCAAAATGAAAATCACCACCGTTCCCACACCGATAGCGACAGCTGTGGCAAGTGAGGCTCCCTTGACACCCAGCGCCGGAAAAAGCCCCCAGCCGAGTATCAGGCACGGGTCGAGGACCATGTTTATTATCACCACCGCCACGCCAACGAGCGTGGGGGTGCGCGTGTTGCCGGACGCCCGGAAGGCGGCATAGGCGGTTTCGGCAAGGAAGAACAGCAAAGCGGAAAGGAAGAATATGCGGATATACGGCACGGCGTTGGCGAGGGTTGCCTCGCCGGTATCCATGAACTCAAGCAGGCTCGGGCTATAGACATATCCGATGACGCTGAACAGCAACCCCATGCCCACCGCCATAGCCAGACCCTGTTTGATGTAGTAACTGACGGTCGTGAAGTCTCGGGCACCGACATAGCGAGCCACCAGTGCCGTCACCCCAACACTAATGATCGACATGGTGGCAAAAATCGTCCAGATGATCACCATCGACGAGGTCACGGCGTCCTGAGCAGTCGGACCGAGTTTACCCACCCAAAAATAATCCGTGATCGACAGGGCGAATTCCATGAACATACCGAGCACGACCGGCAGCGCCAGGCGAACTACGGCTTTGGCGATGGGACCTCTGACGATGCTGTCATCTACGTGGGGAGTCATCCACTCTGCCTCCGGGCGGTATCAGAATTCCAAGGTCAACCACACCGGCTCTCCCTCACTCCGGCGGTGAGGTAAAATCCGTTCGCCCATTCTACGCAGATGCCGGCACCATGACAAGACAAATCGCAGGCGGAGTCATCACAGAAAACGCCGGTCGGACCACAAAGATCCGCCGGCGTTCGAATTTGCTGAAAACGTGCTGTGGTTTACTTCACGGCCGCCTTGAGGTGTTCGTTGACTTTCTGCCAGTTGATGACATTGAAGAAGGCATCAAGGTATTCGTTGCGGCGGTTCTGGTACTTGAGATAATAGGCGTGTTCCCAGACATCGACTCCGAGCAGGGGTTTCATACCGGACGACAGCGGCGAGTCCTGGTTGGGCGTACCGACTATTTCGAGTTCGCTCCCTTTCATTACGAGCCAGGCCCAGCCACTTCCAAAAACACCCAGGCCGGCCCTGGTGAACAGGGCCTTGAATTCGTCAAGGCCGCCGAATTTGGCCTTGATGGCGTCCGCGATATCGCCTTCATAAGACACCCCGGTTTTCAACAATGACCAGAAGAAAGAGTGGTTGGCATGTCCACCGCCGTGATTGCGTACCGCCCGGCGGATGCCTTCGGGAACAGCGTCGAGGTCGGCGATCAGATCGTTGACATCCATCTTCTGCAGCTTATCCTGCCCGTCGAGAGCGGCATTGAGATTATTGCAGTAGGCGGCATGATGTTTCTGATGATGGATCTCCATCGTTCCGGCGTCGATGAACGGCTCCAGGGCATCATACTTGTATCCAAGTTCGGGAATAGCGTGCTTCATATTCAGACCTCCAGAAGTTGCATGAGTTCAGGTTAGTGTAGACCCAGTCGGTCTTCGTTATCTAACGCTCAGGGATGGCCGCGGTTCCGGCAGAATCGATGATGAGGGTAAATATCGAACATCTGTGAAGGTCAGCAAAAAGCCCTGCCGACGGCAGGGCTTGATTATGCGAGGTGTAAGTTTGCTTAAAGCGGCGATAAGCCGGTCAGAGAGCGGCGTGCCCGACCAGGTAATCGGGATTGAGCTTCTCCCCCGTGCCGCGTTCGAGCAATTCGCGCCAGTCGTACCGACTGCCGAAACGCAGGTAATTCTGCACCAGGAAGGATCGGGTCATCTCATTGTCAACGATCCCGCCATAGTTCTTGACCATGAATGCCTGCGTCTGGGCGGCTATAATGTTACCGTGCAGAGAATGCTGGAGGAATATCGGCTGGGCCGCATAATGCGGGGCAACCGCCCAGGGTTTGAGATCCTCGTGCCGGGGCAACATCATGTAGCGTTCGAACAGATCCCAGTAGAGCCGGTTCAGGTCGCGGTTGGAATTGGCGTAGGCTTCGTATTCGAACATGAGCCCGGTCAGGGCCAGCCGCAGGTCTATTATGGCCTGGTCGTGACGGGCCTGGCGGAAACGTTCGATCATCGTGGGCGGCATATGCGCGTATTCGGCAAGCCACGTGGAGTCGTCACAGACGGCGGCAAAAACCTGCGCCATACCTCTCGACCAGGAATCCTCGAGCAGAGTCTTGAACAGTGGTTGCTCTTCAGTAATGAAGGCCGCATGCAGGGCGCGCCCGACCTCACGCATCAGGGCACGGTTGCTCCGGATGCCGTCAGACGGGTTGACCAGTACTCTCATGTCGTAAGGGGACTTAACGGCGAAGGCCTGGGCAAAGCGAGAGGAGCGGATGTCAGCCGTAGAAGAGTCAAAATAAACGGGCATTTTGTCGAGATCGATATCGATCCCCTCAAGGGCGGACTTCACAAACGCCAGCTGAGAGTCTCGCGGAAAATACCGGTCAACCTCGGCGTTTGTTTCGGCGTAGGCGTAGTCCAGGTCCCACAATTCGATCTTGTTGAGATTGAGCTTCTGCTCGATGCTCCGCAGAATGTCCAGGTACGGCTGTTCCGTGATGCGGGTCAGATCTTCCATAAGGCTCAGGAAGTCCGAGGTATTCAATCTCTGGGCGGCGAAGGACAACCCCAGGTAGCTGTTGTATCCCAGCTGTCCGGACCGCTGGTTACGCAGGCGGATCAACCGTTCCAGGCCGTCTGCCATCTCCGGTCCGGCAGCACAACAGGCGCGGAAGGCGCTCTCGCGACGATCCCTGCTCTTGTCGCGGCGGTAGGTGAGATAGAGATACTCGCCGGTCCTTGTGCTTCCCTCGAATTCGGCCTCGTTGAAAAAAGTGGCCGAGGCCAGTGAATCGCGCAGGCCGGCTATTTCCGGAACTGCCTCGACCTGTCCGAGAAGAACCCTCTCAAAAAGCAGTTCCCAGCGTCGTTGCGGGACCTCATCGGAGATAAGGCTCTTCCCTTTCTGCATGACATTGAAGGCCCTGTTATCGGACACGACATCATTGTACAGCTGGGTGTAAAATCCCAGCGAATCGGCCTCTCCTCGCGCCTGTTTATCCCATCTCTCGAGGGCAAGGCGATAGTCCAGCCACACTAACTTGTGTTCGAGGGAGTCGAGGGTGAGATCGACATCCTCACGTGTAACCTGGCTTTCCTGGCAGGAGACGCAGGCCAGCAATACTACGGCGACAATTAGGAACAGGACAATGCGGTTCATTTCTGGCTCCCCTGTGAAGTGTCCGCAAAATACGACAGGGCCATGGCATAGCCGTAGAAGCCGAAGCCGACCAGGTGTCCGCGGCACACCGGGGCAATGACCGACTTGTGGCGGAATTCTTCGCGCGTATAGACATTGGACATGTGGACTTCAACGGCTTCGATTTCGACGGCCGCAATAGCGTCGCGCAGGGCATAGCTATAATGCGTGAACGCCCCCGGGTTGATGATAAGACCGTCGGCCTTGAATCCCTCCCTGTGCAAATAATCAATCAGCTCACTCTCGGAATTGGACTGGAAGAAATCCAGCTCAATCTTCAGTTCCCCAGCCATCTCGCCGAGTCGCTGGTTGAGTTCATCAAGCGTGCTCGAGCCGTATATCTCCGGCTGACGGCGCCCGAGCAGGTTCAGGTTAGGTCCGTTAACGACCAGAATTCGAAGCATATTTGCCACCCTTACGTTTGTATATCTCTTTCAGGTTGGACAGGGATTTCATCACGGTTTTTCCATCAACACTGTTGGTAATAAACGGCTTTCCGGGTCGTTCAAGCAAGACAAATCTCTGGTGCATGCCGCGCCGCTTCTTGTCCCAGCCCATGGCCCGATAGATCTGGTCAACGTCGAGTTTGCGCCGAGGGAGAAAGCCCATGAGGAATTCGACAACGCCCCGGTAGTCGGCCAGATGCCGCTCGAGCTCGGGCTTCTGTTGACAGGACAGATCCACGGCCGCCCACAATCCGAGCAAGACCGCTTCGCCGTGCAACAGGCGGCTGTAACCGAGGGCGTGCTCGATGCCGTGAGCGAAGGTGTGACCAAGGTTGAGAAGCATCCGCCGGCCTTCCTCTCGTTCGTCCTCGGCCACCAATTCTGCTTTTGAGTTTACCGACTGGGCTATCAGCCGGGTCAATCGGCGCTGGTGCAACAGGTCACCGCCCTCGAGGTAAACCTGGAGCGGCCGAAACATCTCGTCACCCATGAGCCCCGCATACTTGACGACTTCCCCGAGCCCGGCCACCAGTTCCCTGGGAGCGAGGGTATTCAGAAAATACGGGTCGCAGGCGACCAGCGACGGTTGCCAGATGGACCCGATGAGGTTCTTTCCCAGGCTGTGATTAATGCCTGTTTTACCGCCTACCGAGGCGTCTACCATGCCCAGCAAAGTCGTTGACAGAACGCCCCAGCGGACACCGCGCAGGGTCGTTGAGGCGGCATAGCCGATCAGATCGCCGGTGACACCGCCGCCCACAGCGACAATGAAATCGGAACGATCAACCTGTTCGGATAGCAGAAGATCGTAGATTCCGCGCAGGACGGTGGCGGATTTGGCGCGGTCCCCGGTCGGTGTCACCGACGCGGGGAGCGGCCGGCCGGCACCGCGGATGCACCGCCGCACCGTGCGCGCATGCAGTCCCATAACCTGGGCATCGCAAAAGAGGAACACCCTCCCGCTGCCGGCGCACTTTTTCAGCCCCCGGGTGAAGCGACTCAGGGCCGAGGCGCCAACGAATACGGGATAAGAACGCCTGCCAAGATCAACCGTTATTGTGGACATGCCGTTTCCCAAGTTTGCCGGTTATCATACTCACTACTTCCGTTACGGTACGCGTACTCGTGGAAACCGTTATATCCGCCGTCTCGTAGGTTCCTCGTCGCGCATTCAGAAGCTCTTTCATTTTCGCCATCATTGCGCACCGATCAGTCGCGCCTCTTTGAAGGCCGTGCAACAGAGGGCGATCGCTTTTACTTCTCAGACGGCGGTACAACTCTCGGGCCGAGCACGACAGGTACACACAGACACCGGCCGGTCGCACCAGGCGACGATTGGCCGCACTCTGGAAGGCGCCACCGCCAAGAGCTACCACTGCGCCACCCGACGTCGTGCGAATAAGGTTCTCAATCACTTCGGTCTCCGCCTTCCGGAAGGCCTTTTCGCCATCCTCGGCAAACACGAGGCGTATGGATTTACCAAAACGCGCCTCAATGATCGTATCGGTATCGTGGAACGAGGCCTTCAGCCGCCGGGCCAGTTTTGGACCGATTGTCGACTTGCCGCTGCCGGAAAAACCGATTAGAAATATAATTTCCTGCCTTGCCATAGAGCGGCGCCTCTTCCCTCTCGGGTCACCCCTTAAAAACTGCGTCAAAAACCGGCTGGAAGGCCACCGTGCGACCGGTCCAGAGCTGATACGAACGCAATGCCTGACCGACCAGCATGGCCGCTCCCCCGATTGCAGTCATCCCGACCTCCGCCGAACTTTCGACGAGACGATTGTCCCGGTTGTAGTTCAAATCATAGTATATCCCGCGAGACGGCCAGGTGAAACCTTTGGGCAAGGGAGATTCCGCGGCATGATTCGCCCCGCCAAGCGGCGTCGCGTTAACCATGATTCGCGGGTTCTCGAAGTCGGCCGGGTTGAAATCTGCCAGCCGCAATACCGTTATATTCAGACCGTCAATTTGCGAGCGCAATGTCCGTCGTAGCTGCTCCAGGCGGACTTTGGTCCGTCCGAGTATAATAAAACTGCTCAATTCGAAGTCGGTATACAGGCTATAAACTGCGGCCCGGGCGGCGCCGCCGCAGCCGATGATCAGGGCCGAGCCCTTTTTCAGGTACTCCGCATGCGGCTGCAGGGGGAGCGAAAAGCCGTAGACGTCGGTATTGAATCCGCAGGCAAAACCGTTTTCTACACTTATGGAATTAACGGCCTGAAGTGTCCGCGCCACCGCGTCAACGTCGTCGAGATACCGAACCACCTCCTGTTTATAGGGAATCGTCACCGATAACCCCTCCACCCCGGATGCGAGTAGTTCGGGCAGGCCCGTTTCGAAGTCCGCCGGGGCAATATCGAAGGTATCGAAAGATCCATCCACGCCGTCGATGTCGAAGATGGCCCGGAATATTTCCGGGGACCTGCTGTAGGCAATGTTGTGACCAACCAGTCCGACCCGGCGTCCTGACGTCATTGCTTAATCCGATCGAGTATCTCGTAAAAATCCGGGCAGGAGATCCCCACCACGGAGTCATCATCAATCGTTGACGGTCCCACGAGGAAGAGCGAGGCGATGGAGAAGGCCATGGCGATGCGGTGATCGCCAAAACTTTTAAAATCGGTCCCGGGAAGCTGCGCGCCGCCGTCGATGACGAGGCCGTCGGCAAGCAGGCCGCACTTGATCCCCATGAGTTTCAGGTTCTCCGCCGTGGCCTGCAAACGGTCCGATTCCTTGACCTTCAGTTCACCGGCATTACGAATCACCGTTGTCCCGTTGGCAAAAGCCGCCATGACGGCGACGATCGGAATCTCGTCGATCAGCGCCACCGTCTGACTTCCCGAAATCTTCTTCGCCTTGAGCCTGTCACCGGTAACCGTCACCGTCCCCCTCGGCTCGCCGGAGATCACCTCGCGGTCGGAGATCTCCACCTTGGCGCCAACCGATCGGAGATAATCCAGAAAACCGGTACGAGTGGGATTGAGACCGACATTCGAGACCGCAATCGTTCGCCCGGATATAGCGGCCGCGGCCAAAAAGAAAGACGCCGTCGAAATATCACCGGGGATGTCAACGGCCCCGCCGTTGATCTTTGCCTGACCGGTAATCCTGATCTCGCGCTTATAGTCTTCCGGCATCTCTCGGCGTTTTTTCCTCGGATCATCAGGATCCGGCACGGTTATCGGCTTGATGTCCGTAACCGTAAGTCCTTCCCCCAGCTCGACAACCATTCTCTCGGTGTGATCGCGCGTGATGGTTTCCTCGCGCACCGTTACCGAGCACGATGAGGCCATACCGGCCAGGAGCAGAGACGACTTAACCTGCGCCGATGCGACCGGCATGCGATATTCGAACGGCATGAGCTTGCGGCCGCGTATGCGCATGGGTAGATGATCTTCGTCGGCAAACACTTCAGCGCCCATCTCCGACAACGGTGCGATAATTCGTTTCATGGGACGACGCGAGAGCGACTCATCACCGGCCAAAGTCACTTCACAGTCTTTTCCGGAAATAATGCCGGCCAGCAAACGCGCCGTGGTACCGGAATTGCCACAGTCAACGGTCATCTCCGGTTCGAACGTAAGTTCCTCCGGCGGGGTCAGCACCATCTCCTCGCCGTCTTTGGATACCTGCACACCAAAGGCCTGGGCGGCCTTGAGCGAGGTCAGGCAATCGAGATTGCCCGGGAAGTTTTTGACGCGCAGAGGGCCGTGAGAAATGATTGACATCAGGGCCACGCGGTGGGCGATAGACTTATCACCCGGCATGCTGATGGTACCGCCGAGGCGCCTGACCGGTTTGAGTGTCCGCAACATTAGAATGACCTGCCCAATACGCTGCTGATTGCCCGCATTTCCTCAATAAGATGGGTGAAGGTCGCGGGCGTGATACTCTGGGGTCCGTCGGAAAAGGCATTGGCCGGATCGTCGTGGACCTCGACAATGAGGCCGTCGGCGCCCACCGCAATGGCGGCGCGCGACAGAGGCAGCACCTTGTCCCGCTTGCCGGTGCCATGTGAAGGATCAACGATAATCGGCAGATGACTGGTGCGTTTCACATACGGCACCGCCGACAGGTCAAGCGTGTTGCGAGTATGATCGGCGAAAGTCCGGACACCACGCTCGCAAAGGACGACATTGTGGTTTCCCTCGGCCATGATATATTCCGCCGCCATAAGAAACTCCTGCAGGGTGGCCGCCATTCCGCGCTTGAGCAAAACCGGTTTGTTGGTACGCCCGGCCTTCTTGAGGAGCGAGAAGTTTTGCATATTGCGAGCACCGATCTGAATCATATCGGCGTAGTCAGCCACCAGGCTCAACACTTCGGTATCAACCGCCTCGGTAACGATCTTGAGTCCGAATTGCTCGCGCACCTCGGCCAGGATCTTCAGCCCATCCTCCCCCAGGCCCTGGAAGCTGTAGGGCGATGTGCGCGGTTTATAGGCTCCGCCCCGGAAAAGCTTCGCGCCCGATTTGGCTACCTTCTCGGCCACCAGCAAGCACTGGTCACGGGTCTCGACGGCACAGGGACCGGCGATAACAACCAGTTCCTTCCCGCCGATCTTCACCCCGTCGACATCAATAATCGAATCCTCGGGGTAAAACTCGCGGCTGACCAGTTTGAAGGGCTGGGTGACATGGATGATCTCCTTAACGCCCGGCTGCGCCAAAATGCGGTCGGCGTCGACCTGGGCCTTGTTACCGGTCACACCGATCGCGGTGCGTAGAGATCCGGGGATCGGGTGGGCCGTCAAACCGGCCCGTTCGATCTCCTTGCCGGTGAGGTCG
>CAZVUZ010000073.1:14124-14427 GCA_964630485.1 uncultured Ignavibacteriales bacterium
CTCCTTGCAGACCAACGTTACCATTTCCTCGCTGGCGCGAGCTTCCATGACTATAAGCATCTAAAACTCCTGATAACTAATCCAACCCCAATATCACATTTCACGCGGGGCTTTCAGTCCGAGAAGGTATAACCCCTCCTTGATAACTGTCAGAACCGCCTTGACCAGCGCCATCCTGGCCGCCGAGAGTTTCTTATCGTCCGAAATGATCTTGTCAATCTTGCCGTTATCGTCCTTGCGCTGATACACCCGATTGAAGGCTCCCGCCAGGCGCAACAGGTAGGCGGCGATCAGGTGCGGATC
>CAZVUZ010000073.1:14437-15787 GCA_964630485.1 uncultured Ignavibacteriales bacterium
GAGTCCGGCGGTAGGGCCGCTCGCCGTCGAGGGCGTCGCCCAGAGCATGGAGGCGGCCCGCAACGAGGGTGTCGCTCGCACACTGTCGATCGACACAAGGTACGGCGTCATGTCCGTCAGGGCCACGCGGGCGGCATCGGCCACGGCGATCGGAAAATCCGCCAGCAGTTCGATAACCCGCTGTTCCTCCTCTAGATCGAGAAGCTCGACCTTGATGCCGGGTTCCACTACCTCCGGGTAATTTCGCACGAGCGAACATAGCCGCGCGTGGGTGTACTGGAGGTAGGGTCCCGTTTCACCCTCAAAACTGAGGACCTCGTCCCAGTCAAAGTTGACATCCTTAAGGCGACGAACCGAGAGCTGGGAAAAGATTACGGCCCCGACGCCGATCATATGCGCCGTTTCATCGATGGCTTTCAAAGAAGGGTTCTTCTCGACTATTTTCTCGCGGGCCAGCGACACAGCCTTGTCGATCACGTCCTCGAGGAAAATGATATTGCCCCGTCGGGTGGACATACTCTGGTCGTGGAACTTGACCCAGCCAAAATCCACATGCTTCACCCGTCCCGACATGCGGTCCTTTTCGGGAAGGTTCTCGGCCTCTTCAAGCATGGCAATAGTCTTGAACGCCTGCTTGAAGTGATCGGACTGCGCCGTGGCGACGACATAAAGCGACTCGTGGAAACGGTAGGTCTCCCAGCGATGGATGAGCCCGGCCAGATCGCGCGTCGCATACAAAGTCGCACCGTCGGCCTTTTTGAGCAACAGCGGCGGCAATTGAGTGTCTTCGAGATCGACCACCAGGGCGCCCTCGGAAACCCGGGTCAGGCCGACCTTGTCGAGGCGCTCCACGACGGCGTTCATTTTATCGTTCAGGAAGGATTCCCCGGTGATGACGTCGAACTCCACACCCAGCAAATCGTAAACGCGCTGGAATTCCTCGATCGAAATCAGTTTCAGTCTTTCCCACAGTTCCCGGTGCTCGGTGTCACCCTGTTCCAAACTTCTGAAGGCCTCACGAGCCTCGTCATTGAGCGACTCATCGTTCTCAGCCTCGGCGTGAAATCGCACGTACAATTCCAGGAGGCCTTTGACGGCGTGGTTATCCAGTTCGAGATCCTTGCCCCATTTGCGGTAGGCTACGATCATTTTCCCGAACTGCGTTCCCCAGTCTCCAAGGAAATTGATGCCGACCACATCGTAGCCGAGCTTCTTGTATATCCGGCGCAGTGAATTACCGATGACGGTGGTGCGAAGGTGCCCCACACCGAACGGTTTGGCTATATTGGGCGAAGAATACTCAACCAGGTACTTGCGGCCCGCGCCGACCTTAGAGTCAGCATAACGCGA
>CAZVUZ010000074.1:0-15753 GCA_964630485.1 uncultured Ignavibacteriales bacterium
GTCAGCAGGGCAATCACCATCACCAGCCCCACCACCGTCACGAGTATCACCACCGTCAGGGCAATCAGCACCAGCAACAGCAAATAGTAGAACTGCACGTTTATCCCTCGCACCCTGGCAAAACTCTCATCGAAACAGACGGCGAGGAATTGGTTGTAGAAGATGAAGGCCCCTGCGATTACGAAGAAATCGAGAAGCACGATCAACCACAGCTCCCCGGTGGACACCATCAGGATATTGCCGAACAGGTAGGACATCAATTCCTGATTGTAGCCGGGTGTCTGCGAGATGAAGATGATGCCGACAGCCATACCGATAGCCCAGATAGCACCGATGACGGTATCCTCACGCTCCCGCGCCCGCAGGGTCACCCACCCGATAGTAACCGCCGCCGCCAGGGCCGCGACGACGGCGCCGTGGAGGGGCTTCAACCATGATAATTCATGGACGACGGAAAGGTAATAGGCTATGCCCATTCCCCCCAGGACACTGTGGGCGATACCTCCGGCTATATAGGAGATGCGCCGGGCAACGACGTAGCTTCCCACAACACCGCAGGCGACACTGGCCAGAAGTCCGGCGAACAGGGCGTTCTGTAAAAATGCATGCCGAGTCACGGCCGAAAAGAACTCAATCATGGTCGCCCCCACGCTCGAAATGGCGGTCATGCCGCACGATGCGCATCTCCCCCTCGCCGTAAAGTTCGCCCAAGATATCGCCGCAGGTATCCCCTGTCGGGTGGACATCCACCGTCTTTTTGACACATACGACCTGCTTGACGAACTCAGAGACAAAGGCCGGATCATGGGAAACCATGACAATGGTCAGATGGCTGTTTAGCTTCTCGAGGAGGATGTACAACTCACGCTGGACCTGGAGATCGAGGTTGGCGGTGGGTTCGTCGAGAAGGAGCAGGTCCGGTCGGCAGGACAGCGCCCGGGCGATGAAGAGGCGGCGCTGTTGACCGCCCGAAAGTTCTGAGAGCGCCCGGCGATCGAAACCCGACAGCCCAACCATGGCCAGCGCCTCGCGGGCGGCGTCTTTGTCGGCAGTTCTGAAGAATCCGGCCCTCGGTGAGCCGCCCAACCGACCCATCAGGACAATATCCAGAACATTGGCAGGAAAACTCATATCGAGCGACACCTGCTGCGGCATATAACCGATGCGTGGCCGGGCCTCCTGCGGCGTGCGCCCGAAAACCCGCACAGTACCCTTAGACGGTTTTAACAAACCCAGCATGATATTCAAAAGGGTCGTTTTGCCGCCGCCGTTGGGACCGACGATCCATGCAAAATCCTTGTGCTCAATGGTCAGGTTGACATTTTCGAGCACGGTCTCGCCGTTGTACGCGAACGATACATCGTGCAACCGTACAACTTCCTGATCGCTCATGGTCTCCCCTCCTCGCGCGATGCGGGGGTTAGTCTCTCGGCCAGAGTCGCGGCCATATTTCTCAGATTTTGCAGATAGTCTTTCGCCAGGGGATCCATCGGCACCACCGCCCCGTCAATCGCGGCGGCAACAGCGCGGGCGTCACTTTTTGAGAACTGGGGCTGTACGAAGATTATATTCACGCCCTCGGCGCGGGCCTGTTCGATAATCTCGGCCATGCGGCGCGCTCCCGGCTCCTTGCCGTCAATCTCTATCGGCACCTGGATCAATCCGTAGGCCCGGCCGAAATACCCGAAAGCCGGGTGAAAGACATAGAAACTGCGGCCACCAAACGGCGCGAGGGTTTCTGCTATCGTCGAATCAACATCGTGCAGGTCCGCGATAAAGCTCTCGAGGTTGTGATCAAAATCGACGGCGTGCTGTGGAAAGGCCGCTTTCAGGCGGCTGCAAATCGTGTCCGCCATAATCATGGCGAGATTCGGGTCTAGCCACGTGTGCGGATCAAGTTCGCCATGATCGTGGTCGTGATGATCACCCTCGTCACCTGCGGGTTTCGCCATTTCAAGCCCCCGGCGAAGATCAACAATGCTCAGGTCACTCTGGGTACGTTCGATCTTGCCCATCAGCCGGTCTTCAAACGGAAGCCCGAGACGAAAGTATAGCACGCTGTTCCCAAGCATCACCATTTGCTTTGGCGAAGGTTCATAGGTTGCCGGAGACTGGCCCGGACCAACCATCACCTGCACGCTGACGTGATCGCCACCGACACGTTCAACCATGTAGGCCTGCGGCAGAATACTGACTGTGACCGATACCTTATCGTCCGCCCACGCACCACCGAACCCGGCCAACACGATGATAGCCGTCAGCCCCAGGAGTAAAAGAACACCCCGCAAGTTGACTCGTACCGAGACTGGCTGTAGAACCACGGCGGGACTCATTTGCCCTTGCCCCGTGTTGCGCCCGAAGCTTCCGAGCGGTTCATGCACACCAGGTGGAATTCATGGCACTCGTCGCATTCCTGTATGGCATGACTGGCAGCAAAGGACTCCCAGTGCTCCCTCTGCTTGGGCGTCAGAACGCCGGTTCCCTTGCACAGCGGACACGAGCTGTCCAGGGCCGCTTCCACGGCCTGACGGATGAAGTCGGAGCGGTTGGGAATGCCGCGCATGGCTTCCAGCAGAGTCTCGTCCACCTTGAAGGTGACTATCTCCGATTTGCCTTTCCTGCCTGCCACCGTTTACCTCCATTGCTACTTGTATATGATGACGCCAACTCAGTATTACAAAGTATTAACGCCATGTCAAGCCAAAAGGTTTCGGAACGATGCAGACAAGAGCGATTGAGTGAGGAATGACTAAAGAATGTCTGGCAAGCTGGCGACGGATTCGACGATGAGGTCCGGTGTAACCCCGGAGCGCTCGACGGCCTCGGGCCGGTACTTGCCGGTTTTAACAAGGATACCGCACATCCCGGCGGCCTGGGCACCGCCGATATCGGAGATGACATCGTCACCGACCATGGCCACCTTCTCGGGCGGCAGGCCCAGATGATTCAGAGCCAGTTGGAAGAATGATTTTGAGGGTTTACCAACTACGGTCGCCGTTTTTCCGGTAACGTATTCGAGACCGGCCACAAAAGCGCCGATGTCCATTTGCAGGCCGGTTTCCGTTTGCCAGTAGCGTCCTTTGTGCAAAGCCACCATTTCGGCGCCGGCCATGATCATTCGGAAACATTCGTGCATGAGGTCATAACTCCAGGCCTTGCAAACATCGCCGATGACGATGAAGTCCGGATTATCCTTTGTTTGCTCGAATTCCGTGAAATCACCTAGCGGGTCATTTGTCAACAGGAAGTGACAGCGCGACTTCCCCTGCTCGCGCAGAAACGCCTGGGCCGCGGAGATGGCCCCGAAAACTTCCGAAGAGGCAATTGGCAGATCGAGCGCCTGGAGCTTCTTTATAAGAGAGGCGTTGGAAAGGACGGTTGTATTGGTAGTATACCGAAGAGGCAGCCCCTTTTCCTTCAGGGCTCGGATGGCCTCGGCCGCCCCGGGGATTGCTGCCGAGCCGACGTACATGACGCCGTCGAGATCGAACAGCAACCCTTCTATGTTTTTCAAGGCCGGCGAAATCACCGCCTAGATCAGTTTCTCCAGAAGCTCGTCGTCGATGTCGAAGTTCGCATAGAGTTTCTGAACATCGTCGAGGTCCTCGAGCAATTCGTAAACCTTCAGCATCGAGTTGGCCTGCGATTCCTTCTCCAGCTTGACCGAATCCTTGGGACTCATCGTCACCTCGGCGGCAACCATGGCGATTCCTTTGGCTTCGATGGCCGACCTGACGGTGTCGATGTCTTCGGGCCTGGTAATGATTTCGAATGACCCCGATTCGGTCTTGATGTCCTCGGCACCGGCTTCCATGGCCACTTCCATCACCGTGTCCTCGTCAGCAGCGTCCATTTCGATGGTAATGATGCCCTGTTTCTCGAACATCCAGGCTACGCAACCGCTGGAGCCGAGATTACCACCGTACTTCGACAGCACATGGCGCACTTCCGAAACGCAACGATTCTTGTTGTCGGTGAGCACTTCCATGTAAATGGCCACCCCGCCGGGGCCGTAGCCCTCATAGGTAAGAGACTCGTAGGTGACGCCGGGAAGGTCTCCGGTGCCCTTCATGATAGCCCGTTTGATATTGTCGGCGGGCATATTTGACGCTTTGGCGGCCGCCACGGCCGTGCGCAAACGCGGGTTTCCCTCAAGGTCACCGCCACCTTCGCGAGCCGCAATGGTTATCTCCTTGATGTGCCGGGTAAACGCCTTACCGCGCTCGGCGTCAAGCTTGCCCTTCTTCCTTTTGATTGTCGCCCATTTTGAATGACCGGACATGAGTGGAATCTCCTTGAATATCGTAATCGTCTTTTTTCAAAAGTGCAGACAGCGCCCCGGCCGGGGAAATAGTCATCCTCTCGAAATAATTACCACCACCGCAGACACTGAACTTAAACAATAACAAATCTTGAAACGCTTGGCAAGAATGAGATTGGCCAACAGCGACATCTGCGGCACCTTTTTCCTTGAACCGGCGGGCCCGATTTAGTTGATTTCCGGGCGTGTGGGAAACGAAAAGGAATGAGGTATTTGGCCATGGCGTCAATTTTTACGCGAGTAATGAGCCGAGATTTACCGGCGAAGATATTCTATGAAGACGATGAGGTAATTGTTATCGCCGACCATCGCCCGCAGGCCCCGGTACACCTGCTACTAATCCCAAAGACCGAAACTATCGATTTTTACCGGACACCGCCGGAGACGCTGGCCATACTGGACCGTACGGCTAAGCTGGTGGCCGAGAAATTGGGGATTGAAGATCATTTCCAGCTTCGGATCAACAACGGCCTGGGGCAGGAAATCGACCATATTCACTATCACTTTCTCAGCAACCGAGGTAAAGAGAAGCTCGTTTTTATCGATTAGCTGATTCCAATAGTGGGAAAGAAGTTGTTTAATATTACCCGCAGAGGAACTCCGGAGCCGGACTATTCGTTTGACATAAAATGAGTTGACATTAACGAGCTTTTGTGCATAACTTGGTTATTATGAGAATTGTGGTTACAACTTCTATCAGTGGAGCGAGGGGGGGTGTCGCTGTTTGACGGGTGTCAAAGTCCGTGATGATGAATCTTTCGAAAGAGCCCTTCGTCGTTTCAACAAGTTCTGCGAAAAGGCAGGAATTTTAACTGATATAAAGAAGCATCAGCACTACGAAAAACCTTCTGAAGCCAAAAAACGTAAACTGGCCGCTGCCAGACGTAAAGCCAGAAGAATGAAATTCAGAGACAAGCATTAGAGAATATATGTCTCTCATTGATCAAATTGATCGAGAAACTATTGAGGCCCTGAAAGCCGGTGAGAAGCAACGTGTCACCGTGCTTCGGGGCCTTAAATCTGACCTCAAGTATCGCCGTATCGAAAAGGGCGATGACCTGACCGACGAGGATGTAATTCAGGTCCTCTCTTCGGCGGCCAAGAGGCGCCGCGATTCGATCGAGCAATTTGCCAAAGGCGATCGGGCCGACCTTGTCAAAAAAGAGCAATTCGAACTCGATCTGATAAACGCCTATCTCCCCCAACCGCTTGGTGAAGAGAAGATAAGAGAGATAATACTGGCGGCCGTGGCCGAAACGGGCGCAGAGTCACCCCGGCAAATCGGGGACGTGATGAAGGTCGTCATGCCCCAGCTCAAGGGCAAAGCCGATGGCAAGCTGGTAAATAAGCTGGTCATGGAAGTTCTTGCCAAGTAATTTAACAATCGCCTATATTTAATCAGGAAAAGACCAATCCACTCAAAGGAGTGATATATATGAATTGGATCGACGCACTGTTGATCGTGTTGCTGTTGTCTATGGTGATTATCGGATCGAAGAAGGGGCTCATTCGTGAGCTGATGGCCTTCGCCGTGTTTTTCGTGGCTGTTATCGTGTCGGTGAATTATATCGATAATTTTGCGGTCTGGGTTTACGAGCAGGTCGGCGGCTCTCCCCTGACCTCGGCGGTTCTGGCCTTCGTGGCCCTGCTGGCCATATGCTATGCGGCCTTCAAGTTGCTGGGGCTCATATTCTACAAAGTGGCCAACATCAAACAAACCGGCAAGAAAGATCAATTGGGCGGTGCTCTGGTCGGATTTCTCCGCGGCTGGGTGGCGGTCGGCTTCTTGACCTTCCTCGTGTTCCTGTTGCCGATGCCCGACGCCTTCTATACCTCCTTTGATGCTTCGTTCTTCGGCCCGACCATCGCCAAGACGGTTCCGCTGATGTTTGAGGGAACATCCAAACTGCATCCCAACAATCAGAGTTTCATGGGCCAGATGGAGAAGACTTTGCTGGTGGCCCCGAATGAGTCCGGTGGGAAATCGGATGACCTGGACGAATACAAGGTCGAGGTTCATCGCGCCCTTTACCAGATGGAGCAATACTTCCAGGTAGGCACCGAGGGAAGCTAAAGTACTTTGATTTCATCCTGATGTTCTTATATTAGAGCCGGCCGCTGGTCGGCTCTTTTTGTTGTCCTGACTTTTTGCGAAATTATGATTGATAAACACACGACAGAAACGCTCGAGTTTCCCAAGATAGTTGACCTCATCGCCGGCAAGTGCCTGACGGTCTACGGCAAGGGCGAGGTGGCCGGTATCGCGCCGATGGCCGACCCGGACCTGATCAACAGCAGTCTCGATGAGATATCGCAAATGCGTGATATCATCAATTTCGGCACCGCCTTCCCCCTCTACCGGATGGAAGAAGACTGCGGCGAGTATCTCCGGGAATCGCAGGTCGAGGGGATGTTTCTCGATCCGCTCGATATGCTTAAAATCGAAGAACTCGTGGCCATATCGATCGGCTTCCACAATTACGAAAAAGAGAACCGCGAGAACATCGGCGAGATCGACCGTTACTTGCGGCAGATCCGAGCCTTCCCGGAACTTCGCGACCAGATCCGCAAGGTAGTCGATGAGGACGGCAATATCCGGGACAACGCTTCGTCCAAGCTCAAAGGGCTACGCGCCGATCTGCACGAGAGCCGGAGGAAGATCATTGCTCGCCTCGACAGTATCCTCTCAGAGCGAACCAAGCGGCCCGGCTGGCAGGACGATGTCATCACCCAGCGTAACGACCGCTTCGTAATCCCGGTGCCGTCCAGCGAATTCAGCAACAACCTCGGCATCCTGCACGATCGCAGTCAATCCGGGGCCACACTTTTCGTCGAGCCCAACCAGACGGTGGAACTCAATAACCGTATTCACCTGCTAATGCAGGAAGAGCGGCTTGAAATAGACCGCATATTGCGCGCCCTGACGCAGGAGATCGCCCGCCGCTCGGAGCCGCTCCTGGAAAATATCCGTCTCATCGGGCGCCTCGACCGCATCCACGCCTGCGCTATTTTCGGCAATGAAATCCACGGTCAACGGCCGGGTATCACCGATGATGCCGCCTTCAATCTCATCGATGCCCGCCATCCTCTACTGATTATGCAAAGCGGCGGCATTGAATCGGTCGTGCCGACCACCATAGGTCTGGACCAGAACCGCTCGGTGGTTCTGGTAACCGGCCCCAATACGGGCGGCAAAACGATTTCGCTCAAAACCATCGGCCTTTCGATACTGATGGCCATGTCCGGGCTTCACATATCGGCCGGCGACAAATCGGTAGTCGGACTTTTCAGCACCATCCATGCCGACATCGGTGATGAGCAATCTATCGAGCTTTCACTCTCGACATTTTCATCGCATATAAAGAATATCATCCGGGGGCTGGAGAACGCCTCCCCGACCACATTGCTCCTTCTTGACGAGATCGGTGCCGGTACGGATCCCCGCGAAGGCGCGGCCCTGGCCGAGGCCATAATTCTCCACGCCATCGGCAGTAAAAGCCGCATGATCGCCACCACTCACTACTCGCAACTCAAGACGCTGGCGATGGACCATCCCGAGATCGAGAACGCCTCCCTTGAGTTCGACCGCGAGACCCTTGCGCCCACCTACCGCCTGCTTCTCGGCCTCCCCGGATCTTCATTCGCCGTCGAGATAGCCGGCCGTCTGGGGATGCCCCGGTCAATATGCGAGCGCGCCTCCCAGATCATCGGCACCGGCGAAAAATCACTGAGTGACTTGATTGCGTCTCTCGAAACCGAGCTGGCCCATGTCAAGGAGGACCGCAAAAATCTCTCCAATCGCCTTGAAAAGGTGAAACAGCAACAGAGTGAATACGAGACGAAGCTCCACGAACTCGAGACCGATGTCGAGACGAAAAAACGCACGGAACTCGACGAGACCACCGAATACCTGGCGCAAACCCGCCGCGATATCGAAAAGCTCGTAGCGGATATTCGCAAATCCCAGGCATCCAAAGATGCCGTCAAGGAGTTCCACCACCAACTGAAGGGACGTGAGGAAGGCCTCGGCAAAAGGCGGAGCAAGAAAAAACCACGGGTGGCAGACAGCTCCGTCTTTGAGGTCGGTGACAGAGTCACGTTGCTATCGCTTAACAAGGACGGTGAGATCGACTCGCTGATGGGTAACGACAGGGCGCGCGTGCGGGTGGGCAATATCACGACGACCGCGGCCCTGCGGGATTTGCGAAAAATCGATGGTCCGCTCGCACCGAAGCTACAAAGATCCTCTACCTCGTTCTCTTCCGACGAGGATATCAGCCCCGAAATCCACCTGCGCGGGATGACCGGTGACGAGGCCATCGACAGCCTCGAGAAATTCATCGACCGGGCCATTGTGGCGGGTTTGGGACAGATCTACGTTGTCCACGGCAAGGGTACCGGGGCCCTGAGACGCAAATTGACCGACTATCTAAACGGCCATGCCGAGGTGGCGTCCCTGAGGCTGGGCAACTGGAACGAAGGCGGCGCCGGTGTAACCATCGTCAAACTGAAGAGATAGCATGATTCCCGACGATACCATAGACCAGGTTCGACAGGCCAGCGATATCGTGCAGGTCGTCGGGGAATACGTTCGCCTCAAGAAACGCGGCCGCAACTATCTCGGCCTCTGCCCTTTTCATACCGAGAAAACACCATCCTTCAGCGTCTCGCCCGACAAGCAGATTTTCCACTGCTTCGGTTGCGGCAAAGGCGGCAATGTTTTCACTTTTCTCATCGAACATGAAGGGATGAGTTTCGTCGATGCCGTGAAACACCTGGCACGCCGGTCGAACATAACCATTCCGGAGGACCGCCAATCCGATTTCAGACGCGAGTTGCGCGAGAAGATCGCCTATGCCAACCAGGTGGCCCTTGAGTATTTCAGCAAGACCCTGCGGCTCTCCCGCTACCATTCTGTCCTGGAGAGCTATCTCAAGGGACGCCGCAACATATCGGCCGAAGCTATCGAATACTTCCAGCTGGGACTGGCTGGTGAACAATGGGACGGGCTCATAAATTATGCCTCAAGCCGGGATCTGACACCCGATGATTTGCTGCAGTCGGGCCTGGCTCTCAAATCGGAGCAGAAGGCCAACTACTTCGATCGTTTTCGACAACGCCTGATGATTCCCATTTTCAACCTGAGCCAGAAGCCGATCGCCTTCGGCGGCCGCACATTAAAAAAGGGCGAAGCGGCCAAATACGTCAACTCGCCCGAGACGCCGCTCTATGTCAAGGGTAACGGCCTTTACAACCTGAATTTCGCCAAGGATGCTATCCGGGAGGCCAATGCCGCCATTATCGTGGAGGGGTATTTTGACGTCATTTCGCTGTGGCAGATAGGGGTCAGGAACGTGGTGGCGTCCTCCGGCACCGCCTTCACGCCCCAGCAGGCCCGTCTTCTGGCCCGGTTTGCTGAAGACGTTTACCTGTTCTTCGATGCCGACTCGGCCGGACAGAATGCCGCCGCAAGAAGCGTCGACGCCCTTTACGATGCCGGTCTGGAAGTTAAGGTGATGGTGCCGCCCGAGGGTGAGGACCCGGATTCCGTCGCCAATAAGTACGGGTTCGACAAAATCGATGAACTGCAGGGCAACGCCCAGGGCTTTATTCCTTACCGGGTCAGGTCGCTGGACGTTTCTTCGATGGGTATAATCGGCAAGGAAAAACTGGTCAAGGAACTTGCCGCCCTTGGCTACAAGATCGCCGACCCGACCCGCCGCGGCCTCTTTTTCGAAGAAGCGGCCGGTGTGCTGGGCGTCAATGTCAGTGTCCTCCGCGAGGGAGCGCCGCCGGCAACGTCCGAGACATCGGTAAAGCGGCCGCCCAAACGGTATAACCCGGATGAGTTTGATTTCGTCTCACTGCTTTTCAATAATCCCGGATCGATCGACTCGATCCTGCAAAGCGTCTCCCCCGACGACCTCGACTCTCGGGAGCTATCCCGTCTGTATGCGGCCGTGGCCAACCAGTATAAAGCGCGCGGGGTGGTTGACGCCAAAGCCCTGCTGGATGGCATGCAGGACCCGGAATTCATCTCCCTCGTCACCGAGGTTGCCTCCCGCGAATGGGAGCCCGACGAGGTAGAAGCCAAGACCAAAAGGGCCCTGGAGGCGATCGTGGTCGACAAGCGCCGCCGTATACGGACTCGATTGCGAGATGAACTGGCGGCGGCGGAAGCGGCCGGCGACCAGGACGCGGCCGACCGTCTTCTCAAAGAACTCAGGAGCTTCGGACTCGATGCTGACCGAACTTAAGATAGAAAACATCGCCCTTGTCGACCGCACCGAACTGGCTTTCGAACCGGGGATGTCAGTGCTGACCGGCGAAACCGGAGCCGGCAAATCTATCATAGTGACCGCCCTCGCCCTCGCTCTCGGCGGGCGCGGCGAGCGCGAATACATCCGCCACGGTTGCAAAAGCGCCGTCGTCGAGGCGGTGTTCGACATTTCCCCAATGCCGCCGGCGTTTCGAAAGGAACACGAGGAGTGGCTCGACGGCGACCGGGTCAGGATTCGGCGATCCCTCTCCTCCGACGGCAATTCCCGGGTCAGTATCAACGGCCGCCGCTCGACTCTTGCACACCTGAGACAGATAACGGCTCCTTTGGGAGAGATCCTGGGCCAGCACGCCACCCAGATGCTGATGAACGAGGACAACCACCTGCTCTTCCTGGACCGTTTCGCCGGTTTGAGAGAGAAGACCGACCTGGTCGGTACTCTCTACAACCTCTGGCGGACGGCGGCGGACGACCTCCGACGCCTGCGGGCGCGGCGGGAACAACTCATACAGGAACGTGAATTGTTGCTGTTCCAAAGGGAAGAAATCGACCGGGCACATCTGCGGGTCGGCGAGGAACGGGAACTTCTCGACGAACGCAAAATTCTCGATGCCGCCCGCTCGCTCATGGCCTCCTCGGCCCTGGTCGAAGACACCCTCGGCGGTGACGGCAACTCGGTGTCCCTGTTGCTGGCGACCGTCCGAAAGGAATTGGAAAGCATGGCGGCCATTGACCACGGCCTGGAAGAGCAAAATCGTGAGCTGTATGACCTCACCCTTCGCCTCGAGGATCTCCGGCGGACGATCGAGTTGTACGGCTCATCGATTGTCGATGACCCGGCCCGCGTCGAAGAAGTCAATATACGGCTGGACGAGATCTACAAGTTGAAGAAGAAATACGGCGGCTCCGAGGAAACGGTATTAGAGACCCTGACGGAGATAAACGAGCGACTGAAGACCCGTCGCGACACCGACAGCGCTATTGCGGAACTCGAGGCTGAGCACGAGCGATGCTACCAGAAGTATAAAGACGCCGCCCTTGACCTTTCAGCCCGGCGCGCCAAAGCCTCGCGGCGTCTCGAAAAGATGGTCGTGACTGAACTCGGCGAACTGGCTATCGACCAGGCGCGGTTCACGATTGAGTTCATTCGGGAAGAGATTGAGGATGGTGTTATCCTCGACGGTCGATCGGTTCGCCCGACCGAGCATGGTCTGGAGAGCGTTCGTTTCTTGTTCTCAGCCAACCCCGGCGAACCACCGAGGTCCCTGGTAAAAACCGCCTCCGGCGGCGAACTGTCCCGGGTGCTGCTGGCTCTCAAGTCCGCCGAACAGAAACAGCACAAACTTTCCCCCACGCTGATGGTCTTTGACGAAGTCGACGCCGGCATCGGCGGTAGCGTGGCCGTGGAAGTCGGCCGGAAACTGCGCGCCCTCGCCGCTGACAGACAGGTAATCGTGATTACGCATTTGCACCAGATTGCCCGGCAGGCCGACAGCCATTATGTCGTCGAAAAAGTCGCCGGAGATTCGAAACGAAATATCGTTTCCGTTATGCGACTTGAATCTGAAGGTATTGATACTGAACTGGATCGCATGCTGGCCCTGCCCGACAGATGAATCTGTTCTCGTGTGGCGACCGGCTGTTTAGAAAACTCCCCGCGACTGAAAAGAAAAAGCCCCCCATCAAGGACGGACAGGGTTATTCGTCCTCGACCACAACCGCCGTCCCATAGGCCAGCAGCTCCGCGGCTCCCTGCATACATTCCGAGGTCGTAAAACGAACCATGATAATGGCGTTGCCGCCTTTAGCCTCAGCCTCGGCAACCATTCGATCAAGGGCCTGCTCGCGCGACTCGGCGATCAATTTGGTGTATTCAGTGACCTCGCCCCCGACTATGTTGCGAAACTTGGCGGCAATATCCCGGCCGATATGCCGCGCGCGGATGGTATTTCCGCGCACCAATCCGAGCGTCTTTACGATCTTCTTGCCAAAGACGTATTCACCGGTGACTATTATCATTTCATTACCTCTTTGTAACGATCACGGTTGTAGGCAAAGAACCTCTCGCGACCGTAGGAAACAAGTAGAAAAACGCCACCGGCACCCAGGAGGGTCACGCCGCCTTTTACGATCAGTGGCACTTCTGGATTGGCATAAAGTTGCCACAGGCCTTCCAGGAGGCCGAACAGCAACAGGGCGATGGCCCCGATCGAGAAGAGAATCCAGCCAATACCGCGTTCCAGTTTGCGATAGATGGACTCCCAGTAGTGTTCCCAGACCTCGTCGGGAAGATCGGCATACTTGACCATGCCGGTCACCTCCTTCAGTTTGCGAAACTCCTTCAGTTCGGCCTGCAATTCCGGATTCCGGGCCAGTTCATCTTCAAACGCCTGACGTTCCTCCTCTGACAACTCGCCATCGACGTACCCCGCCAGCAGTTCTCGAACATCCTTAGACATCACTCTTCCTCATCAGCGTTGCCAGCTTCTTACGAGCATAGTAAAGGCGCGACATGACAGTGCCCTTGGGGATATGCAACAGGTCGGCGATTTCCTCGTAGGACATATTACGGAAGTGCTGAAGGGTGATGATCTCGCGATCATCGAAATCCAGTTGCAACAGGGCCTGCTTCAACCGCCCGATCAGCTCCTTCTTCATGACAGCCTTTTCCGGCGTGCTGTCATCGACCAGAAGGAAACTGACATCATCGACATCGACCATCCGGTAATCGCGACGGGTGCGTCGGCGCAACCAGGTGCGACTGAGGTTGGCGATAATCGTGTAGAACCATGGTTGGAACGGCTGATTGGCGTCATACGTTTTCGCGGAACGGTAGACACGCAGAAAAGCCTCCTGAGAGATATCATGGGCATCATCTTTGTTGCCGACCAGGCCCAGGGCGACACGAAACGCAAATTTCTTGTGCCTCTCGACCAGCTCGGCCAGAGCCATCTTGTTACCAGCTTTGATATCCATAACCAGGGCGACATCTGTCTGCATCGCGCTATTTTCTCCTTCAAAGGTCATACCCGGTAAGGAAAAGATTATTCACTGGTTTTGGCAATGTTTTTTAAATCGCAGGGTTCGCGTAAGTGTATCGGGCACAGGCGGGTCGGGGTCGACCTTAAAGTCTGGGCGCCCTTCCGTCACTCCGAACTGCGCCGGACCATGCACTCATAGCGTTCGAAGTCGTACTTTTCGTAAAGCTCGTGCGCATCGCGGGTGGCCAGCAGGTTCAAGCGCACATGGGTTGAGGGGTGCTCGAGGGTACAATCCATTAGCCATTTGCCAAGCCCCTTCCCGCGATATAAGGGATCGATATAGACGTCACATATCCAGGCGAAGGTGGCGCGATCGGAGACAATGCGCGCGAAGCCAACAGGCGTTTTATCGTCAAAGACGGAGAGAACAATCGAAGTATGTATGGCCAGCTCGATTATCCTCCGCGGACGCTCGGCCGCCCAATAGGTGGTGCGCAGGGCTTTTTCATAGAAATCGACATCGACCTTTGCTGAATCATCGGTAATCCAGAACCTGCCTTTTTCCCATTTCATAGATGTCTCCGTTGGTTGAGGCCCGGCCGGTCGGGACTATTCCTCGAAACCGATCGAAAAGATGCTCTCCAGATCATGGCGCGAATAGGCTCGGAAGGCCAGGAGGGTTTCGGTCGATAGGATACCTTCCAACTTCGTCAGTTCATCGGTAACCAGCCGGGCGACGTCATCGTTGGACTTGACCCGTATCATGGCCACCAGGTCGTAGCGGCCGCTGACGGAATAGACTTCGCTGATGCCATCGATGGCGGCCAGCTTTTCGGCCACGTCGTTGACATTGTTGCGTTCGGTAGTGAACATTATGAGGGCCGTAACCATAGTCTTTACTCCTGTTCGTCGCCGTTGATCGCCGGATCCACGGCGACCTGTGCGCAATTACCGGGGCGCGTCTCTATGAGCATATAATGTCGTGCACACGAAGTGTTTGTCAATTCTAAAACCACTGCGGGTACTTCCTCAGAAGAGGCCGACAATGAAGTCACCGATGCCGAGCAGGATCACCGCCGAGACGATCACGACACCGATCAACAGCCAGCGGACGAAAACCGCGCCGCGTTTGACGGCCATGCGCGAGGCCACCCAGGCGCCGAGCATATTGCCCACCGCCAGGACCAGGCCAACGAACCACTCCACCTGATCGTTATAGACAAAGATCACCAGGGCGAAGATGGTGAAACAGAGAATTATCAGGACCTTGACGGCGTTGGCCCTGACGAGATCGAATCCCGCCCCGAGGACCAGCCCGCTGAGCAGGAAAATGCCCACTCCCGCCTGGATAAAGCCACCGTAGACGCCAATGCCGAAGAAGAGAAGCAGTTGCAGAACACTCGTGCGCTCGTCTTCGGCCCCGGGACGTCCCTCGAGCCAGCGTTTCGGCCTCACCAGCAGAACTACGAACATAACCGCCATGAGACCGCCGATAACGCGCCGCATGACTTCCTCGTTGAGGCTGACCGCTATCTGGGCACCGATTATGGCGCCGACAATGGCCGGCGCGGCCAGGATCAGGCCCCGGCGCAGGCTGAGCACCTTTTGTTGTTTGAAACTGGAGACGGCCACGATGTTTTGCAGGGCGATCGCCACCCGGTTGGTGCCGTTGGCGACATTGGCCGGCAAACCGAGGAAAATAAGCAACGGCAGGGTTATCAGCGAGCCGCTGCCGGCCAGGGTATTGATAAACCCGCAGGCAAATCCCGCGGCTATTACCGCCGGGTAGAGATACCAATCCAAGAGGTCGCTCCGGTGAAGAGTGTTTTTCGTAGAAGTCTATTCATTCCAGGCCTCCTGCAGGACCCTGACCCAGTTTTCGTACGCAATTTTGCGCAACGACAGGGTGTCGTATCCCCTCGCGCACAGGCCCTCGAATAATTTCGGATAACCGGTGACATCACCCACTTCAGACGGGATGGTGGCGCCGTCGAAGTCCGATCCGAAGGCTATGTGATTGATCCCGATCCGATCGACAATGTAGTCGATGTGCTTTAGAATGCTTTCCGCCGGTGTGTCAACATCCAACCCCCCGTCGGGCCGCAGATCGCTCCGGCAAAACGTCACCCCGACCACACCGCCGGACTCGCCGATGGCGTCGAGCTGTCTGT
>CAZVUZ010000075.1:0-15667 GCA_964630485.1 uncultured Ignavibacteriales bacterium
GCAACGGCGGGTCGGCGGCTGACGCCTCCCATTTTGCCGCGGAAATGGTAGTACGGCTAACCGCCGAGAGAAACCGCCAGGCGCTCCCGGCTTTGGCGTTATGTGTCGATCCCTCGGTAATGACCGCCTGCTCCAACGACTATGGCTTCGACAATGTATTTGCCCGCCAGGTTGAAGCTCTCGGCCAGAAGGGCGACCTCCTTTTTGCCATTTCCACCTCGGGCAACTCCAAGAACCTGGTCAAAGCCATTCAGACAGCACATGAGCGCAGCCTCCTGACAGTCGCCCTGCTCGGCGGCACCGGCGGCGAAATCGCCGGCATGGTGGAGCGCTCCCTGGTAATCCCACACACCTCGACCCAGAGAATCCAGGAAGAGCACATCTTCATCATTCACTCCCTGGTTGAACTTGTCGAAAGCGATTTAGTCGTATGAACAAAGGCATCCTCGGTTATCTCGAAAACGCCCTCTTCTTCTTCTTCGCCGTCTTCATCTTTGGTTCGACATTTTCGATTGCCCTGGCTCAGATATCATTCGGGCTGACGCTTATCACCTTCGTAATTATAATCATTGTAACCCGCTACAACCCCTTCCCGGCATCTCTCAAGTGGTTCTACATTGCGATTGCGGCCTACGTGTTGTGGGAAGTGGTTTCTTCGGCGCTGGGAAGGACTCCGGGTGATTCGCTCTTCATGCTGAAGGAGGAGTGGCTTTTCCTGATCGTACCGGTAGGCATATACTTGTTCGCCCGCGAACGGTATCGCGAAAATCTCATCCGCGCCTTTGCCCTTGGCGTAATTATAATATCCCTGTATGGCATAATCCAGCACCTCACCGGAATACATTGGTTCAGAGACAGCCAGCTGGTGCCGGCCTATGATTACGGTTACCGCGTCCGGGGGAATTTCTCCCACCGCCTTACCTTCGGCAACTACTACGCCGCCGCCTCGGTATTCCTCCTGGGCTACGGACTGGCGGCGGGCCGCACGGTTAGCCGGAATCTCAGAAGCTGGTATGTCCTGGCGGGCTCCATGGGTATTATCGTCACCGTCCTCTCCTACAGCCGGGCCTCCATCGGCGCCATGATCGGCGGTTTGCTCGTGGCCGGGCTGATTCTCGGCAGAAAGTACTTTGCCTCAATGCTGGCGGCGGTGGCGGTGCTGGCCGTCGCGGTCTGGTTCGTTATGCCGGGGCTGGCCGGCCGCTTCAGCAATGCCACCGAGAACGACCTCAACACCCAATACGAAGGCGGGCGGCTGTATATCTGGAATAACGCCCTTAAAATCACCTCTGCGAATCCCGTGTTCGGGGTCGGCGCCGGGAATTTCCGTTTTGAATACGAGGCCCTGCTGCCGCCGGACATACCCGACAACCGCAAGCACGTGCACGCCCATAACGACCTGATAAACATGGCCGCCACCTACGGCATACCCGGAGCAGTTTTCTTCGCGGCAATCTGGATAGCGCTCTTTGGCTACCTCTGGCGGGGATGGCGTTCGCCGGGCCGTTTCCTTTATCGACGTCGCTACTGCCTCGCCGCCATTGTTGGCTCGGCGGTGTTCTTTATGTCGGCCGCGACCGAGGCCACCTTTGCCGACGAGGAGGTGCGCCAGATGCTGATGTTCATATGGGCCGCCGGATTATGGCCCATGACCGAGAACTCCTGACACCCTACCCGTGTAAAAGACCTTGACAACCGACGGGTTTTGGTTTTCTTGAAAGCTTATTGTTATGGCACAAAAAATAAAGAAGACATCCAAAGAGGCCGGGTCGAGTATTCCCTGGCCGTTCGGACCGAGAAACTACCTGCTCTTTGCGGTAGCTCTGGTCGTAATCGTTATCGGCTATGTTATCCTCGGCCAGGGTTCGATTACCCTGGCCCCGATTCTCCTGGTGTTCGGCTATGTCATCCTTATCCCCCTGGCCCTGATCGTGCGGGACAAGAAGGTTCAGGACGAAAACAGCGCTGAAGACCCGGTGGAATAGCTGCCCGGCCGAAAGGCGCCGCTGACAGCGAACGCCCGCCGATTACGACAAGCCGGTCGCATGGCCGGCTAACTCAGGCCCGATTAGCTTTATCTTGCATTTCGAGTATCCCGGACAACATAATGAAAGAACTCCTGTAGAGGTTTTATGACCCAGGATTTCACCATAGGCTTCTTGTGTGCCTCAACCTCGTGGGGCGGTCTGGAGATGAACGTCCTGAGGGTAGCATCCTGGCTCAGCGATCGGGGCTGGCCGGTGGTTCTCTATGGACAGCCGGGCTCGGTTCTTTACACCCGCGCCGCAAAGCAAGGCCTCAAAACCGTCCACCTCGCCTCCACCTTCAAGTACGGCGATCTCGTCAATGCCCGGCGCCTGAGCCAATTCATAAAGCGGGATAATGTACGTGTTCTGTTTATCAATTACGGCAAGGACCTTTTCCTGTCCGTCCTGGCGAAGCTGATGTCGGGCGGTTTTTTCAAGCTCGTCCACCAACAGCACCTCCACGTCGGCGGGAACAAGAAAGACGCCTTCCACACCTGGGAATACCGTCACCTGGATGCCTGGGTGGCCCCCCTGCCGATGTTTGCCGGCCGCCTGACCGCCAACACACACCTGGATTCAGATAAAATCAGGGTCATCCCCTTCGGCCTCGAACTGGATGATTATACTGCCAAACGTCCCGACCGGATTGAAGCGCGAAAACTGCTGAAGCTTCCCGAGGAGGTCCCCATCGCCGGCGTCATCGGGCGGCTTGACGACAAAAAGGGACAGGATGTCCTCATCCGCGCCTGCGCCGAGGTTCACGGGCAAGGGTCCCCCCTGCACATCCTTATCGTCGGGGACAAGACGGCCAACGACAGCGGCGAATATTCATCCGGGTTGCGAAACCTTGCCGAGGAGCTTGGCCTCAGGGGTTTCGTTCACTTCAGACCCTTTATGGATGACGTCCGGCATGCTTTCGCAGCCCTTGATATATTCACCCTCACCTCGCATTCCGAGACCTACGGGATGGTGACGATTGAGGCCATGGCCTGCGCCTTGCCTGTAATTGGTACCGCCGACGGGGGTACCGTGGAGATCATCGATGAGGGCGTGAACGGCCTGCTGGTGCCGCCCCGCGATGCCCACAGTCTGGCGTCGTCGCTCATGCGGCTGTTGCAGGATGGTGACCTGGCTCGAAGATTGGGTGAAAAAGCCGCCGAGGATGCATGCGCGAGGTATTCGCATCATCGCCAATGCGAACTGCTCGAAGAAATGTTTGAGAGCTTGTCTCGCACTTAAACGCCCGGATGCGCGCAAACAAAAAAGCGGCCTCCCGCCGGGATACCGACGGGAAGCCTTTATCAATCAAAAAGAGCCTACGTTCGCTGAAATACAGCCGCCGGATCTTACATCCTAGTCATTCTGGGATTCCTCGACCATGATGCTGTAACGTTCGACCAGGCTGGTGGCCCCTTCTCTCGAGCGGGACTCGGCCTGGATGTTAAAGGCCGCCGTCAGGCGATCCGGGGTTACCAGCACCCAGCCATCATCCTCAAATATCCTCACGCCGTCTATCAACTGGCGCTGTTTGTTGTCAGAGCCGATGATCAACTTCCGCATCACCGTCCCCTTCTTGGACCAGGGACACGGCACGGAAGCTTCGCGGCGGACGAAGCCCTCGAACTTCTTGCGCAGAGACCCCAGGCGGGTCTTTGTCCGCGCCATCATGTCGAGTATCTTGACGGCCGTCAAAATGGCGTCGGCGCCCATCTGAAACCCCGGGAAGATAAAACCGCCGCGGGTGCCACCCACGAAATCAACTTCGCCGCGGCGATGGATCTCCATCATGGCCAGGTGGTCGTCGGCAACGCGGACGATCTCGACCTCGTGTTCGGCGGCGATTTCCTCGACGCCCATCGATGCGCTGACCGGCACGGCCAGCTTCGAGGCCTCGTGGGTGTTCAGGAAAAGGTCCGTGACCATCAGAAGCAGCAGTTGGCTATCGATGGGCTTGCCCATTTCATCGATGACGGCCAGCTTTTCCGCGGCCGCGTTGAGCAGGAAACCGGCATCACAGTCCAGGGACGTTACAATCGAAGACAGCTGGACGATGGCCTGGCTGTTTTCCTCCGGCGAACTGGAGAATTTGCGGGGGTTGAGGTTGGCGTTGAGCTCAATCGCCGAAATCCCCAGGTTGAAAAACAGCGTCGGGAAAATCTGGCTCGAAGAACCGTTGGAATGGTCCACGACAATTTTGAACCCGGCCTGTTTGATGACCTGGCCGTCGATAGCATCCATGAAGTCCGCCCGGTAATCCTCGAGGACATGCTGTTCCATGTCGAGGTGGCCGATGTTGTCGAGGGCGGCGCGCTCGAAATCCTCGCCGAAGTACATCCGTTCGACCTTTTTCGATTTCGACGTCGGCAAGTCAAGGCCGGAGCCGTCAAAGAAAATTAAATCGATCAGGCGATAATCCTGCGGGTTGTGGCGAACGTAAATCCCTGCGGAGTAGTCGCCCCGGCGCAGACCATAACGGACAACCGGCACGGGGAGCATTTCCAGGTCGGAAACATTCACCCCGGCCGCCAGCAAACCGGCGATGAGTCCGCGCTTGAGCAGGCGCGAGGTATCCGATGCATCGCGGCTGGTCACCACCGAGTTCCCCTGCCCGATAAAGGCGCCGAAAGCGGCGCCGAGCTTGACACACATCTCGGGTGTGGTCTCGGTCAGGGCCAGACCGGTTATTTTGGAATTGGTAAACAGCTCGCGGTTCCACTTCTCGCCCCAGACCATCGACGACGACACGATAGCGCCGGAGTCGACCGTCTTTCCCGGCCAGATTTTGCAGTTGGCTTTGACAGTGGCAAATTCCCCGATAACACAGTCGTCAGAGATGATGACATCGTCCAGAAGCTGCACATTGCGGCCGACATCACAGCGGTCACAAACCACGACATTGGTCATAACCGCTTCTTCGCCGATATTGTTGTCGCGCCAGACAACGGAATTGGTGAGATCGCAGGCGGCTCCGACGCGACTGCGGTCACCGATCACGCAATTGTGCAGTTTGGCGCCTTTACCCACCTGTACATCATTGCCAAGCACCACCTTGCCGCTGAACTCAACCGTGCTGTCGAGCTGAACGTTGTCACCGGTAATGACCACGGCATCCTTTGCCTGTGAAAACGGTCGCTTCAGGTCAAGGTGGACATTGTCCTCGAAGAAATCCATATGAGCCAGGCGGTACTCGCCGATATTGCCGACATCCTTCCAGTACCCACCCATTATCTTACCGTACAGCCCCATGTTTCTCGAGAGCATAAGCGGAAAGAGGTTCTGGGAAAAATCGAAATTCGTCGTTGGTGGGATGAGTTTTATCGCCGGCGGTTCCAGGATGTAGATGCCGGTGTTGATGGTATCGGAGAAGGCCTCCCCCCAGGAGGGTTTTTCCAGAAAACGAACAATGTGCCCTTCTTCATCGGTAATGACAATGCCGTAGGCCAGCGGGTTCTCCATGTGGGTCAGCAGGATCGTTGCCTCTGCCTGCCGTTCCCGGTGCCACTCCATGGCTTCGGAAAGGTCAAAATCGGTTACCAGGTCGCCGGAAATCACCAGGACCGTCTCGTCTATGGACTCGAGGGCATAGCGAACCGCACCGGCGGTGCCGAAGTCATCGTCCGGCTGGGCATAGTCCATATGGACGCCAAACTCAGATCCGTCGCCAAAATGCTCACGTATCTTGTCGGCCTGGAAATAAAGCAGTGACGTAACCTGGGTAATGCCGTTGGCGGCCAGCAGGCCGACGACATGTTCCATCATCGGAATATTACCGATGGGTACCATCGGCTTCGGAAGGTTTATGGTCAGCGGCCTCAGTCTGGTGCCGAATCCGCCGGCCATTATTACAGCTCTCATGTATGGGCTCCGTAAGTCAGTTTTAGGACCTATTCGACCAGGTATCCCCGCTCGACAAGGTGTCGGGAGACATCAAAAAAGTCGTCATATTTGACGTAGTCAATATCATTGGTGCGGCAGTATTCTTCAAGGTCTTTTTTGGCAAAAATCAGGTCGGCGGCGGTTGTGGCACAGGCATCCGAGTAACCATCACCGATAAATATCGCCTGCAGGCCCTTTTCGTGCGCCTGGCGGTATTCGCGAATGCGATCACCCTTGCAGTTGCCGCAGCGATCGCAGGTCGGATTGTCATGAGGAAACTGTATCGTTATGCCCCCGTTTTCCAGAATTCCCCGGTTTGAAACCACCGTCAAATCGGTGAGATTGTTCTTCTCCAGGAGGTATTCGATATAAAACCCCATGCCGTCCGAGAGGACCTGCAAATCAAGCTCACTTTCGCGGCATTTTTGGACGAATTGGGGAAAACCCGGATTAAGTTCAAACTGGTCAAGAAAGGCGTAAACTTCCTCCGGGGCCGCTTTCACCATCGCCGCCTCCCGCAGGAGGATTTCCCGGCTGGACATACGCCCGCTTTTCCAGTCCGGGAGCAACTCGTCATTGCGACCGCCGGAGAAGTGGTGAAAGAGATTATAGCCGATGTCCCGACGCGCGATCGTACCGTCGAAATCACAAAAGACTGCTGTATTCATTGCGTCTTAAACACTCCTGCCGGGTTCTTGTTCAAGTTTGTGCGCACCGGTGTAAAGTCGGCGAGAAATAAACGCGCCGTCCCGGGTTGCCGAATCTTCATTCAGGGATCAGTTCGTCGCTGGATCCAGAAGTACCCGGGTGGCAAAGTCAATATCCGGTCTTTGTGGCACCACAATCCGATCATAGGCTTCGTAAACCGAAAACTCTCGTTCGTAGGCTATTTGTCCCAGCCGCCTCAGGATATAATCGGAGAAGCGCAGATGAGCGGCCCGGTCGGACCTGCGGCACAGACCCGCGACTTCGGTCACCAGACGCGACACCCGCGCCGACACCTGATCTTCGACTGCAAAATACTCCACTAGCTCGACCCGATCCATGGTCTCCGAACGATAATCCAGTTCCTGCTCTTCGGTGAACCGGCCAAAGCGATCCACCCAGCTTACATCGAGAAGGCCCTCATCGACCTCGGCGACGATTTCTTCCTGGTGCAGCATAGCAAACCGCTGCAATAGCAACGAACGCTCGAGGGCCAGGGGGAAATCCTGATACTCCTCGAATCGGTAGAAATTGTCCGGCACCAGGCCGTGGCCTATTTCGTTCAGGGTGGAATCGAAGTCGTTAAGGTAAATTTCGCCGTCGAGAAAGTACCGCGAGATGGTCAACCTCAGGCCGTCACCGTCGGCGAAGCGCACATATCCCTGGACCAGTCCCTTGCCGAAAGTTGTGTCCCCCACCAGTATCGCCCGGCCGGCCTGCTGGAGGGCGCCGGCGACTATTTCCGACGAGGACGCCGAACCGCCGTCGACAAGAACGGCCATGGGCAGGCCACCTATGACATCGTCACCGTCGGCGCGAAAATCGGCATCATGCCACCGCGAACGGCCGTTGGTGCCGACAATGAAGGTCCCTTCGTCCAGAAACAGGTCGGCGGTGCGATAGGCTTCATAAAAGAGTCCGCCAGGGTTTCCCCTGAGATCGAGGATAAGACCTCGTGGCGGTGATGACGGCGCGATCACCAGGGAATCCAGGGCCGCCCTGAGATCGTCCGAGGCGCCCGGGTCGAAATCCAGAAGCCGTATATAAACGAGACTGTCTGGAGTGTAGCCGGCATAGGGGATGTGCTGATAAGTGATGTCTTGCCGGGTGACCTTCACCTCGAGTGTATCCGGCGGCACCGGTCGGTAAATCGTGAGCGTCACGGCCGTGCCTTCCTCACCGCGCAAGTGATTCGAGGCCTCGGAGGCACTCAATCCCTCCAAAGAAACGCTATCGGCGGCCAGAATAACATCCCCGGTCAGTAAACCGACCTCGTGGGCCGGGCCACCTTCCCTCACCGCCATAATTAACAGGCCGTCTTCATGGCGAACGATCGAGATGCCAATACCACTGTAGCGGCCGGATTGCTGGCGGTCCATCTCGTCAAAATGATCGGACGTAACATAACCGGAGAAGCGATCGAGCCGCTCGATCATGCCACGACGGGCAACACCGACCAGCTGCTCCCGACCGACACTGTCGACATAGTAGTTCTCGATGTGCTCCAGCGACCGGACCAGGGCTACGGACATCTCGATACCCGGGTCCGAGAGAACATACACTCCCATCCCACCGCAAATAACGCAAATCAGGCATAGCAGAACGAGGGCCAAGAGAACCGAATGCCGGTCAAAGGGAGCACTCTGATTCATTTGAGATCAAACTTTCGGGCGAGATACTTTCGTACGTCGCGGAAGACATCCTCAATGGGCTGGGTGGCATCGACCACCTTCACCCGTCGCCGCTCCTTGCGCGCGATCTCCAGGAAACCGCGACGCACCCGGTTGAAGAAGGCGGCCGACTGCAATTCCAGGCGGTCCGGGTTGCCCCGCCGCCGTGCGGCGGCAGTCTTCAGGTCAACATCGAGCAATATCGTCAGGCCCGGCACAATCTCACCGACCGCAACCTTGTGTAAAAAGCGCACCGTCTTGATATCGAGCCGCCGCCCGTACCCCTGGTAGGCAGTGGTACTGTCATAGAAACGGTCGCATAGCACGGTAACCCCGCGCTTTAGCAAAGGGGCGATCTCGGCCTCCGTCAGTTCCGCCCGGGCGGCCTCATAGAGCAATAATTCCGTCGTCGGGTGAACCGTCAAACGGCGATCAAGGACGATTTTCCGTATCCGTTCGGCGGTCTTCGTGGACCCGGGTTCGCGGAGCATCTTGACCTGATAACCACACTTCTCGAGTAACTTACAGGTAAGGTTGATCTGCGTCGTCTTACCGCAGCCGTCAATCCCTTCGAAGGTAACCAGTGATCCTCTCTTGGTTGGCGTCATTGCTATCGTTCCACCTGAAGCCTTAAATGAAAAAACCGGCGATATTACTATCGCCGGTCAACTTAGGCAAATCAAGACTCACGAAAAACTATTTTTTCTTTTTCACGACCCGTTTTTTGGCCGCAGTCTTCGTGGTTTTCGCCGATGCCGTCTTCTTTACGGCCGGTTTCTTCGGCTTGGCGGTTTTGGCGGCAACGCGGGTGCGAGTCTGTTTGACCCGGGTAGTCGTCTGTTTCCAGCCGTATTTGGTAATGAATTCCTCGGTCAGGCGCCGGGCCTCATCATCGGTATACTGCACCGGCGGCGACTTCTTGAAGTACGACGACGGCCCGATCAGGGCGCCGGACAGGCCGTTGTCCAGGGCCAGTTTGCAGCAGCGCACGGCGTCGATCACGACGCCGGCCGAGTTGGGGCTATCCCAGACCTCGAGCTTCATCTCGATATTGAGCGGGACATTGCCGAAAGTCGTGCCTTCCATGCGAATATAAGCCCACTTGCGATCATCAAGCCACTCGACATAGTCGGACGGGCCGATGTGAATGTTCTTCGGCTCGATCTTGTAGTTGAGCTGGCTCGTGACGGCGTTGGTCTTGGAGATCTTCTTCGATTCCAGGCGCGAGCGTTCGAGCATATTCAAGAAGTCGGTGTTGCCGCCGACGTTGAGCTGGCTCGTGCGGTCGAGCCTGACGCCCCGCTCCAAAAACAAGCGGGTCAGAACGCGGTGGGAGATGGTCGCGCCCACCTGCGACTTGATGTCGTCGCCGATTACGGGCAGGCCGCGCTCTTTGAAACGCTTCTGCCAATAGTCTTCGCGGGCAATAAAGACCGGGATGCAATTGACGAAGCCACAGCCGGCGTCGAGGATCTGCTCGACATACCACTTGGTGGCCTCTTCCGAACCCACCGGCAGGTAGTTGACCACGACATCGGTCTTAGTGTCTTTGAGAAGCTTGACCAGGTCAACGGTGTCGCCCGGAGCCTTCTCTATGATCTGTGACAGGTAATGCCCCAGGCCGTCGTGCGTCATACCTCGCTGAACCTTGATGCCGGTTTTCGGCACCTTGCAGAATTTGTAGGTGTTGTTCGGCCAGGTGTAGATGGCCTCGGAGAGATCCTTGCCGACCTTGTTCTTGTCGATATCGATGGCGGCTGAGAACTCGATGTCGCGGATGTGATAACCGCCGAGATTGACGTGCATGAGACCGGGGATATCATCGTCATCCTTGGCCTTCTTGTAAAATTCGACTCCCTGCACCAGTGATGAGGCGCAGTTGCCGACGCCGATGATGGCAACGCGAAGTTTACCCATGGCTTTGATTCCTTTCGTATGCTGGCGACAATCGCCTGTTAATTATACTGCGAGCATTTATACGGTGTCACCGGTAAAGAGTCAAATTCTAATTGCTTTTAACGGTCAGATATATAATAATAGTATATAGATTATGACTATCCGGTCATATCGTGACAACATTCGACACCGGGGGTGCGCCGCTGGCCCTCGTATCGAAAGGACTTAATTCCCATGGCCCTGCTTGATGAAAACCTGGTTGCCGAACTGGCCCGCCGCGGTATCGTCACCGACACCTTCCGGCGCCTGCCGACCGACAAAAAACGGCAGGTCTACCAGGGAGCTATACGCCTTTTCGGTGAATACGGTTACGACGGCCTTGCCGTGGACCGGCTCTGTGTCGAGTGCGGCATATCCAAGGGATCTTTCTTTCAGTATTTCCCGTCCAAGAGCCATTTGCTTGAGTTTGCCATTCTGGTTTTTGACGATTACCTGGCCCGCTGGATGGATGAATTGCGGCGCGGCGAAAACGCCGTCCTGGCCCGCGACCGCCTTCTTTACCTGTACCAGGCGCTCGTGGTCAATTCCAAGCTCTTCGTCGCCGAACAGCGCTTCTACCTCTTCGTCACCAACGCCATGCACCACGCCGCGGTTGCGCTCGAGGGAATTGACATTGAACATCACTTCAATGATTACGTTATTGAGATAATAAGGCGAGGCGAGCAAACCGGAGAAATCCGCGGGGATTTCGATGTGGAGTTAACCGGCCACATGGCGGCGTCCATTATGGGTGCCCTGGTTCAGCGCCAGTTTCTGGGCAAACGCCCGCCCCGGCGCGAGATGGAAGATTACTTGATTTCGTTCCTCTTTGACGGTATCAAGGCATAAAGACACTCAGAACCCGGGAAGCGCGGCCGAAGCGATTAGATATTGATTATGAGACATCTCTGGAATACAATTCCCGTGGTTTTTGGCCTGATCCTGGTGATTGGTCTGGCTCTTGTTGGTTGTGCCGATTTGTCGGTCGAAAGTGTGCCGGTCGAGGTCGGTCTGGACTGGCGCCGCCTGGAAAGCACACCCAGGTATACGATGATCGGGATTGCGGCTTCGGATTCGTTGTTTGTTCTCCTCAGCCCTTACGGCCGTGTTTACGCCTCGGTCGACGGCGTTTCCTGGGACACGACTCTGGTCACCGATGATTTTATCCTGTACAGCCTCTCGCGCGCCGGGGGCCGTTTCTTTGTCGTCGGCAATGGCTTCCGGGACAGGACTCCCCTGCTCATGGCCTCGTCTAACGGGATTGACTGGGTCAGAGGCACGGGCGGCCTGCCGAACTTCTGGGACAATATCGGCGGCCCGCCGTTTCAGGTTATCCATAACGGCACAGAGTATCTCGCGATTAACCGCCGCGGAGGGATAATGGCCTCATCGGATGCCTTAAACTGGGTCGTGCGTCTTGAGCCCGAGTCGGGCAGGTTCATTACCGACGTAGTCGCCGGAAACGGATTGCTGGTAGCCGTGGGCAGCAACGCCACTGACAGTCGGGCGATGGCGGCCGTCAGCGACGGTCATGGTTCCTGGAGCTTGAATCCCCTTTCCGCCACATCCGTAGCGCAACCGGAAGCTATCATCTTCGACGGCGAACGGTTCATTGCCTGCGGTCGCCAGTCGTTGCAGAACATCGCCCGGGGAGGCATAATAACTTCACCCGACGGCTTGAACTGGAGCGACCTCGAGTTGGGCATCAAGCGCTCTTTGCTCGATATCGTCCGGCATCCCTCACGACTTATTGCCGTCGGTAATGACGGCACCATTGTCACTTCGCCAGACGGCAACGTATGGACCTTCCGCGCCACCGGAAGCTACCAGGATCTGCGCAACATCGCCGTAACCCGCGACCGGGCTATGGTCATCGGCACTTCCGGCATCACTCTCGTTTCCCCCTGACGACGCCAGTCAAACCTTTCCCGACCGCTCCACGAGCGGGGCATCGCCTTGACAAATACCCGCAAACGGCCTATAATGGAGTATTGCATACGGAAAAGAAGGATCGGCGAATTGGATCGAAGGATTTACCTGCTATTGGGGGCGTTATGCGTTCTGGCCTTGCTGTTGTTTGGAGGGTGTGAGGACGGTGTCCTCGACAGCCCCGAGAGCCGGGTCGGGAAGGACTGGCGGGTAGTGGAGCTGGATAGATATTACGACTTCATCGGTATCATGGCATCGGAAGGTGTGTTCATTGGCAAGCGGCGCTTTCCAAGCTTCTACAGATCTAACGACGGTGTCACATGGGAGTACATTCTCAACAATTACCAAGAACTTTTCGATACAGAGCACATTGAGCATGCCGGTGAATTCTTTTTCGCCACACTTCGAAGACACAGCGACGGATCGCCCATGATTCTGAGAAGTACAGACGGTGTTACCTGGAAACGATCGTCTGCTCTGCCGGTAGTATACGATTCGCTCATCTTTGCAATTCCGGAAATGCTGGTGCAACGTAGCGGGGAGTATCTTGCCATATATCCTACTGGTGATGTTGCTGTGTCTTCAGATGGTTTGAGCTGGCGCGAAACACCGGGCCGTAAAGGTACTTTTCTGGATTCGCTACAGACTCTCCGCAGCGATGGTGGCAGGGTCATCGCCTTTGGTCACTACCAAGACGTGCCCACGATCGCAGCTATGGATGAGGACTACCGCTGGACACATCATCGCCTCGATTTCACCGACAGACACTACACATACGACGTCATTTGGACGGGAGACCAGTATATTGCGGTGGGGTGTATTCACAGATCGGGCCTTTACTACGGATGTACATTCACATCATATGATGGAGATCACTGGGAGATTCGGATGGTGGCAAACACGCCGTACCTTAAACGTATTTCCAGGAGTCCTTGTGGATTCATTGCGGTGGGAGGTAAGGGTACTATCATGACGTCGCCCGACGGCGTTGTCTGGACCCTCAGAGCCAGTGGAACCGAAGCCCCGCTACATAGCGTGGCTTGCACCAAAGACCACGCCGTGGCCGTTGGTTACTACAATACCGTGCTCGTCTCCCCCTGAGGAATAGTCCCGGTTCGACTGTAAACAGACTTCGAACGCCCCCTCAGTACAATCTTCCGCCGGTCTCGGCCGGAAGGCTCGGCATAATCAGCGACAGTCCGCCACCCTCGCGCGGTACGCCCAGAACCAGCACCTCGGACATAAATCCGGCAATGTTCTTCGGCTCGAAATTAACCACCGCCAGGCATTGTTTACCGAGCAATTGATCAGGCTCGTAGTCGGTTTTGGCCTGGGCCGAGGACTGTTTGACGCCTATTTCCGGGCCGAAATCGACTTTCAGCTTGTAGGAAGGCGTCCGGGCCCGCTCGAAATCGATCACCTCGATGATCTTGCCCACCCTTATGTCGACTTTCTCGAAATCCGAGTATGCGATTGTGTTCATTGGAAACTAAACCTGTCTATGGCTATGATGTCATTTACGTTTTTGCGTGTGCGGGGCGCCTCATCTTTGATTCGGGTCGCCTCATCCAGATCCGACAGGGGACCTTCGTAGCCGAGCGAAACCACGCACAGGACATGGAACTCCTCCGGGATATCCAGCGCCTTCTTCACCGCCGGGGCGCTGTAACCGGCCATGGGATGCCCCATCAGGCCTTCCTCGACCGCCGCCAGGAGCAAGGTCATGGTGGCCAGGCCACAATCGAACTGATGGTATTCGACGGGATCGTCCTCGCGGGTGTAGTCGTCGGCCTTGCGGGCACACACCGCCACCAGCACCGGCGCCTTTGCCGCCCAGCCGTTACCGCGGGCCAACGCCGAGGCAAGAGCGTCCCTGCGGGCCTTATCCACCGCGAAGATCATCCGCCAGGGCTGGTTGTTGGAACACGAGGGTGACCAGCGTATTCTCTCGAAAAGCCGCTCCAGGACATCCTGTTCGATGGACATGTCGAGATAAGAGCGCCCGCTTTTGCGTCTGGTAAAAATGGAACCGTCCATACCGATCTCCTATGCTATTAGTTAACGATACGAACGCGTCCGCCGGTTTATTGGTTCACGCCCACCGGCAGACGGAAGTCGGTCATGGCCAGCAATTTTTCCTGCCGTTCGCGAATCTGGCCCTCGGTCATGGAGAAATCGGGGCCACTGTTTTCAATCATCACCGACGACGTGCACGATGCGAAACACCCCGCTCTGCGGAGATTGCCGCCGGTCCTCAGGTATTCGAAAGTGAACCCGGCCATGTAGGTATCCCCGGCGCCGGTGGAATCCAGCAGGTCGATACCGAAGGGAGGAATATCAACGAATTCATTGCCGTCATAAACCAGCGAACCGAGCTCCGCGAGGGTGACGATCACCACGCCGGCGCCCCATGACTTGATGATGCGGGCGGCATGGTATGGGTCCTCGCGGCAGTCGATACCGGTGAGGATGCGTCCCTCGAGTTCGTTGGGCTTGACGATGTCGAACAGCCCGAGGATTTCCTCGATGCCTTCGACCTTCTCGTGAAAGATGCGGTTGTCTTTGTCGGCGTCCCGGATAAGTCCCTGCGGATCGCAGAAAAACAGACCCTCGCAGTTTTCCCGGATGTCGATAAGGTTCTCGAAGGACACTTCGCCGAGGATAGGTCCGATGAGGACGGCTTCGGAGTCGCGATACCAGGCCGGGTCGATTTTGCCGATGGGGGCAGCGCGACCGAGCAAATCGAGGGTGCGGTTGCCAAAGTCGTCGTAGTAGATCAGCGAAAACCCGCCAGTCTCTTTGCTGGGGACAATTTTGTACTCGATCCCGAGAGCGGACAACTCGCGGGAGAAATGATCTTTGTAGTCGTCGCCGATCGCGCCCACCAGCCTGACTTTCTCGCCGATTTTGGCGAGGGCCAGGGCGGCATTGGTGGAACAGCCGCTGAGTACGCGGCCGTCGGGGGTTACTTTCTGTGTCTTGATATAATCGTAAACGGGGTTGCCTATGGCGGTAATCATATCCTGTCAGCCGTCTCTTTCTTTATTCTGCCATCACTGCTTCACTGATGCCGTCAGGTTGCGGGCACCTGCGCCTTCATTCAAATTCGCGCGCAAGATAACGACAGGTCACCTTCAAGGCCAGTAATTCTTAAGGATAGGATGAATGATTCGACGGTCAGACTTCGCGCTTGTTGCCGAGCACCTTCCGGGTGTAAACCATGCGCTGAACGGAGGTGATGAATGACGTTACGCCGACGATGATGAGGGCGAATTCCAGCCAGCCGCCACGCGGCCAGGTGCCGGTGGGCAGGTAGTGCTCGATGATGGAACCGACGATGATGAGGATGAATTTCTCCAGCCGGCCCATGATTCCCACAGCGCAGTTTTCGATTTTGCCCATCGATTCGGCCGCCGCCCGGGTATAACTGGCGATGATCATGCCGAAGAGCGCAAACAGTCCCCATCCGGGCTAAAGCCCCTGTGAACAGCAATAAGATTCCTCAGTCCTACTTTATTTAACCTC
>CAZVUZ010000076.1:0-2523 GCA_964630485.1 uncultured Ignavibacteriales bacterium
CAGCAGGACAATTGTCGCAGGCATTCCCGACATTGTCGCCGTCACTATCGGTCTGGTCGGGATTGCCAAGGGCGATGCAGTTGTCACAGATATCGCCGACGCCGTCGCTGTCACCGTCCTCCTGGCCGGGGTTGTAACCCTCGGGGCAGTTGTCGGCGGCATTGAGAACGCCGTCGTTGTCGATGTCCTCACTCTGGCCGGGGAAAACGATATTATCCACCCAGGCGCAATCGCTGCCACCGGTTGTGCCGCCGTCCTTGCTGTAAGTCCACTTGAAGGTGTGGTCGCCGGAGCCGACGAAGTAACTGGCCTGAGTCCAGCCTACCTCACCGGACCAGGTGCCCTTCTGGGCGCCATCGACATAGAACTTGAGGTAATCGTAACCCGACTCGGAGGATACCTTGTAGTAAAACGTAATCTCGTCGGCATTCAAACCGTTTAGTGTCACCTGCATGGTACTCGACTGGCTGTTGCCAATCAGCCCCGATTTGGCCGCGAAGGCGCCCTCGTATACCATCGCGCTCTGCACCTGCCAGGCCTGGTTGCCGGACATCTGCCAGGGGAATGACGCGAACCCGGCCGTCTCAAAGTCCTCTACCTTCTGACCGACAACGATGGCGAAAGTGACGCTGTCGGTGTAGGTACCGTTGGCGACATTGAGCTTGAAATTCACCTGGTGCTCGAGCGGGCAGTCAGGCGAGATCGAAACCTGGTAGGCCGAGTATGACGTCCCGGTCCCGCCCAGGGCCACAATCGTGGGATAGGCCGAAGTGTTCTGGGTCACCGTGGCCAGGGTATCTTCGGTACTGAGAACACCGGTCAAACCGCTGGCATTGCCGCCGCCCTGGTTGAGCAGGGTGATGTACATCGAGACATTGTCACCGGGATCAACGAGGCCGGCATCCTGACTGCTGAACTGGATCAGGGGGATGTCGGGCACCGGGGCCAGCTCGACATCGAGAGAAGTGACACTGTAGTCGGAAACACTTACGCCGGTGATAGATTTGGTAATATACCCCGTGGCGCTGAAGCGCACTTCGTAGGTGCCGGCATCGATCATGCGGTGGTAATCGCCGACATCGGGATCGGTATAAACATAGGAACTGTCGCTCTCGATATCGTGACCTACCAGTTCCACGACAGCCGCGACCGGCTCTCCTGTGAGAGAGTCCGTGACCAGGCCCTTGATGCCATAGAGGGCGTTTTCAAGATAATTTAGCAGAGATACTTTGTTATAGGTCCAATGCGCCGGCAACGAGCCTGCCGGTAGCAACTTCGTGTTCGATATTTCCGCCGTCACTTCGCGACAGCCGTGGTAATAATTCATGTAATCCTGGCGGCCGCCGTCGATGGAATACCAATCGTAACCGTTGGTAATGCCGTCGTCGAAGCCATCGAGATAGTACGAGGGCGCATAGGCGTGAACGGAGTCGGCGTATGCCCTGGAAGCATCATACCACCAGTCATTGTCGGCATGACGGCGCTCCCAGGTATCCCAGGGATAGTTGATTACTTCGGCTCCACCGTGGAAGTTGGCTGAGATCACGAAGCTCTGTTCCTCGGCCAGGGCCATCATGGCGATTGTCTCGGGCTGCCACGGACCGTTCGGGTTGGGACCCGCCCGGGGATCAGGGAAATTCCGGTTAAGGTCATAGCTGTTAGCGTTGTAACGGGTGGCGCCGTTGACGGTGTTGTCCCCTCCGGCATAGGTCCCATCGGGGTTGGCCAGCGGGTTTATCCAGATTTCCATGTTGTCGACCATGTTGGTCGCCTGCGGATCGGTGCCGTAATTGGTAAGCAGGTAGTCAATCAGCCGCAGGAGCAGCACGTAGCCGGTTGTCTCGTCGCCGTGCATGGTACCGGTATAGAACACCTCCGGCTCAAACTCCTCGACGCCAATGTTGTCGGAGATAACAACCGCAATCAGAAGCCGCCCGTCTACCGAGGTGCCGATAGTATCCAGACGGCACAGCGACGGGTAGTCGAGGATGAACTGATTCATCATGCTCACGTAGCCGCTGTAAGTCGGGTAGTAGTCCCAGTCCTTCAGGAGGTCTTTGTCGGACGACATGGCCGCCTCCACGAGCGTGGACGGATGGGGCAGAATCTCGTATTGGTAACCCAGATCCTCCAGGGCCGCCAGCTGCCGGTCATTGGCGTAGGCCAGAATTTCATTTCCACGGACGTTGTCGATTGAAATAGTCTTGCCGAGGGTCTCCAGGTTCCGGGAATCCGGCATCTGGAGTTTCAAATAGTATTCGGTGGCCTGGACCCCGCCTGAAGCGACGATAATCGCCGCCGCCAGCAATACCAGAATCACGATTCTGTTAGTCACCTGTTGTGTCCTTTGCTTAGCACGTTGTCATACCTCTCTGCTGAAGAATTACGGGTACGGGCATCGTTGTGATGGCAATAACCGACGGACCTTACGTGAACGTATCGGTGGTGAGCAGTATTTTTGTTTCATCTTCGCTGAATGCATAATCTGAGAAGGAGGAGATAGGAGCCCGGTCCATTTTCCCC
>CAZVUZ010000076.1:2533-13701 GCA_964630485.1 uncultured Ignavibacteriales bacterium
CTGTTGGAGTAGATCGGAAGTCTTACGGGTCTGGTTTAACAACACTCCTGAGACTTCTCGGAGCAAACACAAAAAAGCAGAAAGCGATTGCATCCGAGAATAAACCGGTCGGCCGCGACAACCAATTGTCAGGGCGGTTTTCAACCAGGTCGCAAGACTTCGGGGCCGCTCTCGTAAGTCATTCTCCTAAAACAAATTATAATCTAAAAGTGGCGGTTGTCAAGGTGTTTCTGAACACGGACGGCAGTCATCCTGTGTCGTTAGTCGCAGGGTTGATCGACATCCTCGATATCTCTATGCCACACAACAAAAAGGCCGCCCCGGATGGGCGGCCTTGAGAATCGTTAATCCAGGAAACTGGATCAGGCTTCTCCCCTAAGACTCATGATGCGGCTCTCCAGCATCATCAACTGACCCGGCGTCTGGGCCATTTTGACCAGTTCCAGCAATTCCGTGGCCGTAGCGACTTCTTCCACCTGTTCGTCGATGAAGTAGCCCAGGAACGACTGCGTGGCGTGGTCGTTGGCTTCCTTGGCAAGGTCCATGAGTTTGTTTATCTGGGCCGTAACCTTGAGCTCGTGATCGAGTCCGCCCTTGCAAACCTCTTCGACGGAAGCAAAATCGTACTTCGGTTCGGGCAGGCTCTGGAGCTTGACCTCGGCGCCCTGGTCGAGAAGATAGGTGGCCATCTTCACGGCGTGGGCCTGCTCTTCGGCCGCCTGGGCATAAAACCACTTCGCAAACGTTTTCAGGCCCATGGTCTCAAGCCTGAAGGCCATTGACTGGTAGAGCCAGAAAGCTCCATATTCGTTGGATACCTGCTCATTCAATTTGGCGGCAACTTTTTCTGATATCATCATAGTCGTGTCTCCTTTTTTGTTACGTTTCTCTGTCTCTGATTTCGATATTACCATGAATAACGGTTACATCCCTACGTGGTTCCCTAATTTCAGACTTTCCGATCGAAAATCAAGTCAAATCCGCGGAAATTCTCGCGTAATTGAAAACGTCTCTCAACTGGCGTGTGCGAGTTACCTCGCGGCGCCGGAAGATGACATAAAAACGGCCCGAAGATACTATCAACGGGCCGTCGTAAGCGATCTGGAGACCTGTCAGCTCAGCTTTCGTCGAGCAAACGCTCCATCTCGGCGACCAGTTCGCCGAACAGCTTAATTGTCGTCTCGACCGGCTCCGGCGAGGTCATGTCGACACCGGCATCTTTGAGTATGTCCACCGGGTACTTCGAGGAACCGGTGGCCAGAAACTGCATATAGGCGTCAAGTGCGGCCTTGTCGCCTTCGAGGATCTTCTGCGACAGCATCTGCGCCGCCGCATAGCAGGTGGCGTACTGATACACATAGAACTGGCGATAGAAATGCGAGATTTTCATACCACCCATGTCATTATCCGGACCGATGACAAGATCGGGACCGTTATATTTCTGGAAAATCTCACGATACGTCTTGCGGAACCAGTCAACCGACACGGCGCCGCCGTTGTCGACGTGCTCATGGATCTTCTCTTCGAACTCGGAGAACATCACCTGGGTGAAGAAAGTCCCCTTGATCTGGCCGATGTAGTAGTTTAGCAGAACTATCTTCTCTTCCCGGGTCTGGGCCTGGGACAGCATGTACTTCATCAGCACGGCTTCATTGCAGGTCGAGGCGACCTCGGCCGTGAACAGCGAGTGGCCATGGTAGGCATAAGGCTCGTTCTGGTTGGTGTAATAGCTGTTGAGAGCGTGACCCATCTCGTGGGCGAGCGTGAAAACGTCCTCGAGCTTGCCGGACCAGTTGAGCAGGACATAGGGGTGCGAGGTATAGGTTCCCCAGCTATAGGCGCCGGAGCCCTTGCCCTCGTTTTCGAAGACATCGATCCACCCGGAGTGCAGACCCTTTTCGAAGTCCTTCAGATACGGCTTACCCATCGGCTTGAGGCCGGCCAGGATAGCATCGCGGGCGGTTTCCCACGAGAATTCCTTCTCGCTCGCGGGCAGGAACGGCACCGACAGATCATAGGTAAAGAGGGTGTCGTAGCCGAGCACTTTCTTGCGCAGGGCCGTCCAGCGGTGCAGAGGTTCAAGGTTCGCATTGACCGTCTCGATCAGGTTGTGGAAAACCGAGGTCGGGATATTATTCTGATCAAGGGAATACTCCAGGGAACTGTTGTAACCGCGGGCGGTGGCCAGGAAGTGATCCTTTTGCAGCGAGGCCCCCAGGGTGGAGGACAGGGCATTGATATACCGCGTATATGAGGCCTGGACGGTGTCATTGGCGCGGCTGCGCAGTTCGCGATCGGTGTCGCGCATGATGTTCGAATAGCGTCCCCAGGTCAGGTCGATATCATTACCCTCGGCATCGCGAACACGGCCGAGCTTGAGGTCGGCGTTCTCGATCATGTTGAACACCTGGCGCGGCGCCCCGGTAACCGGACCGGCCAGAGCGAGGATGCGTTCTTCCTCGGCCGACAGGATATGGTTCTTGCGGCGCATCTGATCGTTGAGGTAGAATTCGTATTCCTTCAGCCCCGGTTCATCGGCCCGGAACAACTCCAGGCGCTCTTTGTCGATGGACAGGATCTCGGGTTCGATGAAGGAGCTGGCCTGCGAAAGCTGGGCATAGAGCGCGGAAATCCGGCCGGTGAGCTCCTGGTACTGACTCTGGCGATTATCCTCGTCGAGTTTCAGGTAGGCATACACCCACAGATTGCCCTCGATAATACCGAGGCTATCCGAGAGCTTCAGGCAGTTCAGGAGCATCTCGGGCGAATCGCCCAGGTGCCCGACATAGGGTTCGAAAGCGTTGAGATTGCTTTGCAAAACGGCGAAGTCGGCCTCCCACTCATCGATGGTTTCATAGATATCCTCAACGCGCCATTTGTACTGGTCGTCGATTTCTTCTCGTTGTGGAATGGAGCCGATTTCGGTGGCGGCTAAGGTGAGGGTGGCGGCGGCCACGAGTCCTGCTATGATCCACAGAATCCCCTGGCCCGGCGATAGTTTAAGTCCCATTGAAGTCTCCTGCACGGTAGTAGAAGTTGTTAACCACATTGTTGTTTACATACTATCAAGTGACGCCTAATATAGGGTATAAGTTGCATTTCTCTCTGGGAAAAATACACCGGAGGTACACATAATGTTTGAAGTTCAGACCAACGTCAAGCTGCACGACACCGATGCGGCCGGTATCCTGTTTTTCGCCAACTATTTACGGCTGGCACACGCCGCCTATGAGGCCTTCATGAAATCGATCGGGTGCGGTCTCGACTACATCATTCGACAATCCGATTACCTGGTTCTGATCGCCCATAGCGAAGCCGATTACCAGAAGCCGCTGTTTTACGGCGACAAAGTCACTATCAGCCTCAAGGCCGAGAACATCGGGCACTCTTCGTTTGTACTGGGTTACACTTTCCGTGATCGCGACGGCGACACCGTGGCGCGACTCAAAACCGTTCATGTTTCGGTTGCCCGCGCCGGCGGACAGAAGATTGCAGTGCCGGATAAAATTCACGACGGACTGCAGTCAATCGCCTGACCGGGTTTCCCGGTTTTTTTCAGCCAATCGCATCAGGACTTTGCGATCGGTTTTCATCGACGAGGCCGACATTTTCTCCGGCCACGGCAAGATCCTGACGGGTATCTTGAATCCGGGCAGAACCCGGCGCAGGGCGTTCATGATTTCATTGGCATTCAGGACGACGCCCTTTTCCGAACGTACGAACGCAACCGGGCGAAAACCGTACTGCTCGTCCGGCTTCGGGACCACAACAGCCTCGATGATATCCGGCATCTCGCAGATGAGACGTTCGATTTCCTCCGGCTGGATATTTTCCCCTCCCGAAACAAACATATTGTCCTGACGGCCGAGGACCGAAAGAAAGCCGTTGGAGTCCAGACGGCCCAGGTCGCCGGTATGGAACCAGCCGTCACTGTCGGTGAAATCTTCGACGGCGCGGTCGCGAACGTATCCGAGCCCGAGCGTCTTCCCTTTTATGAGAATCTCGTTATTGTCGCCGATACATATCTCGCGGTGGTTGAGCGCTCGCCCCGAGGTCTTGAACCGATTTATTGATATCCCCATGGGCATAGTCGTAATCTGCGAAGCTCCCTCCGTATTGCCGTAGGAGGTGTAAAGCGGCAAATCACGGCGGCGGCATTCGTCGACGAGGTTAGAAGAAATCGCGCTGCCGCCCGCGAGAACTGCCATGAGACAGGAGATATCCCGCCCCTCGGCTTCCTCAATCAACTTTCTCAACTGAGTCGAGACAACCGACAGATGCGTGATGCGGTGGTTCTCTACCACGGCGGCAAGACTCTCGGAGCTATTAGGCAGAACCACCGTTCCCCCTCCCAGCAGACAGCGAAAGAGAATGGCCAGCCCGCCGACATGATAAAGCGGCAGCGAGAGCAACCAGCGATCGCCCGGGCCGACGGGGATATTGTCGTTGGAGCCGAGGGCGCTGTAATAGTGGTTGCCGTAGCTGTGCATCACGGCTTTGGGCCGCGAGGCGCTCCCCGAGGTGAAAATCATGGTAGCCGGTAAATCGGTTCTAATCGCCGCAGGAACCGGAGCCTCAAAGTTTGAAGCATCGTTCTCAGCGATCACATCATGAAGATCGATAGTACCGACCTGACCGATGTCATCAGCCGCAATCCGGGTATCGGAGTCGATGAAGAAATCGGTCGCGATGTCACCGATTTGCGCTTTCAGTCCAACACCGGGAAGGCGAGTACTCAGTGGGCAGGCAATCGCACCAACACTGATCAGCGAACCAATCAGCAGGCAATATCGCCAGTCGTTTTCCATGACGATGGCTACCCTGTGGCCCGGCCGCACTCCTCGATTGGTCAGTTCCGCCGCCGTGCCCCCCACCATATCGGCGAATTGTCTGAAGGTCAGGGACCGTTCACCACCGACCAAAGCCACTCCCCCGGGCCAATTCTGCGCCGCCGCAAAGACGATATTGGGGAGATCACTCACAGCCGACTACCTCAAGCATATGCCGGCCCAGCGAGTGATACGGATCGGCCAGGTCGGAGACAGTGATCTCGGCGGCAGACGGCCAGGTATCTTTTCCGAGCAGGTCCGCCCCAAACCAGGCCATCGTATCGAGACCGGCCGCGGATCGCGGTCTCTGGATAACCGCCGCCAGGTTTGCCAGGGTGATAAGCCCCACGCCGGATTCGAATGACGAACTGATCACCGGCGTCGCCCCCATGCCCAGCGCCACCCGGGTATAGGCCATGCTCTTTTCCAGTCCCAGCAGGGTCGGTTTTAGGATCACCGCCGCCAAGTATGGATACTCGCGCAGGGCCATTGGCTCGATCTCCCTCAGACTCTCGTCGAGCGCTATCGGCAAAGGAGACTCGTCTCTCGTGAGTAGCCGGTGCGTTTCGGCCCTCGACGGGGTTGGCTCCTCGATGTATTCAATATCGCAATCGACGACGGAACGGGCAAAAGTAAGGTAGTCCTCTGTTTCCCACACACGATTGGCGTCGAGCCTTATGGACACCTCGGAGCCAAGGGTCTCTCGCAGTCGGCGGGTAAGATCTACCTCCTCGCCGATTGATCGTTTGCCGACTTTGAGTTTAAAAGTACGGTAACCCAATGCCTTCAGCCTCGCGGCGCGGTCAAGGACCTCGGGAGCCGATCCGGTCAGGAGGGCGTTTATGGAGATCTTGTCGGCCGGTTCATCGCTCAGAAGGGAACGCAACCCGACCCCGCGCCTCGCAGCCAGGCAATTCAACACGGCCGACTCGAAACCGAAGCGGGCCGACGGGCAGACAGAAAGGTCATTCAACCAGCGATCGAACCCGCCGGAGAGCTCTTCAAGGTTTTGCGGCGCCTCGGATCCGAGGAAACGGTATCGCAGGGCACACGCGTCTTTGAGGGCAATCTCGATGTTTTCCGCGCTGAACGCCGGAAGTGGCGCGATCTCCCCGAGACCGACATGGCCGGAGTCGGCATGGATCTCAAGAAGCAGGCCGTGGCGCTCGCCGTAGGACTCCCCGGCGAGTTCCAGATTCCGCGAAAGCGGGAGCGAAAAACGGTAAATGTCGATTCGTGCCAATTTCACAGGCACCAGCCCAGGCTGAAGATCACACTGTAGAGCAAAAGCAGTTTCCCGGTATCCGCAAGAACGTCGTTGAGAGCCCGACCCTTGACGGTCAAGACTCTGCGAATGGACGGTATCGCCGCCGCCAGGACCATGACGGTCAACATCGCCCACAAATGGCTGCCACCGCGCAGGTACAGCAGGGCCGGGATAAGCGTCGCCAGCACCAGGCTGACGATGTATTCGGTCCGGGCAAACGACTTCCCGAAACGCACCGCCAGGGTCTTGCGACCGCCGACGCGGTCGCCTTCGATATCGCGGAGGTTGTTGACGGTTAGGATGCCCACGGAGAAAAGCCCCGGCGCGATGCCGGCGAGGATTACCTCGGCGTTTATTGTCAGGGCCTGAACGTAGAAGGTCCCCCCCACCGCCACCGGGCCGAAGAATATCAGAACGAAGAAATCGGCCAGGCCGTTGTAGCCCAGGGCGAAGGGTCCGGCGGTGTACATGATGCCAAAAAGTATGGAAAGGATGCCGATCACGACAATCGGCCAGCCCGCGACCCAGACGAGATAGATACCGGCCAGCGTGGCGAGGCCAAAGGCGACGACGGTCGCCCTCTTCATCTGCGCCGGTTGCACCAGCCCAGCCTGGGTCATGCGCGTGGGTCCCAATCGCTCGCCCCGGTCGGTGCCCTTCTCGTAGTCCATGTAGTCATTGGCGAAATTGGTGCCAATCTGGATCATGATGGCGCCGAAGAGTGCCGCCAGCGCCGGCAGTAAAGTGAAAGCATCCGCTTCGAGGGCCATGGCGATTCCGATTATGACCGGCGAAGTCGCCGCCCAGAGTGTCTTAGGCCGCGCCGCCAGAAGCCATACTCCCAACGTCGAGGGACCGGTGTCAATTGAAGATGCGTTTGACAAACTCTTACCACCCCACCGATTCGTCAGGGTTGCCGCGGGAATTTGGAGAAGTCGGGTTTCCGCTTCTCGACATAGGCGTTGCGTCCTTCCTGGCCCTCTTCCGACATATAGAAGAGCATGGTGGCATTACCGGCTAATTCCTGCAACCCGGCCTGGCCGTCACAGTCGGCATTGAGGGCCGCCTTCAGGCACCGGATAGCAATGGGCGAGTTGGCAAGGATCTCCCGGCACCATTGCACGGTTTCCTCCTCGAGCCTTTCCAGCGGCACCACGGTATTGACCAACCCCATATCCAGGGCCTGCCGGGCATCGTACTGGCGGCAGAGAAACCATATCTCACGCGCCTTTTTCTGGCCGACGATGCGGGCCATATAACTGGCACCATAGCCGCCGTCGAAAGATCCCACCTTCGGGCCGGTCTGCCCGAAAACCGCATTGTCGGCTGCAATGGTCAGGTCGCACATAAGATGCAGCACATGGCCCCCGCCGATGGCGTAGCCGGCTACCATGGCGACAATCGGCTTCGGGCAGGTTCGCATCTGCCGCTGGAAATCGAGGACATTGAGCCGGTGCACACCTTCTTCGTCTTTATAGCCGCTGTCGCCGCGAATTCTCTGGTCGCCGCCGGAGCAAAACGCTTTGGGTCCCTCCCCGGTCAGGATTACCACGCCGATTTCGGGGTCCTCGCGGGCGTCGGCCAGGGCACGGGCCATCTGATCGACCGTCTGCGGCCGAAAGGCATTGCGGACCTCGGGACGATTGATGGTGATTTTGGCTATTCCTTCGGCCTTGTGATATTTGATATCGCTGAAATTGCGGGCTTCGAGCCATTCAATGGCATTCATGGTACTCTCCCGATAATCTATTGCAGAAATGAGCGCACGATGGCTACCAACTCATCGGGACGCTCCAGGTGAACATTGTGACCGGCGCCATCAACAACGACCGGCCTCGCCGCTTGGCAAGCGGCGGCCATCTGAGCATTAATACCAATAAACTTATCATCCATTTCACCGGCAATCAAGAGCATGGGCGCCGATATCGAGGGTAATTGCTCCCACAATGACGGCTGGCTGCCGGTACCCATGTTTTCCAGCGAGCGCGCCAGTCCTTCGGGGTTGTTCACGAAACGGCGTTTCAGGAGGCTGAGAAAACGCTTTTCGTCCTGCCTGATACTTTCAAAAAGGGGCTGTTCATACCACTCGATCAGAAAATGATCGAAAGGTATCTCGCGCAGGCGCGCGGCCAAGGCCAGATCGCGTTTCCGGCGTTCGAGGCACTCGGCCGATGTTTTCAAACCCGGTGAAGCCGACTCCAAAATGATCCGATCGAACCTTTCTGGGCAGTTCACCGCCATATACAGGGCCAACCGTCCCCCCATCGAATAACCCACCAGATGACAACGGGAAACATCAATCTCATCGAGCTTCTCAAGGATGGCGGCGGCCGCACCGGGCATGCTGTAAAGCTCATCGTCGTCGGGGACTGCTGTGGCGCCATGGCCGGGCAAATCGATGGCCACGCAATGAAACTCATCGGAAAGAGCCGTGGTCACTTTGTCCCAATCAAGGGCACTGCCCATGAACCCATGCAGAAAAAGCACGGCCGGACTGTCAGGCAGACCCTTCTCAATCAAATTTAATCGAATTCCTGGCTCCATGGCATCCTAAAGCTCATTCAGCGCCGCCACCACCTCCTGTTCGATGGCGCGGTGCAACTTGAAATTTTCATCGCGATCCGTGTGGATCTCGAGTATCGTTGATCCGTCGACATTACGGGCACCTGCACAGGCATCTCCAAACTCGTCGATCGTTGACGGATTGGCATACCAGAGGTCGAACATCTCGGCCGCCTTTTCGATCGGGATACCATGCGGAGTGCCGAACATCGGTTCAAAGATGTCCGTATGCGCGGCCACCGGCAGGAAAGAAAAGATACCGCCGCCGTCATTATTTATCACGACAATTGTCATTTTCTGCCTTAGCGAACGAAGCAGGGCCAGCGAATTCAGATCGTGCAGGAAAGCCAGGTCCCCGATGATCAAAGTGACCGGTCGCTTTAGCCCTGCCGCGAAGCCGCTTGCGGAGGCAATGGCGCCGTCGATACCGGAAGCGCCGCGGTTACACCCGACCACGACCGGATTGCCATCGGCGGCGGCGAACAGATCCATGTCCCGAATAGGCATGCTTGAGGCCAACCACAACCCATCACCGGCACCAATTTGCCGCGACACCGTCCGGGCACAGACCGGTTCGGACAGACGGGCATCTGTTCCCGGGGCGCGGTCGATAACACGGGAGCACTCGGCAGATAGCTTTTTGAGCGCGGTCAGGAAATTCGTTTCGGGAACCGGTTCAAGCAGGGGAATCAAGGCCTCGACGGATGCGCCGAGGTCGCCCTCGAAACGCATGGATACCCGATGCCCCGGATCCTGACGATGCGGGTGATCGGCGAACACAATGTGTTTTTCAACGGTATCGCCGGCAAGGAACTGCGCCAGTCGTTTGGACGTGGGCGTCCTCCCCACCTGAAGACAGGTGAAGGGTCCGTGAGAGTCAAGGACATTGGTCTGGAGCACGTAATCATAATGAGGAATGACATTCGCCAGATCACTGCCCATCCTCAATCCTGAGGCGATGTCGGCGAATACCGGCCAGTTCAGCCGACGCGCCAGTTCGCGGGCGAATTCGATTTCGACGCGGTTGCGACAGCGACCGACAATGAGCAAGCCCGATTTGGCCCCGTTGAGCGTGTCGACCAGTTCGCGCAGGCTATCGGGGGTGGGGATTGATCGGGCAGGTGCATAGGTCGTATACGGTTGATCGTTTTTGCTCCATTCGTCAATAGCACCGCCCGGCATAACATCCTCTTCACTGTCGGTATCGATCAGGAAGGGTTCTCGAAACATGCAGTTCAGATGCACGGGGCCCGGTTGGCTATAACGCGCACGATACACGGCCTGATCCACGGTCGTGAGAACAAAGGCCGGATCAATATCTTCGCTCGGGCAGGGCATATCGATTTCCCAGCGGACATATTCACCGTATATGCCGGGCTGGCAAATAGTCTGATTCGCGCCAGTATCTCTCAGTTCCGGGGGACGGTCGGCCGTCAGCAGGACCAGCGGCACACCGTCCATTGAGGCCTCAACCACGGCTGGAAGATAGTTGGCGGCGGCCGTACCGGAAGTACAAACGAGAGCCGCCGGGCGACCGGTGGCACGGGCATAACCAAGGGCGTGAAAAGCGGCCCCACGCTCATCGAAGTGCATGACATGCTCGACGTCGCTGTGGCGACCAACGGCGGCAGTAAGCGGCGTACAGCGAGATCCCGGCGAGAGGCAGAAATAATCAACACCGCCGCGGTGGAGTTCCTCGATGATAAGCCGGGCCCAAAGAGTGTTCAGCCTTGCGTTGCCCATAACTTCTCTATCCCCAGGGAAGACTTGAAATTCTCTATTTTGCTTTCGGTTTCATGCCATTCGGCCTCGGGTCGGGAACCTTCCACGATCCCGGCCCCGGAAAACAGATCTATGTGTCGTCCCCGTATCAGGCCGGAACGTATTGCGACCGCGAACTCGGCGGCATCGCCGCCGATCCACCCCACCGGGCCGGCGTACCAGCCGCGATCGAAGGGTTCGCTACGGGCGATGAAATCCATGGCGTCCTCACGTGGATCGCCCCCTACCGCCGGGGTCGGATGAAGGGCTTCAACAATGTCGGCGTCGGAGACGCCATCTGCCACCTGGCCCTCGAAGTAATCGACCAGGTGCTGGACTCGGGCCAGCTTAATCAATTGCGTGCGACCCGATACTGACGTGTTTTTTGCCGACACGCACAGGCTCTCAAGAGCATCCCTGACGAAATCGACGACGAACCTGTGCTCGGCCGATTCTTTGACGCAGGAAAGCAATTCCTCGGCCAGTTTGCGGTCGGACTCTTTGTCACCCCCGCGCGGACGCGTCCCCGCCAGGGCCTCCGTCTTTATGGAATCACCGCGCCGCGAATATAGTCTCTCCGGGGAAGCTCCGACAAACGCCAGCCCCGGCTCCGGTTGTACGGCGAAATGATAGCAACCATGCGATCGCGCCTCCAGGCCGGCGAGAATGGCCCAGGGCGAAAGCGCTCCCTCGCTGTGATAACTCGTGCGCCGGGCCAGCACTACCTTTTTGAGAAACGTGTGACCTAT
>CAZVUZ010000076.1:13801-15497 GCA_964630485.1 uncultured Ignavibacteriales bacterium
CCGCGAACCGAAAACCGCCGAAGTAACGCAGGCCGGTGTCTGCGAGAGACTCCAGTGCCCCGAAATCCCGGGCGGCCGCAGGCTCGACACTATCGGCGATGCCCACTCCGGCGACGGCCAGGTCCCGGTCCCGGTTGAACCAGTAAACTTTTTGCGGAAGGACCTGACTCTCCAGCCAGGCAAGCAGGTTCAGGTCCGGAACACCTATCTCAAGACGCACCGGTCCCCCGGAGTCAAACTGTCGTAGTTTTTCGTTCATGACTCCGGCGACCCGCGAAAGATCCGCGGCATGGTCGGTTCGCATCCCGGTCGACATCAGTCGCTGTCTCCCCAATAAAGAGTGGCGACACCGAAAGTCAGTGGATCATGGTCGACGTTGACGAATCCCTCGTCCTGCATAATAGTGCAAAACTCCCGTCCATAGGGAAAGCTTTCTACCGTCCGGTTGAGGTAACGATAGGCATACGTGTCGCCTGAAACCGCGCCGCCGATGCGCGGCAGGATATGCCGAAAATAGAACAGGTACAGCCGGCGCATCAGGCAATTTGAGGGCAGCGAGAATTCAAGAATCAGGAGCCTTCCGCCGGGCCTCAACACCCGCAGGATCTCCCTCAGGGCAAGACGGATATCCACGAAATTACGGATACCGAAGGCAATCGTTACGACATCGAAGGCACCGTCAGCAAACGGCAGGCAGGTAGCGTCACCTCGAACAAGGTGATTGTCCTCCGCACGACTTTGCCGTTCGATTTTCGCCTGACCCAGCTTCAGCATTTCGTGCGACATATCGGCGCCGACGGCGTAGACTACCCGGTGACTGCGCTGCCTGATGGTCAGAAGGACATCGGCCGTGCCGGCGGCCAGATCGAGCAAATGAAGGTTCGTTCCTTCCGGCAGGGCGGCGACCACCTTTTTCCGCCAGGCAATATCACGGCCGAAGGACAGCAACCGGTTGAGCAAATCGTAACGGTGCGCAATTCGATCGAACATCTTCCAGGCTTCGCGGCGTGATGGCCCGCGGCCGTCTCCGGCGTTGCCGTCCCGGCGCTCGACCTCGTTGTTTTCCTGCACAGTCACCATCCGCCCTATCAGTTCAAATCTTCATCGGTCATCTATGCTCTCTTCCATTATTACGGCCAATATAACTCGTTCGCGGGCCAAGACAAGCAATTCAAGCGGGGCGAGTCTCGCCGTCACGGGAACCGAAGGTGAGAAAAAAATCGAACCACGAAAGCCATCATTGCCCCGAACCGGGTTGATCTTTGAACGGTTATTGGTTACAATCAGGCGATCGGGCAAACCCGGCATCGAAGGAGAACCGCATGAAGTATCGTAAAGTGGGCCTGACGGGCCTAAAGATATCGGAAATATCACTGGGCGCCTGGCTTACCTATGGCGGCAGTGTCGAGAGCGACCGGGCGCAGAAGACAGTCCGGGCAGCGATAGAGAACGGCGTCAACTTCATCGACATCGCTGACATATATTCAAAGGGAGCGGCCGAGGAGATAGTCGGCAGAGCCATTCAGCCGTATATCCGGTCGGACTTGGTTATTTCCAGCAAGCTCTTCTGGCCAATGTCGGACAATATCAACGACCGTGGCCTCTCGCGCAAACACATCATGGAATCGGTCGAAAAATCTCTCAAGCGCATCGGGACCGACTATCTTGACCTCTACTTCTGCCACCGATTCGACCC
>CAZVUZ010000077.1:0-15293 GCA_964630485.1 uncultured Ignavibacteriales bacterium
GACCCTCGGGCACGGTCACCGGCGCCCAGTCGGGATAGCCTGGAAGAAGGCGGGCGGCCTGGTCAATTCCCAGTTTCTCTACCAGCTTCAGGTAATATCCTTCATTGCTCATCAGGGCATTGGAAAACCAGGTCTGAAAACTCAGCAGGGCCAGGCAGTCGTACACAGTCCAGTCTTCAAACCCGGTCGGTAGCAGGCGAAACTCGAACGGCAGAGCCCGGCAATAATCACGGTAGGCGTTGACACCGGCGGCATAGGCCTGGAGGCGGTCGCGGTCGGTAATGGAGAGGCCCTGAAGGGCCTTTTGGGCCAGGCGGCCGTGGCCGATTCGCCGCTGGCCGATGTCCGTCTCAAGGGCGATGTCGCCCAGCATCTCGGAGAGTCGCCCCTGCGAGAGTCGCCGCACGAGATCCATCTGGAACATGCGGTCGGCAGCATGCTGGTAACCGAGAGCAAAATAGCCGTCGTGCTCGGTCTCCGCCCAGATTTGGGGGATACCCATTTCATCAAACGTGATTTCAATATCCGCGCCGGGGCCGGCGAGCTCAAGCGGACCATCGGTCATCGGGACCGAAAGGTGCAGTAGGCCCCAAGCCGTGACGGCCATGCCTACGATGACGGCAAAGACGAAGAGCAAAAGCCCCCGGGTAACACGACGGGCGGTTTTATTCAAAATTTCCTCCAGAATCGACGATTCTATTATGCATGCGATCCGTTAGTTACCGGCATCGTTCGCAGGCCTGGTGAGAAGACTCACAATAACGACCATCAGTAAGGCCAGGATAAAGGCCGGCACCAGCTCGTAGATGGCGTCCTTGAGAACGGGGATATTCCTCCAGATAATCGTCGCGATCAGCCCGGTGAGCATGCCGGCGATGGCCCCCGCCTTGGTCGTGCGTTTCCAGAGCAAGCCCAGGATCACCACCGGACCGAACCCGGCCCCGAGAGCCGACCAGGCATAAAGGACGAACTCGAATATCACGCGGTTTTCGGTCAGGGCAAAGAGGATGGAGATTATCGCCATGAGCACGAGTACCCAGCGATCCCAGCGCAGGGTGGACCGAAGATGGGCGGCGGCGTCATCCGGTTCCTTCATACCGAACCACTTGCGAAAGACCGGCACGACATCGCGCGAGATGGTACTTGAGATCACGATCAGTTGCGAGTCGGCCGTGGAACATATCGCGGAAACAATGGCGGCGATGACGAAGCCGCCGATGATTGGTGGGAGAAATTCACTGGAGGCTATCGGCAAGGCCTGTTCGGGGTCGGCCAGATCCGGGAAGTAGGCCCGCGCGAACAGACCGAAGAATATGGCCCCGAAATATACCAGGGTAAACCATCCCATGGCGATCATGCCTGCCTTGCGCACGGTGCGAAAATCCTTCGCGGCCATGAACCGGGCCAGAACATGGGGTTGACCCGGATAGCCAAGGCCTATCCCGAGCAACCCGACGACGAATCCCAGCGCCGCGAAACCGGCCTTACCAGCCGTAAAGGTAAGCAGTCCGGGGTCGGCGGCGCCAAGGATGCCTTCGAAGACTTCGTAACCACCGATCTTTCCCAGCGTGATTATCGGCATCACAATAAGGGCGACCATCATGAAGGTCGCCTGAATCATGTCGGTCCAGCAAATGGCCCGAAAGCCGCCGGTTACGGTATAGGCGAGGACAATTCCCGCGCCGACGATTACCCCCCACTCATAAGGTAAATCGAAAGTGGCGTGGAAAGCTTTGCCGGCGGCGTTCATTTGCGCCGCTATATAACCGAGCATGGCCGCCGTGATGACCAGTACCGGGATGAGTTTCAGGGCCGTCGATTCCCTGCCGAAGCGATTGACGATATACTGGGTGAGCGTCACCGAACCATCGCCGCGCGAGGCATTCCGAAGTCTTTCGGCAATAACGAACCAGTTGAAAAGGTAACCGGCTGCGATTCCCGGAATTATCCACAGGGCCGCGTAACCGAAAATGTAGGCCTCCCCCACCAGGCCGAGCATCACCCACGCCGATTCGGAACTGGCCGAGGCCGACAGCGCCGAGGCCCACGGCCCCAGCTCGCGGTTAGCCAGAACGAAATCATCTTCGGTTTTCTTCCGTTGCTTCGTCGAATACAGACCGAAGGCGACAATACCCACGCTGTAAACGATGAATGAAAGTGTCAGAACGGTGCTTGACTCCATGTCGCTCTCCAAAGCTATTGGCATGCATAGCTGACCGACTCCGTTAACTTAGAACATGTAAGATCCTTCGTCCGACAAATCAACTACTTTTCACGGCGCCGTTCCCGGGCGAGCAACCGCCGGCAAGATTTCTGCAACATGTATTAATCCTTATGCGGGCAAACCTGTCCAAGAATTATAAGACGGTTGATTTTCGTCAATCGGAGGCAGGTTGACGACAAAGACGCTTTTGCACTGGAGACTATTGAATGAAACTGAGCAGCGCATCGACTCTACTTCTTGCGGCCCTTCTGTTTTCGTTACCCGTAATGTCGGCGGACCTGAACTGTTTCCCCGCTTCCGAAGGGATGGTCATTGACGGCAATCTGAGCGACTGGAGTAACCACCCACTCACCATGCTCGAAGACGAGAAATTATCAGTGGGACTGCGGCACGACAGCACCCACCTTTATGTACTGGTAATGGCGCGTGAGCAGGCGCAAATCCGCTCCCTGCAACACGGTGGCGTCAAAGTCTGGTTCGACATCGACAAAAAGGAAAATAAGTCTTTTGGCCTGTACTATGTCGGTGACGTAGAGCTCAGCGACAGCGCCTTCGCCGGCCGGACGCCTTCCGACCGAGAAATGCCGGAGGGAATACAGAGCAAAATGGCCGAGCGCGAGGCCATGAAGGGGATGGTCAGTGTTACCGTCAACGAAAAAAGTACTCTCGTTCCTGATGACGGATCCTCGGGTCCCGAGGCGGCGGCGGCCTTCACCAACGGCCTGTTCTGCTACGAGATGCGGATACCCTACACCTTCAGTGAATCGGCCAAATTCGCCCTGGGCACCGAACCCGACCGGGAAATCGGTGTCGGGTTTGAGTTTGCCGGGGTTATGCAACGCCCGGACGGCGCTTCCGGTGGTCCCCCTGGCGGCGGCGGCGGACGTGGTGGCGGCATGGGTGGTGGTCGTGGCGGTGGTCAAGGTGGCGGCGGCGGCGGCGGTGGTCGTGGTGGCGGCGGCGGCGGCGGCGACAAAGGTGAACAAGCTCAAATGAAACAGCCGCAGTCGATTGAAAAGTGGTTCAAAGCAAAACCCGTCGACGGTGACGACGGACAATAAATTTCCGCAACCTCCTGTAAGCGCGGTCTCTCGATCGCGCCTTCCGTGACCCGCGATGGCAGGAGCCCCCGAGGCTCCTGCCTTTATTTTGTGCGAAACACATGGATTGATCCGTCGGCGTATTATTCTTGAAATGTAACGATCTTTGTATTATTCTTGGTCAAAGATACTTACACAGTCAAAGAGGAATGCTCATGAGCAAGAAGATTCTAATTGTTGACGACGAGGACGATATCAGGCTGTTTCTTAAGACCGTGTTCGAGAAGGAAGGCTACGAAACTCTGACCGCCGGTGATGGTATCGAAGCTCTTGAGGTGTTGAAACGGGAGAAGCCCGACCTGATCACACTCGACCTGCAAATGCCCAAAGACACCGGGACGGGGTTTTACCGGAAAGTGCGCCGTGATGATGATTTCAACAAGATTCCCATCGTGGTCATCAGCGGCCTGGCCGGACGACACCTGGCCCTGCCGGAGCCGATAGCGGTATTCGACAAACCCATCGACCCGGAAAAACTACTTGAAGTTGTCCGGGAAACCATCGGCTCCTAGTCCATCCCCGAATCAAAGCTACGAGAAAGCCCCTCCAATTGGAGGGGCTTTTCATATTACCCAATCGCAGATTTCAGGGCTAATGAGCGCTGACTAGATTTCTCGCGCGAATCCCGACGGCGCCGTTCGGGTCGCCGTGCACCATGTAGTTAATCGATGATCTCAGCAAGTCGACGGTATAATCGGTATTGTGAATACCTTCGGATTGGTCTTCATGAACGAATAGCCAGTTGAAGACGGCCCCGGCGCTGTCCTGGCCGACCACGACATCATCCGGCGGGTACCCATCATCCAGCAGACCGGCTGTCTCCAGGACATGAGCCAGGCTGTCGAGAAGGCCCTCGACCTCGGTCTGGACGCCCTCGGTACTGCCATCCCAATCGAAGTCGGCATAGGCCGTGCGGTCGAAAGTCGTGATATTGCTGCGGTGACACCATTCGGCATTACAGCCGGCCAGGTTTTCCACTTCCTCTTCCTCTTCCTCATCCGTCTCACTCATGGCAAAAGTATGGCCGCCGGTGTTCGAGAGGTTCCCCGGTGAAGCGAAGTGACAATCCAGGCAACCGTTGTTCAAGCCGGTAGCGTGATAAGAATTGTCATACTCGTAGCCTTCATACTCGTAGGCATTGGTGCCGATTAACATATCCGCCTGGTTGCTGTGATGCGGTCCGAAACGTTCGCTTAGTTCCGTCTCGCCACTGACATAGGTGGTCACGTCGGCGCGGCTCTGGTGGCAGGCGACGCAAAGGTTGCTATTACCCGCGTAAAAGCTCTCGCCGTTGAGCAATGTCTGGGGCTCGGTGACCCTTACCGCCAGATTGCCGTTGGTGTGTGGCGCGTGACAGGCGAAGCATCCGATTTCAGAGAAATGATCGCCGGCCGCCGGTACGCCCGTAACCTCAGCCACAAATCCCTCTTGAGTATGGCATTTCTCACAGGAGGAGTAGCGAGACGAGTTAAGCCGGTTACGCTCGGAGGTTTCACCGGTGGCGTGAAGCGAATGCTCCCACTGCGACTGCGCCGCCGCCAGGAAGAATTCCTGGTCGCTGTGACAGCCAAAGCAATTGGCGTTTTCCAGTACATACTGCTCGTTGACTATCTGTTCGGTGACCTTTCGCTCACACCCCAGCATCAGGATCGCCGAGACGGACAATATGATGATAATAACCTTTGTTTTCCACATAACTAATACCTCACTTTATTGAGAAGCTCCTTTTTAGCGATATCTCCACGATGTTGGCAGTGTAGTATGCCCCCCGGGCCAGGAAATCATCGAAGTTGAAGACGTTGTAGTGCGCCTGCACCTGCCAATCTTTTGTCACGTCATACATGACCCCGAAATTCAGGGATGATTTCTCCAGATCCTGGTCACGACGACTGCGATAGTAGGTTCCCCCGAAGCTGACGGAGACGTTCCGATAGGCCGGCGGGTGAATACTGCCGCTGAGAGTGTTGTCCGAGAATTCGTAGGAAGTTTCATCACTGCGGTTTTCGAACTTACCGAGATAGTAGGCATAGGTTACCGAAAACCGGCCATAGTCATCGTGGCGAAGGTTCAGGGTCGAGGCAATCATGTCATAGTCGACCTGGCTGCCGATATCCTCGTTCTTCCTCAGTCGCGAAAGCCAGCGCACAGTCATGTCGCCGAGGTTCTCCGCCCGGTACTGGGCCGATACGCGGTGACGGGTGTAGTCCTCGTCACCAACCAGTACCACACCTTCTTTAACCTCGGTTTCGCGGGTACTTCCGGAGGCCTTGAGAAAGAGCCGACTTTGCCAATTGTACCATCCGGAAAACAGGAAACCTCCGGACTCGGTACGGTTGACATCATCATCGGCGGTGCGAAGCTCATAACCAAGCCGCAGACCGCCGTAGCGCGTCCAGTTCTTACCAAGCGAAAAGGTATGGCTGACGTGGTCAGTCGTGATGTTATCCATATCGCGCTCGGTGCCGGCCAGCAGAAGGCGGTAGTCGGCTGTCATGCGACACGGCAGGTAGAATTTGGCCCCGCCCCAGTACTGGTTGGTGGTCAAATCCAGATCGGACGAGGACATTTTGTCGGTTCGATACCGGTAACCGGCGGCCAACTGCAACCAGTCCCATCCGGGCACCGTGGAGGAAAGATTCAAAGTGAATTGATCGGCCTCGCGGTCACCCTCGGGCGTGATGTTGTCGGCAAAATCAAAGCGCCGGTATTCAAGGCGCATGACGCCGTATCGATGAGCCAGGCGAGTGCCGGCATCGTAGGTCGTATGCGAGTAGTCGGTACTGCTCATTAGAGTATCGACGACCGGCGACAGGACTTCCTGGATATCACCGTGGCGATCGCTGTGGGTCATACCGCCGAAAAACGTTACATACCGGTGCGGCTGAACCGAAACCCGGGCGCCGGTAGTGCGGCGACGCGTGAAACGGTCACCCTCAAAGGAGTAGACCCGCCGGTACTGGTTGTTGGTAAAACTCAGGTCGAAAAGACCGGCCTTCGAGGCCCTGGCCCGAAGGTTGCGGTTGTTCAGGGTGATGTCGGTCATATCGGCGCTGAGGTTGACGCCGTTATCGAAGACCATGTACCACTCTTCAAGCGAGAAGCTCATTCCCTCATATACATTGTAGGACTCCTGGTTGACCGCGCGGTTGCCCTCGTCATCGTTGTAAACATATCCCAGGCGCACATCACCACCGCCTTCGGCAGTCGCGAACTGGGAAAGGCACAGCACGGCCAGAGTCATCAACCCCAAAAGCCGAAGTGTTCTCTCTATTCTCATAACTAGAACCCTCCCTGGCCACTGGTAGTGTGGCAACCGGCGCTGTAGCAGTCAAAGCCCAGCTTGGCGCCGAGGGCCGGATCGAGGAATTTCTCGCTGGTGAAAGACCCGTGCGTCTGGCTGTGGCAGGTGCGACAGTCCAGCCGGCTCCAGGCATTGGCCCAGAGATCGGCATGGCGACCACCGGTGTGACCGATATGGCAACTGCGGCACAGTTCCCCTGAGGGCTGGCTCAAGAGGCGGTCGTTCTCACTGCCGTGAGACTCGTGGCATTCGAGACAACCGCCGCCGTCCACGGCCCAGGCATTAACCGGATCATGTTCGTACAGAAACGGCCCCCCCTGTTCGGGGTGGCAGTCCTGGCAGGTGCGCCCGTGACCATAAACAACACTCTGGTCCGCCCGTTTGGTGAAGCGGTGACAGCTCAGGCAGGTCAGGTTGCCCTGGCGAACCGGATGCTGGCTGCGACGTTTTAAATCGGCGCCGACAGCGTCGTGACAGATCAGACACATATTGGTGCCTTCATCAACCAGCAGCGCCGGTTTCCCACCGTGAACCTTATGGCAGGCCGAGCAGTTCAGCTCTAGCATCGAGTGGGCGTCAAAACCGTAGTTGTCCAGCTCCTGGTGAGCCTGGTGGCATGTCCCGCAGGCGTTCTGGGCCTCGTGGCCGCTCATACGGGCCGGGTTGCCGATGTTGTCCGTCGAAGGATCCTCGATGTGCACCGCGCCGCCCTCGTGACAGCCGGCACAGCTGACCGTGGATTTGGCGGCCTTGACCTCCGAAGCGAGACGGTGGGCCGTTTCGCGCAGACCGCTCTCATAACCGTCATGACATCCCAGGCAGGTCTCATCGTCCGGAACCTCGGCGGCGCCGGTTACGATCCCCCCCGGCATCGACACAGACAGCATGATTATAAACAGCGCAAAGAACGACCCATTTACTCGCCTTATTCGCAATGGCGGGTTATTCTTCATTTGTTTCCTTTCTGTCATTGTAGATAAAACGCTGATGCCTTTGTAAAGATTATACGCTTCCGCGATTACCGGCGCAAGGCGAATCTTCAGAAGTAATGATGGACACTGCGGGAGTCAAACCGGCTGAAACACGACCGGCGTAAAAGCGGGCAACTAAGGCATTCTATTACAATCACATCCGTGGAGTAAATCGGTCAATATAATCCACTACTAAACCAGGAAAAAACTTCCCCGAAATTGTCTTTTAACCATCCACCAATGCGGATTAGTGAAAAGAATCACTTGTTTGCCGTCTCGACAGCTATCGGGGAGCGTCCTCGGCATCGACCGGTGAACGGTGCCGTTGTTGAGAATGAGGGAGCCTGGAGCGCTGTAAATCGGCTCTATGATCTATGCCGAATAATATCGCCGGTGACCATGTAGTATACGTCTTCGGCAATATTTGTGGCGTGGTCGCCGATGCGCTCGAGGTTGCGCGAGATACCGACCAGCAGGATGAGGTTGCCGGCCGACTCGGGGTTCTCCTTAATGGCATTCAGGGTGGCGTCGTATGCGGCCCGGTGATAGTCATCGAGCTTGTCATCCTCTTCGAGGACCCGTTTCGCGAGTTCGGGATCCATGTCGACCAGGGCATCGGCACTCATCTTGACCATATCCACTGCCTGTCCCAGCATGGCCGACAGGTCAAAGGGGGCGTGGCGGAGCTTGAAGCGGTCGAGCAAGGTCGTTCTCTTGGCAATATTGACGGCCAGATCGCCGATGCGTTCGAGATCGTTGTCAATCTTGAGAGCCGCGATAATGAACCTGAGGTCAATGGCCACCGGCTGGTGCAGGGCCAGAATCTTCAGCAGGCTTTCTTCCAGTTCCACTTCGAACTGATCGATTTCATCGTCACGGGCAATTACCTGACGAGCCAGATCGTCATCACCCTCTGTTACTGCCGTTACGGCGTCACGGAGATTCTCCTCGACCATGGCGGTCAGGTGCAGGACCTCCTTCTTAACGCGCTCGATCTCTTTTTGAAAGTGCTGAGTCATAAACCCTTCTTTTACCCGAAACGTCCGGTGATATAGTCTTCGGTCTTTTTCCTGTCCGGCTTGGTGAAGATCTTTTTGGTCGGGCCACACTCGATCATTTTGCCTTCGAAGAAGAAGGCCGTATCATCGCTGACCCGCGCGGCCTGTTGCATGTTATGCGTCACGATAACGATAGTATAGTCTTTTTTCAGCTCGCCTATGAGGTCCTCGATTTTGGAGGTCGAGAGCGGATCCAGGGCCGAGGCCGGCTCATCCATTAATACGACCTCGGGTCTTACGGCGAGAGCCCGCGCGATACAAAGGCGCTGCTGCTGGCCGCCCGAGAGCATGTAGGCGCTACGGTCGAGCTGATCCTTCACTTCCTCCCAGAGGTAGGCTTTCCTGAGGGTATCCTCGACGGCATCGGCAATGACGCGCTTGTCGGTAATGCCGTTAACCTTCAGACCATAGGCGACGTTTTCAAAAATCGACTTGGGAAACGGGTTGGACTGCTGGAAGACCATCCCCACCCTGGTGCGAATGGTCGAGACGTCCTTGACGTCTTTATAAACATCGGTTTCATCCAGCTTCACCGAACCCTCGAGGCGCGTTCCGGGGATAGTATCGTTCATGCGGTTCAAAGTTCTCAGGAAGGTCGATTTGCCGCATCCGGACGGGCCGATCAGGGCAAACACCTTATTGGTTGAGATATCCAGAGAAACATCGAACAGAGCCTGCTTGTCTCCATAGAAGAAATTAAGATTCCGAACGACGATTTTCGTATCGGGTTTTTTGCCGTTCTCAACCACGGGTTCCTCTTTCGCACGTGTGATCATCAAAGACGCCCCCTGCCTTTCGGCCGCTTTCACGGAAGTGGCGTTATTCAATATAAACGGTCTCCTGTCCGTTCCGGTAGTCTGAAACTCACCTGGCATTTCTTCTTCTCACTTTCGAACGCAGGACTATCGCCACGAAGTTCAGGGCAAAGGTCAGCACCAGCAGGACCAGGACCGTGCCGTACAGAATCGGCTTCGTCTTTTCCACGTCCGGTGACTGGGTGGCCATGACATATATGTGATAACCCATTTCCATAAACTGGTCGTTCAGTTTCCCCGGTAAATAGGGCAGGTAATAGGCCGCCCCGGTAAACATGATCGGGGCCACTTCGCCGGCGCCGCGACTTATGGCCAGGATACCCCCGGTGAGAATCCCCGGCAGCGCCTGCGGCAGAATGATACGCCTGATAGTTTGCAACCTGGTGGCACCCAGGGCATAGCTGGCTTCTCTGAGGGACCGGGGAATGGTGCGCAGGGCCTCTTCGGTGGACACAATTACCACCGGCAGGGTCAGAACGGCCAGGGTGAGGGCAGCCCATATAATAGCCGGCTGGCCCCATGTCGGACGTCCCGGTTCGTAAAAGATCGAGTCTATGCCGTTACCGATGAAACCGATGAAGAAGCCCAGCCCGAAAAGGCCGAATACAATTGACGGCACGCCGGCGAGGTTGTTCACGGCCAGCCTTATGATCCGGGTGGTACGCGACAGCGGGCTGGTGTATTCGTGCATGTAAATGGCCGTCATTACCCCCACCGGCACCACTGAGATGGTCATCAGAATCACCAAGGCGACGGTCCCGAAAATCGCAGGGAAAATGCCGCCTCCCTCCATGCCGTTTTCCGGCGGGCTGGAGAGGAAATCCCAGCTGATTACGCCGATACCGCCCAGAACGACATTGCCGAGAATGACCGTCAGCATCAGGATAATGATGATCACCGCCAGCAATGTCAGTCCCCTCGGGATCACGCCGCTGGTTTTGGGCTTGAATTTCAGGGGTGCTTCCAGCGGGGCCGACAGCGTCTTTTCCAGGGTCGTCGGTGTCATGCAGTTTTCCCCTGGAATTTCTGTTTCAATCGGTTAAGGATCATATCCCCGCCCATGTTTACAAGGAAGGTGAAGATGAACAACATGGTGCCGAGGAAGAAGAGCACATTATAGTGGGCGCTTCCGAAAACCACTTCCGCCAGTTCGGCGGCGATGGAGGCCGAGATGGTTCTTATCGAATCAGTGAAGCTTCCGGAAATGACGGCGGCATTGCCGGAGGCCATGAGCACGATCATGGTCTCGCCGATAGCACGGCCGAAACCGAGAACGGCGCCCGCCGCGATTCCAGGCAGGGCCGCCGGTAATACCACCGTGAACGATACCTGCCAGGGATTGGCGCCCAGTGCCAGGGCGGCATCGCGAAGACTTCGCGGTACCGATGTCATGGCGTCCTCGGCGACGGTGAAAACGATCGGGATCACGGCTATTCCCAGCGCCAGGCCGGCATTGAAGGCATTAAGTCGGTAAAGATACCCGAATATGTTTTGAAGAAATGATGCCAGTATTATCAGGGCGAAGAACCCCAGCACCACCGAGGGTATGCCGGCCAGCATTTCGATAACCGGTTTGATTATTTCCCTCATCCGGCGGTTGGCGAACTCGGCCGAGTATATGGCGGCGCCGACGCCGAGCGGAATCGCGAAGAGCATGGCCACTAGGGCGGCCTTGATAGTGCCGATCAGAAGCGGCAACAGCGAGAATTTGGGAACTTCCGACTCCGGTTGCCAGGCCCACTTGGGAGGACGCCCTTCATAGTACTCCTGCTTGAAGGTCATCCGGGAGACACTGGCTTCCTCCTGGATCTCCGGGTCGGTAAAAATCGGCATGGACTCCTTGAAAATGAAGGCGAAAATCAGGGCTATCGCCGCCACTGCCGCCAGGGCATTGAGGGCAATGAATTTCTCGCCGAGAAATTCCTTCACTTTTGATTTCGGTTTGAACTTCAGTTCTTCCATGCCGGGTAAGTTCCCATATGCGAATCCCGGGAGCCGACTCGCCGTCGTCTCCCCGGGATTCATAATGCAAAGGAGTCTTAGATCATTTTACGATATTTTTCTGAGCGAGCTCTTGGGAGAGCGGAACGTAGCCGATTTCCTCAGCCAGCTTCTGACCGTCAGGTCCCAGAGCCCAGTTGACGAGTTTCTTGAGTTCACCTTCGGGTTTGCCGTTGAAGAACCAGTAGAGTTCGCGCGAGATCGGGTAGGAGCCGTTGGAGACGGTCTCGACCGAGGGCGTGACCGCCGGTGTTTTGTCGTCCTTGCTCACGTCTGCGAAGCGGACACCCCTGGCCCAGGCGATACCGCCGTAACCGATGCCGTTGGGATCCTTGGAGATGGCGTTGACCACGGCCGCGGTACCCGGAAGGGTCTGGGTTTCGGCGGCGTAGTCCTCTTTGTCAAGCACATGCTCCTTGAAGAAGGCGTAGGTGCCGGAATTGTTTTCACGACCGTAGAGAATGATATGGGCGTCGGGGCCGCCAACTTCTTTCCAGTTGGTGATGGCGCCGGTGTAAATACCCTTCAACTGAGCGAGGGTGAAAGCCTTGACGGGACTCGCCTGGTTCAGGTAGACGGCAATACCGTCGAGGGCGACCGAGACGCGATAGGGGGTGATCCCTTTTTTCTCGGCCAGTTTGTATTCCCTGGCCTTCATGTCACGAGACGCTTGGCAGATGTCGGTGGTGCCGTTCAGCAGGGCCGCAGTGCCCGTTCCCGAACCGCCGCCGGACACCTGGATAACCGCGCTCTTGTTTATCTTCATGTATTCTTCGGCCCAGCGCTGTCCCAGACGAACCAGCGTATCGGAACCCTTGATGGTGACATTGGCGCCGGCTACGACCCAGCTCACAGCCACCGTCATCAGCAGTAGTGCGAATAAAATCCGTTTCATGTAATCCTCCAGTAAGACTTCGACATATTAAACAACTCAATTGTTAAGTTTCTGTTAGGATTTCAATATTCTATGGCGCAACTATCAGAACTTCAGCTGCACATCCACCTGAAGGCGCCCGAAATCCTCTTCGGCGGCGGCGAGGCCGATCGTGTTGGCGAAATACGATACGTTAAATGTAGTGTTATCAGCCAGTTGCAGCGACCCGCCCATTTCGTGACCCCTGGCATCGGTGCCTCCGCCACGGAAGTCGGAGTCCGCGAAAAGCCCCACCGCGGCGTCTTTCTTAATCTCGCGATAGATGTAGCGCAAGGCCCAGGAGCCCGGCTTCTTAACCTTGCCAAGATGCATCCCCACCAGCCAGCCGGTTTCGAGGCTGTCGGCGGCCGTGTTGGTCACAAAGTCGGCCATCACCGTTACCGGGATATCATCGAAGTGATGCGTAAACTCACCAAAAACCTCGATCAAGTCGTAGTCGTTCATGTAGTTGCCGGCAGTATCGACGGAGTTGCCAAAGGCATCTTCGTCATCCCAGAAGGGACCAAAACCCTTGGTATTGACATAGTTGTAGAAGCCGCCACCGACTGCGACACTGCCCTTCTTCTCGTCAATGTGATATCTGATCACGCCCTGAGCGGCACCCATCCAGGAATCGTCGCCCGACGAACGTTCATCTATCCAGAGACCGGAACCGATGAGCTTCACCGAAACATCCTCGAATTTCCCGTCATAAGTGAGGACGCCGCCTTCCGGGTTCCAGTCGGAGTCCCAGATCAGTTCTGAACTACCGGGCTTGAAGAACGGATTCTTGAATTTGCCCGCGGTCAGTTTGAGCCCGGGCAGGCGCTCGTGGGTGGTTTCCATGTAAGCCAGGTCGAGGCGGAAATCCTTGGTGGAGAAAGCTCCGTCGAGGGTCTGGTTGGTGGACACGGGATCGTCGGAACCGGTGGCCATCTGTATTCCCACTTTGGTGTAATCAGATACTTTGCCAAAGATCCCCACACGCGCCCGGATGCGATGGCGATTTCGCGGATCCTTACCTTCTACATCAATCATTTCGTGACGATAGCGCAAGTCCCCCTTCATCTTGACACTGTCCCACCAGCCATTGGAATCGGCCGCCACGGCACCTGGTGAAACCAGTAGAAGTGTTGTCAAAATGGCGGCAAAAGCCACGGCTATCGGCATACCTGCGACTACGTTGAGACGGTCGCTGAACAGATATACAATTTTCCTCATCAGATACCTCTGCTCCAGAAGTTTCGGGTTTCAAATTCTCTTTTCATCATTCTTGCAGCGAGCGGATGTGTTTTTGGAGAGAGACTCTCAACCGGCCTTCGCACGGCGAGTCATCTCTTACACATCTCGCGGCATTAAACCGGTCTTATATTAAGACCGGATTAAGAAAAAATTAATATCCGATGTTTTTGCAGAAGGTCTTGCTAAGAATATCACCCCTGACGGGGAGTGAAAGCAGGTGACTTTTCAGGCGGCGAAGCCGGTTTTCGGCAGGTGGATTTCAAAGCGGCTGCCAACCTCGGGTTCGCTTGACACCTCCACCCGACCGCCGTGGGCAAGAACGATGTGTTTGACAATCGCCAGGCCCAGACCGGTCCCCCCCAACTCGCGGCTGCGGGCCTTGTCCACCCGGTAAAAACGCTCGAAGAGCCGCGGCAGGTGTTCACTTTCGATTCCGCAGCCCTCATCCCGGACGGCAAGAACGACTCCCTCGGCGGTCTCTGCGGTGCTTAATTCCACCACGCTTCCGGCACTGCTGTACTTGATGGCGTTGTCGAGCAGATTGACCACGGCCTGTTCCATGAGCAAACGGTTGACCCTCACCTGCAGGGTATCGTCGCCGTCAATGACAATGCGAACCGCCTTGCCGGAGGCGTTGCATTCGCAGTTAGCGGCGGCGTCCTCCAGCACGGATAATGCCCGGGTATTCTCAAATTCGATGTCGCCGCTACCCGCCTCCGTTTCGATGCGCGACAGGCTCAACAAATCCTCGACGATCTGGTGCAGTCGGTCCGTCTGGCGTGCGGTTATTTCAAGGAATCTCCGGGCATCATCGCTGTTATCGAGAGCACCGTCGAGGAGAGTCTCGACGGATCCCTTTATGGACGTAATGGGGGTTTTGAGCTCATGAGAGACATTGGCCACGAAGTCGCGCCGGAGGTTCTCGAGCTTGCGTACCCGGGTAACATCGTTGAGGACGACGACGACGCCGATATCGCGGCCACCGGCATCGCGCAGGATGCCGGATGATACCTGAAGCAGCAACTCCATTTTACCCGTCAGGGTGATTTCATCCTGAACCGTTTCCCTGTTCGCGAGGCTTTCGGCGATCACCTGTTGCAGGCGCGAGTTGCGGATTACTTCCTGAACGGTGCGCCCCCGGGCCTTCTCGGGATCGATCGACAGCAGGCGGGCCGCGGCATCGTTGAGATTGATAACCCGCTCGTCGCGGTCGATGGCCATGACGCCCTCGACCATACTGGTCAGTACCGCCTCCTGCTCCTGACGCTGTTTGGTGATGACATCGATGCGGTGGTTGAGCTGGGCGGCCATGCCATTCATAGCCTCCGCGAGGGCGCCTATCTCTTCCGATGAAGGTACCGCGAGGCGTCTGTTCAAGTCACCCGAGGCGAAGCGCTCGGCGCCTCTCTTGAGATCCTCGATCGGGCGCGTGATCCGCCGCGCCACGAACCATCCCACAACCGCGGCGAGAAGGGCCAGGGCCAGCCCACCGGCGGCCATCTTGGTCTGCAGGGTGCGCAGGGCCTCGGCCACGAAGGACACCGGGACCGCCGTACGTATCACCCCCGCCGGCTGGCCGTTGCTCTGGAAGCGCAGGGCCACGTACATAAGGGTATTCTGAAGGGTGGCTGAGTACCTCATCGACGAGCCTACGCCATCGCGCATGGC
>CAZVUZ010000078.1:0-15271 GCA_964630485.1 uncultured Ignavibacteriales bacterium
AGACCACTGAGGAACTGGAATGATTCGACCGTAAAGATTATTTGCGGACGGTCGCGGGGCAGGGTCGAGGTCCCGATCAGGTCAATCTCCCGCTGGCAGTCAACTATGATTCCGGCGGGGATCTGTTCATATCGGATAACGGCAACCGCCGGGTGAGCATCTTCGACAGCACCGGTGCACTTGAACACTCTTTCCTGTTGCCAACCAATATGGACTGCCCTTCGGAGATACATCTGACCTCAGGTGGCGATTTCCTGCTGTCCAATTTGAGACTCGACACGGCTTCACTCCTGAACTCTGGACACCACTGCAATGTACTTTCTCGTTCGGGAGCCCTTGTAAAATCATTCGCCTATACTCCCAAGTCCGCTATTGAGAAAAATATCTGGGTGGGTGTCTCCGCCCTTATGTACGTTTCACTACATGGGTTACAGAATAGACTCACTACATGGGTAACACTTTCCAAGGCCATGAAGATTGACCGTCGCAGAACCCTGAGGGTTTCTTCGCCACTAATCTCGGCCTCGCCTGAAACACACGGCTAGTGTGCCAGCCTGACAAACAACACTGGCCCGCCATGACTCGTAAACCCGGCAATGACATCAACCTCAACCACTATGCCATTTCGGCCTGCCAATTTCGGAGGCGGCCCGGCCGCTATCATATGAATTCGGCTTATGGGTGCAGTAAGACATTATTTAATAATGTCTTAGCATAGACACGGCTCCCTGGAACAATCTTCAAAAAATCGTTAATTTCGGTGGAAACCTCTTGACATAATCGGTGTTAAATAGTACTGTTAGCACTCACCGGAGGCGAGTGCTAATAAGGCATGAGCTGAGACCGGCGATAGTAATGAAAGAGACGGCCCCCGAAAGGGAGTCACAAGAAACGTTAATAGAGTGAATAACATAATCGTTTACCAAACTGGAGGATTGTTATGCAGGTAAAACCGCTGGCAGACCGAGTGGTTGTAAAACCATTGGAGACCGCTGAGGTCAAAAAGGGCGGCATCATTATTCCGGATACCGCTAAAGAGAAGCCGATGGAAGGCAAAGTCATAGAAATCGGCACCGGTCGTGTGACCGATGACGGCAAGACCATGCCTCTCGAAGTGAAGAAGGGTGACCGCGTGCTCTATGGCAAGTATTCCGGTACCGAAGTGAGCATCGATGGTGAGGAGTTCCTCATCATGCGCGAATCGGACATTTTTGCGATCATTCAGGACAAGTAATTAAACCGACCAAGGAGCTATAACTCATGGCAAAAATAATAAACTTTGAAGCCGATGCCCGCGCCAAGCTTAAGCGTGGTGTGGACCAGTTGGCCGATGCCGTCAAAGTGACGCTCGGTCCCAAGGGTCGCAATGTGGTGCTCGACCGCAAATTCGGCAGCCCGACCGTGACCAAAGACGGCGTTACCGTCGCCCGTGAAATCGAACTCGAAGACAACGTCGAGAACATCGGCGCCCAGATGGTCAAGGAAGTCGCTTCCAAGACTTCGGACATCGCCGGTGACGGCACCACCACAGCGACCATCATTGCCCAGGCCATCTATCGTGAAGGTTTGAAAAACGTCACCGCCGGCCATAACCCGATGGCCATCAAGCGCGGCATCGACAAGGCCGTCGAGATTATCTCCGGCCAGATCAAGGGCATGTCCAAGCCGGTTTCCGGCAAGGTCGAGATTTCCCAGGTGGGCACGATCAGTGCCAACAGCGATCACCAGGTTGGTGAGTTGATCGCCGAAGCCATGGAGAAAGTCGGCAAAGACGGCGTCATCACGGTTGAAGAGGCCAAGACGGCCGAGACGACCATGGACGTTGTCGAGGGTATGCAGTTCGACCGCGGTTACGTCTCTCCCTACTTCGTGACCGATCCCGACTCCATGGAAGCGGTTCTTGAAGATCCGCTGATCCTGATTCACGACAAGAAGATCTCGAGCATGAAGGACCTTCTGCCGGTGCTCGAGAAAGTCGCCCAGGCCGGCAAGCCGATGATGATCATCGCCGAGGACATTGATGGCGAAGCCCTGGCCACGCTGGTGGTCAACAAACTGCGCGGCACCATCAAGATCGCGGCCGTCAAGGCCCCGGGGTTTGGTGATCGCCGCAAGGCCATGCTCGAAGACATCGCCATCCTGACCGGTGGCAAGGTCATCTCCGAAGAAGTCGGTTTCAAGCTGGAAAACGCGGTCATGTCCGACCTCGGCACGGCCAAGAAGATCAGCATCGACAAAGACAACACCACCATCGTCGAAGGCGCTGGTGAAAAGGATAACATCAAGGCTCGTATCGCCCAGATCCGCAAGCAGGCCGAAGACAGCACCTCCGATTACGATCGCGAGAAGCTGCAGGAACGCCTGGCCAAGCTGGCCGGCGGCGTGGCCGTCATCAATGTCGGCGCCGCGACCGAGACCGAGATGAAGGAAAAGAAAGCGCGTGTCGAGGATGCCCTGCATGCTACCCGCGCGGCCGTTGAAGAAGGCATCATCCCCGGCGGCGGCGTGGCCCTGCTGCGCACCATCGGCTCCCTCGATAACATCGAGTGCTCCGAAGAAGAGATGGTCGGTGTCAATATCGTGCGCAAAGCGCTCGAAGAGCCGATTCGCCAGATCTCGAACAATGCCGGTATGGAAGCCTCCGTCGTGGTCAACCGCGTCCTCGGCGAGAAGGGTGCTTTCGGCTACAACGCCCAGACGGACACCTACGAAGACCTGATGAAGGCCGGTGTCATCGATCCGACCAAGGTCACTCGTACCGCCCTGCAGAATGCGGCCTCGATCGCGGGTCTGCTTCTGACCACCGAGGCTGTCATTGCCGACAAGCCCGATGACAAAAAAGCCCCCGACATGCCCCCCGGCGGCATGGGTGGCGGCATGGGTGGCGGCATGGGCGGAATGTACTAAACCGTACAAACTCGCTTCATACGTACATCACAAGACCCGGTCACTTTCGACCGGGTCTTTTTTCATTAAAACTGTCTATTGAAGTTGCGTTGCCGAAGGGAGTGCAATCAATTCCCCGTGCGTAAGATCGCCGATCAGAAGCGCTCTTGCCGGGCGTGGCAATAGGGCTGTTTGCCGGTGCGGACATAGTAGTCCTGGTGATAACCCTCGGCCGCCCAGAACTCGCCGGCCTCGGTTACCTCCGTCACGACATCGTACCCCTTACCTTTCAGAATGCCGATCAGCTTTTCGCTGATTTCTTTCTGGGCGTCGTTGACAAAGAAAACCGCCGAACGGTACTGGCTACCGACGTCCGGCCCCTGGCGATTCTCCTGGGTCGGGTCGTGGATCTCGAAAAACATGCGAGCCAGGGTTTCGAAATCGACTATATCCGGATCGTAAACGACTTCCACCGTCTCGGTATGGCCGGTGGTGCCGGAGCAAACCTCCTCGTAGCTGGGATTCGAAACCTCACCGCCCATATAACCGGAGTTGGCTCCGAGAACGCCGTCAACCTGTTCGAGCAGGTGTTCCGTGCCCCAGAAGCAACCGCCGGCGAAATAGGCCCGTTCGGTTTTCTCCGCACCGGCGGCGGGAACGAAGTTCATCGATATCGAATTGACGCAGTGCCGGACATTCTTCTTGGTAAATTGCTCACCTTCGAAGACATGCCCCAGGTGCCCGCCGCAGTTGGCGCAGGTAATCTCGGTACGCCGACCATCGGCATCAAGGGTGTGCTTCACCGCGCCGTCGATCTCGTCGTCAAAACTCGGCCAGCCACAGCCGGAATCGAACTTGTCGGTTGACTTATACAGGGGAGCGTCGCACTGCCTGCAAGTGTAAGTCCCCACGGCGCTGTGCTTGTTGAATTTGCCGGAGCCCGGTACTTCCGTACCCTTGCGGAGAATCACCCTCGCTTCTTCGGGGGTCAGGTCATTGTATTTCATATTCTTATCCATATTTTTCGGTTCGGAATTGAAGGCCAGGGGAGCAAGGCCAACGATCAGTGCCGCCAACACGGCGAGCCCGATCAGCATCTGCCCTATCGGTATTTTACTACGTCGCATGTTATCCTGCCTATCTTAAATATCATCGCGGACCAGTTGAGTACACTTTGCACGGTACATTTAAGACAAGTCAGGGGAGTGATTTGTTCCGGTCGGTGGCGGCAAAAGAGGCCCTTCCGGAGCATTGTCAGTGGCGCAGGAGAGCGCGGGACATAAGAGAAAGGGCCACCCTGCACGAACGGACAGCATGACCCCTTGTGACGGTAGAGGGCAAGAACCGGTTACAGACACCCGAGGGGTTCCGGGCCACTCTGAAACATATATGTCACCAGGTACACTAGATCGCCAATGTCGATCTCCCCGGTGGCGTCCACATCGGCTTCCGCGGTGCAGAATGGCGCCGGGCCGCCGTCAAACATGTACTGCACCAGTACAACCAGGTCAGAAATGCTTATCTCCTCAAGTTCATCATAGTCGATGTTTCCGCGTATCCCGACACAGCAATAGAGATCCACGAGACCGGCCGCGGTCCGGGGCGTATAGTCAGCATGACTGCCATAAAATGTCGGATCGAAGGTGGGGTAACCGTCGAGGATGATATTATTGATCCCGATCCGATCGTTGCCTTCGATCAGGAAAGTGAGGATCAAAACCGGTCCCTCCCCCGGTTCGATTTCCCCGCCCTCAATCTTGATCGTGGCCCGGCTGTAGCTTGTTGACAGGTGGGCATAGTCTACCGTCTCAAATGCCTCCGTTCGACATCCGACGGTGGTGAAGTCAACCAGGGACAGCGGCAGATCACCGCCGAACTCGACCGGGATCTGCAGTTTATGCAGCGGCATGTGGTTAGTGGCGGAAATCGTCACTTCGACCAGCGAATCGTAGGGTACGGCGTGGATCGACTGGCCAATGAGCGTATCCGCCAGAACAACCACGTAATCACGTCGGGTGAAGGTATGCTCGTCAACCTCGCGCTCACCTGCGCGTGTATTCAGAGTGACATCATAAATACCCGGCTGTGTATACGTGTGCGAAGGCGACGGTACGAAGGCGGAGTCGTCATCGCCGAAGTCCCATACCCACTCGTCGACATCCACCCGCGAGGATCCGGTGAAGGAAACCACAAGAGAATCGGGGGCCCAGACAGTATCCGCCTCAATATCGAGAAACAGGTGCATCCGGTCTATCGTGCTGGAACCATAATTCGCGATGAGCATATCCTCAGTGTCTTCCCTGATGCAGATACCGGTGGGCTGAGAGTGTCCACACGAAAAGGGCTCTATATTACCGGCAGTATCTATAATATGCACACAACTGGTCAGCCACGAGCTAACATAGGTGTTACCGTATGAATCGCGGGCAAGATTCAGGTTCTGACCGGGCAGTGTGAAGTTGTAATGGTACCAGTCGTTGGCGATTTCATAAGCCCATATCGGCGACGACGTATTGGTCCAACCGACCACCCACAACTCGTGAAACTCGGGAACGTAAATCATGCCCTGTGAGGTTCCAACCCCGTTTATGGTCCGCACGAAGGTATATGATTCGCTTTCAAGGTCCAGCTCATAGAGAATCCCGGACTGGTGAGTCATGTAGATTCTACCGGTTGTATCGACGGCGAGCCCGGCCAACCCATATTGACTCACCGGGAAATTGATGCGATGCACTTCAGTCCCCGTGGCCAGGTTCAGGGCATACACCGCGTGCGGCTCGTGTCCGGTGATCAGCAAAAGCGTATCCACTATGCACATTGAAAGTGGTCTTGAGATCCCGATAGCAAATGGTGACTCCTCGCCCTCTTCATCAATCTGAATGATAGCGTTCGATTCAATACACGCCACCAAATACCGGCTGTGAACCGAGTCCCACACGATTTGTTCCGGTCCATTTACCATGTCCAGGCTCCGCCCGGATGACGACGCTATCACCAGGGAGCAGACTATTGTCAGGGACAATATTCTCATTATCTTTTCCTCCAGCTTTGACATTCCAGGGGTCCGATCCAGGTTGAACACATCCGCGATATTCGACTCGACAGGCTCCCTCGGCGGGCCTACCTGCGCTATTTATATGGTACTTCAACCTCCTGTTTCTTACACAGGTTTTCTCGGACGAGTGAAAGTCTTTCGCGCACGGTCGCATTTTGACGAAATTCACCCCAGATGCCGTAGGCCGGATAACGGCCACAAGGCTACATTTCATTGATAGACGGAAAGTTAAGCGGAAAACGGATAATGTCAGATGCGTTTACATCATGTCGTCGGGATCGACATCAACGATGAGTTTGATTTTGGCCGGGAGCCCGAAACGGGATTCCGCGGCCTCCCACTCGGACAACATGCGCACAAACGAAACCACCCGCGTGGTCTTCACGAACATATGCCGCCGGTATGATCCCCGCAGAAAATACATGGGACAGGGCGCCGGACCGAGTAGCTCCGCGACCGGAGATCCTTTATCCGCGCGATCTTTGAGAGCGTCACGGAATTGCATTGCGGTCGACTCGAGCAATTGCTCGTCCGTACCCGACAGCACGAAATTAACCAGCCGGGAAAACGGCGGGAATGAGAGCGCCTTACGAGACTGTATTTCCCGCTCGTAGAACCCCTCGTAATCCTGCCGGGCCACATCATCGATCAACGGACTCTCCGGATAATAGGTTTGCACCAGCACCTCACCCGGTTTGTCGGCCCGGCCCGATCTTCCGGCAACCTGCAAGAGGCTCGCGAAGCTGCGTTCCGAAGCCCGGAAATCTGGCAAATCCATACTCAAATCGGCGGAGAGCACCCCCACCAGCGTCACCCCGGGGAAGTCCAGCCCTTTGGTAACCATCTGCGTCCCCAGCAACAAATTGCTTTTGGCCGACGAGAATTCCGCCAGAATATGGTGCGCCTTTTGTCTGCCCGAGGCGGAGTCGCTGTCGAGACGCACCGGAAGGGCGCCCTTGAACAAACGCGGGATAGCCTCCTCGATTTTCTGAGTCCCCGCGCCCAGGTAGATGATATCGATACCGCCGCAATGCGGGCAGGTATCGTAGCCCTGCATGGCATAACCGCAGTAATGACAGCTCAGTTTGCGCCCGACTTTGTGCCAGGTGAGATGGACCCGGCAATTGGGGCATTCGGGCACATGGCCGCAGGCGGCGCATTTGAGTTGCGGTGAATGTCCGCGGCGGTTTAAAAACAGGATCACCTGTTCGTCGTTCTCCAGCCGCTCTTCAACCCTCTTTTTCAGCGTGAATGAGAAGAACGGCAGATCGCCCTTGAGCCGATCGGTGCGCATATCGACGACGTGGATGGCCGGCAGAGTCGCTCCACCGGGACGCTCCTTGAGCGAGGCTAAGTCATAACGCCCTTCAAGGGCGTGGTGATAGGATTCGAACGAGGGCGAGGCAGTGCCGAGAACGACCGGGACATTGTTTATCTTGGCGCGCATGATGGCCGCATCGCGACCGTGGAACCGCGGCGCCGGATCATCCTGCTTGTAGGAAGCATCGTGCTCCTCATCGACAATTATCAACCCCGGATCGGCAAGCGGCGCGAACACCGCCGAGCGCGGCCCGACCACGATCTTGAACCGACCGTTCCTGATACCCTGCCAGCTATCAAGCCGCTCGCGCTCCGTCATGGCCGAGTGAATTACCGTCACCAGATCACCGAAAAATCCGCGAAAGTACGCCAGAGTCGTCCCGGTGAGAGCAATCTCCGGGGTGAGCATCAAAGCCGTCTTGCCCTGCGCAATAACATCACGGCACAAATGGCAGTATACCACCGTCTTGCCCGACCCGGTCACGCCATGCAGTAGCGTCGGGCGAAACCCTTTGACCAGACCGTCCCTGAGTTTCTCGTAAACGCCCTGTTGCTCGGGTGTCAGCACGATTTTATCGACATCATCGCGAGAGGACACGAAATCGAGTATCGAGCCGGGTCCTTCGTCAAAAACGGGTTCGATAATCCCCTCGGCCAGGGCCTTGCGGATATAGTGATCACTCCATCCGGCGGCCCTCATCTCGGCCCGGGGTTTGTCGCCGTCGAAATACTCCGGCTGAAATTTCTTACCTGTGAAATATTCCTGAAATGCCTGGAGTTCAGTGATTTTCAAGCCGCGCATACGGTGTTTTTCCGAGGCGGCGTCAACCGGCCATTCCTCGACGACACAGCCGTCATCTACAAGTCGCTTCAAAATACCAGCGCTGCCGTGCAGTTTACCGGTAACCGCCGCCGAAAGCTTCCGGCCGGGACGGGCATTGCGAGCGACGGCCTCGGGCAACCACGACGGAGGCTCCCGCCAGACCAGGTGACTTGTCCGGTTGCCTTTCATGACCGACGGCAGGGCCGCCATCAGGCAATCGGCCGGGTTGGCAAAGTAGTAATCGGCCATCCAGAGACAGAAACGGACCAGCTCCGGTGAAAAGTTGCTGACCGTATCGAGGGGCTTGACAATATGCCTGAGAGTCGCCGCCGGTCGGGATTGCGACGGGCCAAGATAGAAACCCAGCTTCCGGGACCGCCCGAACGGAACCAGGACCCGTTGCCCCGGCTCAAGAGCACCTGCCCCCACCGGAACCAGGTAGGTGAATGTTCTCCGCATCGGACCGGAGACGGCGATTTCGGCCAGGTTCTCAACCGAGGTCAATTTGATATCCACTCAAAAAGGAAGGCGGCAGGTGATTTGAACCTGCCGCCGTTACCGAGAATTATCTGAAACTATTGAACGCACGGGCCACGGCCGCGTGCACTCAGAAACCGTCCTATTTCAGCGACTTAACTTTCTGCTGAGCTTCCTTCTCCTTGGCAGATTGGCCCATCTCGTGATACAGGTCCGCAAGCTGTTCCCATATCTTGACATTGGTAGGACGAAGTTCCACGACCTTTTCATAGGCCACGATGGAACTGTCGAACTGCCTCATCGAGAGGTACACATCACCCAGAGAAACCCAGTTATCCACGTTGGTCGGCTGCAGTTCACTCAGGCGTTTGAACGCTACGGCGGCTTTGTCATACTTGCCATCGATGGCACACACCATGCCGTAGGTTTCAACGATGAACTCATCGTCTGGATTGACCTCAAAGGCGTGCCCGAAATACGTCTGTGACGAATCGAACATGTCGGAACGCTCTGCCATCCATAACTTCTGCATAGCCGAATCACCGGCGGTCTCGTAGATCTTGGCGGAGTCGGATGCCCGACGGCCCATCTCGTTGAAGTAGCGCCCCATGTCCGACAGGACCTCAATATTGTCCGGATCCAATTCCAGCAGGCGACCGTAGATGGATTTCGCCGAATCGTACATCTGGCTATTCTTGTAGCAGATACTCAGGTTGTACATATTCACGGTGTCATCCGGAACCAGCCGGGTATAGTCCTGCATGAAGGGTATTGAGGCCGCGTAGTCACCCATATTGATGTAGTCATAGGCAATCGAGAGCAAAAGCTGGGTGCTGTCGACGGCTCTGGCCAGCCCTTTCTTCTTCCACTCGATAGCCTCATCATGGTTGCCCTGCTTGGTATAGGCCGAGCCCATGGCGATGAAGGCGCGATTGTCGGTGGGCTCGATGATCATGGCCAGGTTCAGATTCTGAAAACTCGAATCGAGATTGGAATTGGCCGTATTCTCGAGATATGTGATAACAGATGAGTCGGTTGCCTCTTCCAGTTGCGAAGCCATGTCGTCGTATGCATTGAGCTGTTCGATACCGGCGTTATAGAATTCGCGCCAGTACTTTACCTTGACCGAATCCGATTGCTCGGTGAAATCGTCGCAGTGTTTCTTGTGCTTCTTATCAATGTCCGGATTTTCACAGCAAAGGTGAAGCGAATCGAAATAGGCTACCATCAAATCAACATAGGGAGCCTTATCGGCGGGGCTGGCATTCGATTCGATACCGTCAACCGCCATCTGTCCCATCAGGTGCAGACCTTCGGCATTAGGACCATAGTAAAGGAACAGGGAATCGAGCAGGGCCTTGGCCAGTTCATACCGTTCCATATCCCCGGAAATGATCTCGATCTTTGCGGCCTTGATATAGGCATCAACCGGCAGTTTTCGTGCCTTTCTGCCGGCCTCAACATTTCCCAGCAGACTAAACACAATTGCCATGATAATGGTCAATCTCAGCAGATTCTTCAAAACGACCTCCTCAAGTCATTGCCTTCGAATAATTGACCCGGAGAATGTAATCTTTACATTCACTCTTGTCAACTCTCTAAAGGCTTACCTTGATTGGTACCGCACTTTGTATTTCAGCGTAACAGTCTCTCCGGCCTTCACCGGCAGATCGAATGTCACAGTTGCGGCGTCTTTCTTCTTATATTCAAAATTCGACTCGAGGATTTCCCAGAATCCCCAGAGCCGCTTTTCCATAACTACCGTTACATCGGAATCCTTGCGATTTCGGATTTCCGTCTCAAAATCACGTTCTTCAACCTTCTTGGAAACTCGCACCTGGTTGATCATACGCTCTTCACCGACGATATCAAAGGCATTGCCGACCTTCAGCATCATTTCCTCGTCGCGCGGGGTATGGTTGATGCGGTCCTCTCCCAGGAGTATCACCGAGCCGTCTTCGTCGCCCATGAAGAGCCTGACGCGGCCGGCAGGCAGGGGCATCCCCAGCCCGGACGCCTCGGAATTCACGAAGCGAAGAGCAACCTCGACATCGGACGGATGACGGTCGGGGCGATAGGTGAAAATCTTCTCGACTTCAGTCTGGGCCGGCTCGAACAGAGAAATCTGCTTAATTTCCTTGTCAGCAACAGTGGCCTTGCGCGGCAGGGTGTACATATGATACTCGAAGAAAGCCTTCTCTTCGAAAGCCGCCTCATCGACCGCCATAGCCGTTGCGATGCCCTTGGCCCGGGGCGGCATCTGCGGCTGCGCCCGCCCTATATCACCGGCAATAAGCTTCAAAGTCGCATCTTTATACGTCTTGCCTGAAGTGTTATTGATCGAGGCCCAGCCGGACAGATCCAGTTGCTTTTCGTCCGACGACAGAAGCCCGACGTATTCGGCGTCCCAGCGCAGACCCGAAGTCTGGTAACCCACCCGACAGTCGAGCTTCCCTTCAAAATCGGAGTTGTACAGCCAGAACAGCGTCGGACGGGTTATCAAACCCTCCGGGAGTTCTGGGAAATTGACTTCGGCAATATTCTCCATCAGAACGATCTTGACCCGCCCATCGGCATTACGAAGCGTGACCGAACCGCCTCCGTGGGCCAGGAGGGTTCCGGAATAAAGGTCGCCCTGCTTGTCAATCAACTCAATCTCGTGGTCAACATATTTGGAATAGATCTGCCCCGGGCTGACCAGATCGAAGGCATAGTTCTGTTCAAGGATCGACACGTCATGTCCCGATTCGACAACCTCGAAGCGGACCGAAGCGGCGTCGATCTGTGAAGGGACATCACGAAAAGCCAGGCGATCGGTGCCCTTATTGAAATCCAGAACCCGGTGTTCGCTTATCACTCCCAGGTTGCTGTTGTAAACCGTGACCGCCAGATCATCGGCCGTCGCCGCCAGCGGTAATGTTAGAACCAGTACCAAAAACAATAATTTTTGCATCTTCAACCTCCAGGCCTTATACAAGCTTTTGCTCCTCTCTTGCCCACCAAGCTACCCTTTGCCGACCGATTATGGCAAGCTTTAATGGTAGTACCGCAACGACCTATATTTCTTCCCGCCAATTCCGCGAAAACCAAGACATTCCGTCACTTTCGTTAAAACAATATAATACAGCCACTTAAATATGAAAAATTACCGCCGACCGGGTGCCTTACTGCCAATAATAGAAATCATGGCGCCATTTTGGCGCACCACTCCGGCGACAAAATGGTCCGTCAGTTTTGGAGGCAGGCCAACATTTATGTTTTCCGAGAGCGTCTTTTTGCATAATATTGGCCCATGGACGAACGGCTTCGACTCCTTATTCTGACCCACAATTACCCCCGTTATGACGGCGACTTCGCGGGCGTGTTCCTGTCTCTGCTGACGCGCCGGCTTCTTGATCACGGCATCGCACCGGTGGTGCTGGCTCCGCATGACGATGGCGCGGCGGAGTACGAAGAGAAGGACGGCGTGGTGATTCACCGCTTTCGCTATGCCAGTCGTGACACAAGAGAGAACCTGGCCTATCGTGGCGATATGCAGAAGCGAGTTCTCGGATCGGTAAGCGGTGTTTTCCGTTTCAAAAACTTCCTCAACGAGTTTCGGCGGGCGGCCACAGAGCTTTTGACACGAGAGCAGTTCGATGTCCTGGCCGGGCACTGGCTGGTTCCCTCGGGGATGGTCATGAAGGACCTCGGGACGCGCCCGGCAATCCCGATGATACTCTCTTCGCACGGAACCGACATCCGCGTCATCGGAAAATACCGCGGCCTCCCCTATCGTTACCTGCGCGGCTTCACCCACCGTCTGCGCCGCTGGACGGTGGTCTCGGACTTTCTGAGGCAGCGCCTGCTGGCCATGGATCCTTCACTGGAAAGCAAACTCGAAGTTCTGCCCCTGCCCCACGACGAGACTATTTTTTTCAAAGATCCCCAGGTGAAGCGCGAGGACAATCTCGTTGTTTCGGTGACACGCTTCACCAACCAGAAGCGGGTCAATTACCTCGTCGAGGCTTTTGACCTCGTGGTCAAAGCCGTTCCCGGCGCACGCCTTGAGATCTACGGCGCCGGTCGTGGCCGCGAGGAGATCGCACAGCTCATTGCCCGGAGAGGCTTGGAAGAGCGAATCAAGATATTCGAACCGGTGGCCCAGGAAAAACTCCGCACCGTTTACAACCGGGCCTCGGTAGTGGTGCTCAATTCCGTCGAGGAAGGTTTCGGCCTGACACTTTCGGAAGCCATGCTCTGCGGCACGGCGGCAATCGGCGCCCGGTCGGGAGGCATCACCGACATAATCGAAAACGAACAGCGCGGCTTGCTGGTAGAACCCGATCACGCCTCGGAGTTGGCCAAAGCCATCCAGCGAATGTTACAGGACACGCCACTGCGCGAGAGACTGGCCGCCGCCGGGCATGATTTCGCCACCCGGACCTATGCCTCCGGTCCCCTCGCCGAGCGTTATGCACAAATCGTCAGAAGCGTACACCCCGGCCCGTCATAGATAAACCGCAAAAACAATAAAACATAAAATGCCACGGAGCCCCCATGCCGTCACAGAATGACGACCTGAAACGCAGTTTCTTTCAGCGCCTTTTCGGCAAAAGTGCCACCCCGGAACCGCTGGACACCGGTTGCTGGAGTTTTTCCTCCGATCACATCACGCTCGATCTTGACCTCACTCCGGAGCTTTCAAAAACCGGCACCGCCGTAAGGCTCGAAGGCCGTGATTTGCCCGTGCGGGTGCTCGTGGTGCACGGCGACGATGGCAATTACTACGCCTTCGATAATTGCTGTCGTCACGGTAAGCGCCGCCTCGATCCCGTCCCCGGCTCGGGGACTATCCAGTGCTGCAGTATCGGCAAGTCAACCCACGACTACCGGGGTAAACTCCTGAGGGGTTCCGCCGAGGAGGACCTACCCACCTTTGCAACCAGACTCGAAAGCAACAGCCTCATCATAACCCTCCCCTGATCACCCCGCCCGACGGTGCAAATGATTCGTGTTGCGAAACACGGGTCATGTTGTATCTTTAATATGGAGGTGATCACTATGGCATCAATTGACACCATTATCAACCGTCAGCTATTACGCTGGGAAATGGCGAAAAAGCAGGCTGATGAGGAACGCGAAATTTTGCTGCCGCCCCCGGCGGTAGTGACGGTCAGTCGCGAGGCCGGGAGCCGCGGATCGCATTTCGCCTTTCGCCTGGCCGAGGAGCTCGAGTATCAGTGGCTCCACCGGGAGGTCATCGAAGCGATCTGTGAATCATCCGGCTATCGCAAACGCGTGGTGGAATCGCTCGACACCAGATTCCAGAACGATTTGCACGTACTGGTGGAGGCCATGTTCACCGGGCAGTCGGTCGATCACGGCGACTATTATCGCCACCTTTTTGCAACGGTGCTTTCGATGGCTCGTCTGGGGGGAGTGGTTTTGGTGGGACGGGGTGGCAATCACATCCTGGGGCCGCTTCGCGGTTTTCACATTCGCGTCGTGGCGCAACGGGCGCAACGTATCGCCAACCTGGTCAAGTACAAGGACGGCAGCGCCGAGATCGCTGAGGCCGACATGGATCAAGCCGACCGCGAACGCCGCGAACTGGTGTCACGGATGTTCGGGGCCGACATTGACGATCCTGCCCATTATGACCTGGTGGTGAATTTCTCGTTTCTCGACATCGAGGAAATGATATCGCCGACCATCGCCGCAATACGGGCGAAGTTTCAGCGACTGGCCTCGATCCCGAAGCACTGAGGCTTCAGAACTGATCGGTGCGAAGCATAACCAGCGTGCAGGCCTCGAGTGTCTCGATACCGGCCTCGCGCAGTTTCGCCGCCAGGTCAGCATTTTCCGCCCCGGGGTTAAATACCACCCGCCGAGGCTTGAGCGCCAGGATTTGATCGAGCTGTTTGCCCGACACCTTCGCGTTGACATACACCGTCAACGTATCCACCGGCTCTTTGATATCGCTCAGCGAATGCTCCGCGAGGATGCCGTCCACCTCGTGACCGGCAGGATGCACCGGCACCGGGCGATGGCCGTGCTCCTTGAGCATCCGCACCGCCTTGAACGAGTATCGCTCTTCCTTGGTGGAGGCCCCGAGAACCGCCACGCGCGAGTTAGGTTGCGCTCTCTCCAAAGTACTTCTCCTCGTTGATATTCCGCGTTATGCGGGCCTGTGACACGATATTATACCGCCTCTTTCAGCCATCTTCAACAATTATCGGGCGTGTTTGTTTCCCGGCTCAAGGTCCTGAAAAACGGCCGGGGGGTTCAGACTATCGGGAGAATCCCGGCGGGATCGAATTTGGCCTTTATCTTCCGCGAGTATATGGCATCCTGGTCGGTGCTCTTCTCGTCGAGGCCGGTCAGGAAGTGTTTGCGGTCGATTTCTTTCATGCGCAACGTGGCGTAGTCGTCGAGGGCGGTGTCGGGTGTCACGCGCAGGGTGGCGCTGACGATCAGCCCGAGCAGTCCCCACGAGCCCGCGAAAATCTTGACGACATCGTAGCCGGAGACGGACTTGAAACAGACCGAGCCGGGGGTGATGATTTCGCCTTCGGCGGTGACGATTTCGGCTTTAAGGAAGTAGCGCTTGAGGGGGACATCGTGACCGTGCATCTCGCCGCTCAATCCCACCGCCAGGGCGCCGCCGACCGAACCGACATAGGGCAGGCTGGCATGGGGCACGAAGAGGTTGTCATTTTTGAGGTGGG
>CAZVUZ010000079.1:0-14931 GCA_964630485.1 uncultured Ignavibacteriales bacterium
TTCGCTTCGCAATCCGCGAAGGTGGCCGTACGGTAGGCGCCGGCGTCATTGCAGAGATAGTGGAATAACGAGACGTAAACGTAAGACGGAACAAATAAGATGCCCAGAGATCGTATTGTCCTGGCCTGCGGCGAATGCAAACGCCGCAATTATGATTTGACGAAGAATAAGCGTAAGCATCCCGAGCGTGTGGAGTACCGGAAATACTGCCGTTTTTGCGGCAAGCATACACCACACAAGGAGACCAAATAGGTAGCCGGATTTGACAGGCCAGTAGCTCCAATTGGTAGAGCGCCGGTCTCCAAAACCGGATGCTGGGGGTTCGAGTCCCTCCTGGCCTGCTAACATTTGAATCGAGAGTGGATCGTGGTCGAGAAGATAAAAAAGTTTCTTAAGGAAGTCGTTGCGGAAATGCGCAAGGTGACCTGGCCGACCAAAAACGAGCTTATCGGCTCGACTTTGGTGACGGTTGTAGTTTCCCTGATCGTGGCGATATTTATCGGCATTGTCGACCGGGTTTTGTCGATTGCGGTTAAGGCGATTTTCGGTGGTTTTGGAGGTTAGTGAACAGATGGCATTGCGTTGGTACGCAGTTCATACTTATTCGGGGCATGAGCAGAAAGCTAAGAAATACCTTGAGTCAGCCATCGTCAACGCCGGCCTGGAGGCGAAGTTCGGGCAGGTGCTGGTACCTACCGAAGAAGTGACGGAGATGAAGCAGGGTAAGCGGTCGACAACGACGAAGAAATTCCTTCCGAGCTATATCCTGGTCGAGGTCGAACTCGACAAGGTGACGCAGGATCTGGTTGTGTCCACCCCCGGTGTGACCAACTTCGTCGGGGGCGGCGGCAAGCCGCGCTCATTGCGCCCGGCCGAGGTCGAGCGCATCGTCGGACAGATCAACCGCAGCCGGACGGAGGAGCCCAGCGATATCCCGTTCCAGGCGGGGGATACGGTGAAGGTGATCGACGGTCCCTTCCAGGATTTCTCGGGCACGATCAGCGAAGTAAATATGGAGCGCCGCAAGGTCAAGGTTATGGTCTCGATCTTCGGGCGGCCGACGCCTGTGGAACTTGATTTTCTGCAGGTCGAAATAGTCAAAGGTAAATAGAAATCAACTGGTTTTGGAGAAATAGAGCAAAGTGGCTAAGAAGATAGAAGGTTACATTAAGCTCCAGATACCTGCCGGTAGCGCTAATCCCGCTCCACCGGTCGGGCCGGCTCTGGGTCAGCGCGGAGTTAACATCATGGAATTCTGCAAGGCCTTTAATGAGCGGACCAAAGACGGCAAGGGCATCTTGACGCCGGTGATCATAACGGTCTTTAAGGACAAGTCGTTCGTTTTTGAGACCAAGACACCGCCGGCCTCGACGCTTTTGAAGCAGGCCGCCAAGCTGGCCAAAGGTTCGGGTGTGCCCAATAAAGAGAAGGTCGGACGGGTCACCTCGGAGCAGGTCCGCAAAATAGCCGAAGCAAAGATGGTGGATCTGAATGCCGCCTCGGTCGAGGCTGCCATGAAGATGGTGGCAGGAACGGCGCGTTCAATGGGGATCGACGTTGCCCCGTGAACGGCGGCGCGAGTTTTGTTAATTTCGTTAGTACCTGATTCGGCTGAAGCCGATTCGGGGAGAAAAGGAGATCATGAAGCGTTCTAAGAACTACAGTAAGTACCGCGAAGTCATCGATCGTAATAAGAAGTACAACCTGACCGAAGCCCTGGAGATTCTCAAGGGCAATAACTATGTCAAGTTTGACGAATCGATCGAACTGGCGGTACGCCTGGGGGTTAACCCCAAGCACGCCGATCAGATGGTGCGCGGGACGGTTGCTCTGCCTCACGGCACCGGCGCCAGCATAAAGGTGCTGGTTTTTGCCCAGGGCGACAAAGCGACCGAGGCCGAAGAGGCCGGCGCCGATTTTGTCGGCGGCGATGATATGGTTGAGAAAATTCAGGGCGGCTGGACCGATTTCGATGTCGCCGTTGCGACCCCCGATATGATGCGGGTGGTCGGAAAACTCGGTAAGGTACTGGGGCCGCGCGGGTTGATGCCCAACCCGAAAGCCGGCACCGTTACCCAGGACGTCGGCAAGGCGGTCAAGGAACTGCAGGCCGGACGTATCGAGTTCCGTATCGACAAGCAGGCCAACGTGGCAAGCAGCATCGGCAAGCTCTCCTTTGAGGCCGAGCAGCTCAGCGACAATGTCATGGCCTTTATCGGGGCCATCGTGCGGGCCAAACCGGCGGCGGTCAAGGGCACCTATCTCCTGGGCGCCTCGATCTGCTCGACCATGAGCCCCGGTCTGAAACTGGATCACGCTGATCTACTCGCGAATGTGAAGCGGTAAGGGAAGAAAGAAAGGATTGTTTTAAGATGCCGAATCCGGAAAAGATTCAAGCAGTTGCCGAGTACAAAAAGCTGTTCGAGGAATCCGACTCTTTCTTCGTAACCGATTACCAGGGACTCAATGTCTCTGATATGACGCGGCTGCGCAGTAAGCTGCGTGAAAGCAATGTTCGCTTTTTGATTGGCAAAAATACGCTGTTTCGCCTGGCCGCCAAAGAGGCCAGCGTCGAGGGGATTGACGAACACCTGACGGGGCCGACGGCAATCGCTTTTACCAGCGATGACCCGGCGCCGGCGGCGAAGATTCTAAATGAGTCTTTCAAGGACGTTGATCTGCCCATAATGAAGGCCTTCTGGCTTGATGGGGTCCATTACGAGGCCTCTGCGATTGGCAAGCTGGCCGATCTGCCGAGCCGGGACATGCTCTATTCCCAGGTCGTGGCCTCCGTCGAGGCTCCGTTCACTGAACTGATCGGGTCTCTTGACGGTTTCTTCAGGGAGTTGGTGGGTTCCATTGATGCCCTCGCAGACAAAGTGAAAGAAGAAGGGTAAAATAATAGTGGGTTTGCCCTGCTCAAGCTTCTCAGGCCGGTTTTACCCTCGGCTTGGGGCGGGGTTCCTGCAATCAGGTAGTCAATAAGTGTAATTATTTTTTGAGTTAGTGAGGTTTTCAAGTGTCGAACGCTACCATAGACGAAATCGTTGAAAAGATCGCCGGCTTGAGCGCCATGGATCTCGCCGACCTGTCCAAGGCTATTCAGGACAAGTTTGGTGTGACCGCGGCCGCTCCCGTTGCCGTCGCGGCCGTAGCGGCCGGCGGCGCCGCCGAAGCCGAAGAGCAGACCGAGTTTGACGTTATAATCAGCGCCATTGGTGACAAGAAAATCCAGGTCATCAAGGTTGTCCGCGAATTGACGTCCCTGGGTCTGAAAGAGGCCAAGGATCTGGTTGAGGGGGTCCCCGCCAAGGTCAAAGAGGGTATTTCCAAAGAAGACGCTGAAGCGGTCAAGGCCAAAATCGAAGAAGTCGGCGCCAGCGTTGAGATCAAATAGTTTGTCGATTCGTACAGAAAGCCGGGAACTTTCGGGTTCCCGGTTCGTTCTGTGTACGGATAAGACACTAGATCATACAAATTCCCGTATTTTGCATTTTTTTGGTTGATTGACTGCGAACGAGGCTCCCAAGGGCCAGGCCCGGGAGAGAATAAAATTTGATGACAGGATCATCCAAGCTCGTAAACAAGTTATCGATGGTTGAGTTGGCCCCCGGCGGCGGTTGTGTGCGCTGTGTGGGCTTTCCGTCGTTTTATTGCAGGAGGGTGCTATAGTGGCCCGAACAGGTTTGTTGACGCGTAAAAGTTACGGCTCTTTGACCGACGCCACCGAGATGCCGAACCTTCTCGATGTGCAGGTCCGATCATATATGGAATTCCTGCAGCCGAATATCCCGCCGGACAAGAGGGAGCGCAAGGGGTTGCATCAGATCTTTGATGACATCTTTCCCGTGACCGATGTTCACGAAAATTTCTCCCTGGAATACGTTAATTTCCACCTGGGACCGACGCGCTACACCATCGATGAGTGTCGGGAGAGGAATATGACCTATGCCTCTCCTCTGAAGGTTACCATGAGGCTGGTGTCCCGCCAGGGTGAGGGTGAAGAGAAGGAAGTTAAGGACATCATCGAACAGGATGTCTACCTCGGCGAATTGCCGCTTGTCACCGAATGGGGGACGTTTATTGTCAACGGCGCCGAGCGCGTCGTGGTCAGCCAGCTGCACCGCAGCCCGGGCGTGTTTTTCGATGATGACATCCATCCCAACGGCAAAAAACTCTATTCGGCACGAATCATTCCGTATCGCGGCAGCTGGGTCGAGTTCGCCATGGACATTAACGATGTCATGTTCGCCTATATCGATTCCAAACGGAAGTTGCCCGTTACGATGCTGCTCAGGGCGCTTGGCTACTCAACCGACGAAGAGATAATAGAATTGTTCTATGAGGTCTCCAAGTTGGTCCTGACCGGCAAGAAAGCCGGTGATTTCGAGGGATCGTTCCTGGCGGAAAACGTCATAGACAATGAAACCGGCGAGGTGCTTTTCCCGGCCGCCGAGCCGCTCACCGATACGGTCGTGGAAAAACTGATCAAGGCCGGATACAAAAACGTTCGCATGGTTCACCGTGAACAGCGCCGCGAAGTATTCGTCGTTCTCAACACGTTGCGCAAGGATCCGACCAAGTCGCGCGAAGAGGCCCTGGTTAAAATTTATTCGCTGCTTCGACCAGGCGAGCCGCCGACACTGGAAATGGCCGAATCGCTCCTGGACAAGTTCTTCTTCTCCAACAAGCGCTACGACCTCGGCGAGGTCGGTCGTTACATGATCAACCAGCGTATGCGCCAGGACATCCCCCTGGACAAGACGACCCTCGACGTTATGGATTTCGTCTCCATCGTCAAATATCTCATCGGTCTTTGTAATGAGACCGGTTTCACCGATGATATCGATCACCTTGGCAATCGCCGCGCCCGCACCGTGGGCGAGCTGATGGCCAACCTGTTCTCCGTTGGCCTTTCGCGCGTGGCGCGTACCATTCGCGAGCGCCTGTCGCTGAAGGATCAGGAGAATGTCACGCCACAGCTTCTGGTCAACGCCCGCACGGTCTCTTCGGTTGTCGAGACTTTCTTCGGTTCGTCGCAGCTTTCACAGTTCATGGATCAGACCAATCCGCTGTCCGAACTGACGCACAAGCGCCGTCTGTCGGCCCTCGGTCCGGGAGGTCTCACGCGGGAGCGGGCCGGCTTTGAGGTCCGCGACGTACACCACACGCACTACGGCCGCATGTGTCCGATCGAGACTCCGGAAGGTCCCAATATCGGACTGATTACATCGCTGGCCACCTTTGCCCGCATTAACAAGTACGGTTTTATCGAGACGCCCTATCGCAAGGTCACCAACGGCAAGGTTACCGAGAAGATCGAGTATCTGTCGGCCGATCAGGAGGATCGCTACTTTATTGCCCAGTGCTCCGAGAAGGTCGATAAGAACGGCAAATTCGCCAATGATCTTTTACAGGTGCGCCGCCGGGCCGAGTATCCGGTGCTGGAACCCAAGGAAGTAGACTATATGGACGTTTCGCCGCGCCAGATCGTGTCGGTGGCGGCCTCGCTCATTCCCTTCCTGGAGCATGACGATGCCAACCGTGCTCTCATGGGCTCCAACATGCAGCGCCAGGCTGTGCCGCTTCTGAGGACGGAGACGCCGATCATCGGAACCGGTATGGAGCGAAAAGCGGCCGTGGACTCGGGGGCCGTAGTTCGGGCCCGGCAGGCCGGTACGGTTGTTTATGTCGACTCCGAGCGGGTCGTGATTCGCCCCGAACAGAAAACGCGCGCCGGGCATCTCGGGTACATCGAAGATGTCGAGTATAAACTGACCAAGTACCGTCGCTCGAACCAGGATACCTGCATAAATTATCGTCCCGTGGCCAAACTCGGCGAGGTAGTGGAGATCGGCGACGTTATTGCCGGTGGTCCCGCCGTCGATCGCGGCGAATTGGCCCTCGGCAACAATACGCTGGTGGCCTTTATGCCCTGGCGGGGATACAACTTCGAGGATGCCATCATCCTCTCGGAACGCCTCTGGCGTGAGGATATTTTCACCTCGATTCATATCGAGGAGTATGAGTTACAGGTCCGCGACACCAAGCGCGGGGCCGAGGAGATCACCCGTGAAATCCCGAATGTCTCCGAAGAGGCGCTGCTAAATCTCGATGAGAGCGGTATCGTTCGCGTCGGGGCCGAGGTCGAAGCCGGTGATATCCTGGTCGGCAAAGTGACCCCGAAGGGCGAAACGGAACTCTCGCCCGAGGAGAGGCTGCTCCGGGCCATCTTCGGCGAAAAGGCCGGGGACGTTCGCGATGCCAGCCTGAAAGCGCCGCCCGGGATGAAGGGGGTCATTATCAAGACCCAGGTCTTCTCTCGCAAGGAGAGAACCGAAGAGGCCAAGAAGCAGGAGAAGACGGAAGTCGCGGAGATCAAGAAGCAGTTCAGCAGGATCATCTCCGAGGTGGTCGGCATGCGCAACCAGAAGCTGGGCGAATTGCTGGAAGGTCAGACTTCACAGACGATTCGTTCAGTTGTCGACAACAGCGTCCTGGTGCGAGCGGGGCACAAGTTCCGGGACGACTTCTTCAGCGAATTCGACGTCGATACTGCCGTGGCTCCGGAAGGCTATTGCACCTCCGATACCATCAGCAAGCGGGTCGATACGGTCATTTCCGAGTCATCCGAAATCATCGAATCCAAAAAACAGACCATGGAAATCGAAATCGACAAGGTGGTGCGCGGCGCCGAGCTTTCGCCCGGTGTCAAACAGCTGGTCAAGGTGACCATTGCCATTCGCCGCAAGATTTCCGTGGGCGACAAGATGGCAGGCCGTCACGGTAACAAGGGCGTCGTGTCCAAGCTGGTGCCGATCGAGGATATGCCTTACCAGGCCGACGGTTGCCCCGTCGATATCATTCTCAATCCGCTGGGCGTGCCGTCGCGAATGAATGTCGGCCAGATTATGGAGACGCATCTCGGCTGGGCCGCCAAGAAACTCGGCGAGCATATCGCCAGCCCGGTTTTCGAGGGCGCCTCGGTTCAGGATATCAGGGATAAGCTCAAAGAGGCCGGATTGCCTGAAAGCGGCAAACTGACCCTTTACGATGGCCGCACCGGTGAGCCCTTCGGCAACGACATCACCGTCGGCTACATATATATGCTGAAACTGTCTCACCTCGTGGACGACAAGATTCACGCCCGCTCGATCGGGCCATATTCGCTGGTTACCCAGCAGCCGCTTGGTGGTAAAGCGCAGTTCGGCGGCCAGCGTTTCGGTGAAATGGAAGTCTGGGCCCTTGAGGCCTACGGCGCTGCCTATACTTTGCAGGAAATGCTGACCGTTAAGTCGGATGATGTCACCGGGCGTAGCCGCATTTACGAAGCTATCGTCAAGGGTGAGAATCCACCCGAGCCGGGTTATCCGGAAGCATTCAACGTTTTGATCAAGGAGCTGCAGGCTCTTGGGCTCGACGTTAAATTGCTCGAGAATTAAGGGGAAGCCTGTGAAGTTGCTGAGAAGAACACCCGCCCGGTTGGGGCAGATGAAGATAAAGGAGTAGACTATGGTCGAGATGACGGGTAACAGAGCTGGCAATAAGCCTGCCGATTTTGCCGCCATTCAGGTGCAGATCGCCTCCCCGGAGGTGATCATGTCCTGGTCGTATGGCGAAGTGACCAAGCCCGAGACCATCAACTATCGCTCTTTTAAGCCGGAACGTGACGGTCTCTTTTGCGAGAGGATTTTCGGTCCCGTGAAGGACTGGGAGTGCAACTGCGGAAAATACAAGCGTATCCGCTTCCGCGGCATCGTTTGCGACCGTTGCGGTGTCGAGGTCACCCAGTCCAAGGTGCGCCGCGAACGTATGGGCCATATCAAACTGGCCGTTCCGGTTTCGCATATATGGTATTTCAAGTCGTTGCCGTCCCGTATCGGGCACCTGGTCGACCTCTCGATTCGCGAGTTGGAAAAGATCCTCTACTATGAGGCCTACCTGATGATCGATCCTGGTAATTCCTCATATCAGTCCGGTGATGTCCTCACCGAAGAGGAGTTTCTGGACCTGGAGGAGGCCGGCAAGACTTTCGATGCCCGTATGGGCGCTGAGGCGGTTCGGGAAATACTCCGCCAAATAGATATTGAGGAAGTGGCGATTACTCTCCGGGCGCAGGCCAAAGTCGAAACCTCTGCTCAGCGCAAGAAGGATGTTCTCAAGCGTCTGCGTATCATCGAGTCATTCCGCCAGTCGAACAATCGGCCGGAATGGATGATCATGGACACCGTCCCGGTACTGCCTCCGGATCTCAGGCCGCTGGTGCCTCTCGAGGGCGGGCGTTTTGCGACCTCCGATCTAAATGATCTTTACCGCCGTGTGATCAACCGCAACAACCGGCTCAAAAAGCTTATCGATATCCAGGCCCCGGAAGTGATTTTGCGCAACGAAAAGCGTATGCTTCAGGAAGCCGTGGACGCGCTGTTCGACAACGGTCGCCGGACCTACTCGGTGCGCGGCGATTCCAAGCGGCCCCTCAAATCCCTCTCGGATTTGCTTAAGGGTAAGCAGGGACGCTTCCGCCAGAATCTTCTGGGCAAGCGCGTTGACTATTCCGGCCGTTCAGTTATCGTGGTCGGTCCGGAACTGAAACTGCACCAGTGCGGTCTTCCAAAGAATATGGCCCTGGAGCTTTTCAAGCCCTTCATTATAATGAAGCTCGAAGAGAAGGGCTACGTCCAGACGGTTAAGTCGGCCAAGAAGCTGGTGGAAAAAGAGCGCCCGGAGGTCTGGGATATTCTCGAGGAAATCATTGAAGACCATCCGGTTATGCTTAACCGCGCGCCTACCCTGCACCGTCTGGGTATTCAGGCTTTTTATCCGGTCCTGGTCGAGGGCAAGGCAATCCGCCTCCACCCGCTGGTTTGCGCCGCCTTCAACGCCGACTTTGACGGTGACCAGATGGCGGTACACGTGCCGCTGTCTTTCGAGGCCCAGCTCGAGGCGCGTATCCTCATGCTCGCCACCAACAATATCCTGGTGCCGTCGTCCGGCCGACCGATTGCCGTGCCGTCGCAGGATATCGTCCTGGGTTGTTATTATCTGACCAAGCAAAAAGAGGGCGATAAGGGCGAAGGGATGGCTTTCAGCTCTCCCGAAGAAGCCTTGATGGCTCACGATGTCGGCTACGTCGGACTACATGCCAGGATCAAAGTCAGGCTCAACGGCCAGCTCATAGAAACCTCGGTCGGGCGCCTGATCTTCAACGATGTCTTGCCCAAAGAATCTCCGTATTTCAATGACGTTGCCAACAAGGGCAAACTGGCTGATATTATCGCTGACACCTACTGGCATCTCGGCCAGAACGAAACGGTGGCTTTCCTTGACCGCCTCAAGCAGACCGGCTTCGAGTACGCCACCCGGGCCGGGGTTACCGTCTCGGTCGAGGACCTGGTGGTTCCGGAGGAGAAGGCGAAGCTTATCGATGAAGCCCGCAAAGAGGTCAAGAAGATTCAGAAACGCTACGAGCGCGGTGTTATCACCAACGGCGAGCGTTACAATCAGGTAATTGACACCTGGACGCGTGTCACCAACGAAGTCTCCAACGTCATGTTCGAGAACCTGGCGACTCAGAAGGGCGGTTTTAACCCCGTCTTTATGATGGCCGATTCCGGCGCTCGTGGCTCCAAAGAGCAGATTCGTCAGTTGGCTGGTATGCGTGGCCTCATGGCCAAGCCGCAGAAAAAAATCACCGGCGGCGTCGGCGAAATTATCGAAAATCCGATCGTGGCCAACTTCCGCGAGGGCCTGTCGGTGCAGGAGTACTTCATCTCCACTCACGGCGCTCGTAAAGGTCTGGCGGACACCGCCCTGAAGACGGCCGACGCCGGTTACCTTACTCGTCGCCTGGTCGATGTTGCCCAGGATGTGATCATTCGCGAGATCGACTGCGGCACCATCATGGGGCTGGAAGTCTCGGCCCTGAAAGAGGGTGAGGAGGTCATCGAATCGCTCGCAGATCGTATTCTCGGTCGCGTGGTGCTGGAAGATATTTACGACCCCATCACCGATGATCTGATCGTTGAGGCTGGCGCCGAAGTTCGGGAGGCGGACGCTCATGCGATCGAAGAGGCCGGTATCGATACCGTAAGAATTCGCTCCGTGCTGACCTGCGAGTCGAAGTACGGCGTTTGCACTGCCTGCTACGGCCGCAACCTGGCCAATATGCGCCTGGTTGACATCGGCGAGGCGGTCGGTGTCGTCGCGGCCCAGTCCATCGGTGAGCCGGGCACGCAGCTGACCCTGCGGACCTTCCACATTGGAGGTACGGCCGCTCGCATTGCCGAGCAGTCGCAGGTGCAGGTCAAGCACGACGGAACGCTCAAGCTCGAAAATGTCAGGCTCATCGATAAGGATGATGGTACGGCGATGGTCATCAGCCGCGACGGCGTCGGTGAGGCTCAGATCGTCGATGACAAGGGGCGGGTCCGGTTCCGTCTGAAGGTTCCCTATGGCGCCCATATGATGGTAGCCGGCGATGCCGCGGTCAAAAAAGGCGACGTTATTTTCGAATCCGATCCCTATACGGGCGTTATCCTCGCCGAGCGCAAGGGTAAGATCAAGTTCCGGGACATCATCCCTGACGTCTCCGTTCGCGAAGCTCACGACGAGCAGACCGGCCTTATCCAGTTGATTATTATCGACACCAAGGAGAAGAGCCTGTTCCCGACTATCCTCATCGAGGATTCCCGCGGCAAGACGCTGGCCTCCTACCGGATCCCGACCGATGCCCAGCTCCAGGTTGGCGACGGCGACAAGATCGATGCCGGTGACATACTGGTGAAGATGCCTCGCGTGATCGCCAAGTCGCGCGATATTACCGGCGGTCTGCCGCGCGTGGCCGAGCTTTTCGAGGCCCGCCGCCCGCACGATCCGGCGGTTATCTCCGAGATTGAAGGCGTTGTCGAATTCGGCAAGATCGTCCGCGGTCAGCAGCAGATCATCGTCAAGGGTGACCAGGGCGACGAGGCGCCGGAAGGCGTCCTGGATGAAGAACGCGATTATCTGGTTCCCCACGGCAAGCATCTCATGGTTCACGACGGCGACCGCGTCGAAGCCGGTGACCGTCTCTGCGAAGGGGCTATTGACCCACACGATATTCTGAGCATTCTCGGTGTCTACGAGGCCCAGGCCTACCTGGTGAACGAGATTCAGGAAGTCTACCGTCTGCAGGGCGTTAAGATCAACGATAAGCACATCGAGGTTATCGTCCGGCAGATGATGCAGAAGGTCCAGATCGAGTATGTGGGCGACACCAACTTCCTGGAAGGGGAGAAGGTCGACAAGCTCAAGTTCTCCGAGGAAAACGCCAGGATTATTGCCGAGGGCGGCGAAGCCGCGACCTCCAAGCCGCTGCTCCTGGGTATTACCCGGGCGTCACTGTCCACCGACAGCTTTATCTCGGCGGCGTCCTTCCAGGAGACCACCAAGGTCCTGACCGAGGCGGCTATTTCCGGAAAGATCGATTACCTGATGGGGCTGAAGGAAAACGTCATCATCGGGCATCTCATTCCCGCCGGAACGGGGGTTGAGGCCTACAAGGATATTGAAGTTGAGCATGGTGAAGATGAGTTGCTTGAAGAGCGGGTCGGAGAGCCTGAAAAGCCCGCTACGATAGCCGATATTTTTAACAAAAACGCTTGACACAATGAAGGATAGAAACTAGTTTAGGCGTCTGTCCGAAAAACCGGACATTATCGTGTAAGTTAGAACAGGAGACGTTTTTGCCGACTATTAACCAATTGATTCGCAAGGGTCGAAAAGTGGTTACCGAGACGACCAAGACCCCGGCTTTGAAGGCCTGTCCGCAGAAGCGCGGTGTCTGTACCCGCGTGTATACGTCGACGCCCAAGAAGCCGAACTCGGCGCTGCGAAAGGTGGCCAGGGTGCGTCTCACGAACCAGATCGAGGTGACTGCTTATATTCCCGGGGAAGGGCATAATCTGCAGGAACACTCGATTGTGCTTATCCGGGGCGGCCGTATCAAGGATTTGCCGGGTGTCCGCTATCACGTTATTCGCGGTACCATGGACACTTCCGGTGTTGCCGAGCGCAGGCGTGGCCGCTCCAAGTATGGGACCAAAAGGCCGAAAGCTTAAACTGCAGGTGGTAATGTAAAGTATGTCCAGGCGAACTAGTGCCGAAAAAAGGCGCGTGATACCGGATCATCGGTTCAATGACAGGATGGTAAGTCAGTTTGTGTCCTGCCTAATGAAATCGGGCAAGCGCTCAACGGCCGAGAATATTCTCTACAATGCTATTGATTCCGTGGAGAAGAAGACCGGCGAGGGTGGCCTTGATTTGTTCCATAAGGCGGTCAACAATGTCAAGCCGGTCCTGGAAGTCAAGTCCCGCCGCGTTGGCGGAGCCACCTACCAGGTGCCAGTCGAGGTTCGTGCGGATCGCCGGACGGCGCTGGCCATACGCTGGATGATTTCCTATTCGGCGTCGCGTGGTGGAAAGACTATGGCTGAAAAACTGGCGGCGGAAATTCTGGCCGCGGCCAACAATGAAGGTGCTTCAATCAAGAAGAAGGAGGACACGCACAAGATGGCAGAAGCCAACAAGGCTTTTGCGCATTTCAAGTGGTAGCCGCGTTTGAATTAGTTCTGTAAAAAAGAGAGCGAAAGTAACACGCAACTGATCTCAACGAGAGGGATGTTGCTCGGCTTTAGCGTATGTACTTAAAAAGCAATTTACTTGGTTGTTCAACTCCTGCTGATACGAATAACCGGGTGTTCCGCTTATCACAAGCGCATATAGCACCTATTTTATTGTGTGGTCAGTCAGGGATTTTTTATGTCGGTCATGGAAAAATTAGATCGCGTCAGAAACATCGGTATTATGGCACATATCGATGCCGGCAAGACGACTACCACGGAGCGTATCCTGTTCTATACGGGCAAGACGCACCGAATGGGAGAGGTGCACGATGGATCGGCTACCATGGATTGGATGGCGCAGGAAAAAGAGCGCGGCATAACCATTACCTCCGCCGCGACAACCTGCTTCTGGCGTGACCACACCATAAACATTATCGATACCCCCGGACATGTTGATTTTACGGTTGAAGTAGAGCGCTCCCTGCGCGTTCTGGACGGTGCCGTGGCGCTTTTCTGCGCCGTTGGCGGCGTCGAGCCGCAGTCGGAAACGGTCTGGCGGCAGGCCGACAAATATCGCGTACCGCGCGTCGCCTACGTCAATAAGATGGATCGTACCGGAGCCGACTTCGCCCGGGCTCTCGAGGCCATGAATGAGCGATTCGCCACCAAGTGCGTCGCCATTGCCATCCCCGCCGGCGAAGGGGAGATGTTCAGCGGCATTATCGATCTGCTGACCATGAGATTCCGGGTTTTCCACGAAGATTCCCAGGGCGTCATTTTCGATGATCTCGACGTCCCTGAAGATATGATCGCCACCGCCAATGAGTACCGGGAGAAACTCCTGGAGGCGGTTGCCGAGTACGACGACAATCTGCTCGAGCAGTTTCTACACGACGAAGAACTCGACCCGGTGCAGGTTCAAAGGGCGGTGCGTAAGGCCACTATAAATAACGACATGGTGCCGGTTCTCTGCGGCTCATCCTTCAAGAACAAGGGCGTTCAAAAATTACTTGACAGTATCGTCGATTTCCTGCCCTCGCCACTGGATATGCCGCCCGTCGAGGGTCACGAGCCGGGTCGTCCCGAGAAGTGTTTGCAGCGCAAGCCCGACCCCGACGAACCCACCACCGCTCTTGCTTTCAAAATTGTCGCCGACCCGCATGTCGGCAAACTGACCTATCTGCGTGTCTACTCGGGTGTGTTGAGGGCTGGTTCATACCTGCTCAACCCGAATTCAGGCATAAAAGAGCGCTTTGCTCGTCTGTTACGTATGCATTCCAACAAGCGCGAAGACATTAAAGAAGCCTATGCCGGCGATATCGTGGCCGCCATTGGTTTGCGCAAAACGACTACCGGTGATACCCTTTGTGATACCAAGCATCCGATTCTGCTCGAGAGCATGAGTTTCCCTGAGCCGGTTGTGTCAATGTCGATTGAACCGAAGACGCAGGCCGACCAGGAAAAGCTGGCCGACACTCTCATCCGCCTGGCCGAGGAAGACCCGACTTTCCGGGTCCGTTTCGACGAGGACACCGGTCAGACGATTATAAGCGGTATGGGGGAGTTGCACCTGGATATTCTCGCTGATCGCCTTATCCGTGAATTCAGCGTGGGCGCCTCGATCGGACGCCCCCAGGTCGCCTACAAGGAAGCCATCAATAAGACCGTTAAAGCCGAAGGCAAATTCATTCGCCAGTCCGGCGGCAAAGGCCATTACGGCCATGTCGTTATGAACGTCGGTCCCGTCGCGTCTGACGCCGAATTTGAATTTGAGAATAAAATCATTGGCGGATCGGTTCCGAAAGAGTATATTCCGTCGATTGAGCGGGGCGCTCGCGAAGCTATGAGCAGCGGCGTCCTGGCTGGCTATCCCCTGATGGGGATTCGCTGCGAGTTGATCGACGGCAGCTTCCACGAGGTTGATTCCAATGAACAGGCCTTCCGGGTTGCCGGTTTCATGGCTTTGCAGGATGGGGTCAGAAGAGCTGAACCGGTTTTGCTGGAACCAATTATGGATGTTGAGGTGGTTGTCCCGGAGACTTACGTAGGTGCTGTTGTCGGTGATTTGAACTCACGCAGAGGAAAAATCAACGGTATGGTTCCGCGCGACAGCGCCACGGTTATCGCCGTGACGGTGCCGCTTTCGGAGATGTTTGGTTACGCCAACGCACTCCGCAATATCAGCCAGGGTCGGGCCGTGTTCTCGATGCAATTCTCGCGGTACCTGGCTGTCCCAGACGAAGTGACACAGAAGATGTTTGAGAACGTTAAGATATAATGGAGGAAGCCTGAGGCTATGGCGAAAGAGAAATTTGAGCGGACAAAACCG
>CAZVUZ010000080.1:0-14838 GCA_964630485.1 uncultured Ignavibacteriales bacterium
AGCTGGTAATTGTCAACCACGGCTCGAACGTCCTCGGGACGGTTCAGCCGGTGGGTGAAATCGGCCGGATATGCAAAGAAGCCGGGGTGCTGTTCGCCATCGATGTTTCCCAGACGGGCGGGATGGTGCCGATCAATATGCAGGAAATGAACGTCGATATGCTGGCCTTCACCGGTCACAAGTCGCTCATGGGTTGCACCGGCATCGGCGGCATTTGTGTCCGCAAGCATGTGGATTTGAGGCATACGCGCAGTGGCGGAACCGGGGTGCGTTCGGCCTTCCCGTATCATCTCGATGAATACCCGTATCGAATGGAGTTCGGCACGCCGAATATGGTCGGGGTGGCCTCGCTCTGGGCCGGTCAGGATTACATTGAAGAATCGGGCGGTGTGGAAGCGATCCATGCCCGGGAAATGAAACTGGCCCGCAAACTGTGGGAAGGTTTCAAGAAGATCGAGGCCGTGACAATGTACTGCGCCGACAGCCTTGACAACCACCTGGCCACTTTGACGGTGAATGTCGAAGGCTTCGAGGCCGGCGATGTGGGGATAATTCTCGATGTTGATCACAATATCGCCACCCGCACCGGTTTGCACTGTGCGCCTCTGGTGCACGAGCAGCTGGGTCTGACAAAGGTCCACGGCGGGGTGCGGTTCTCGATCGGTCCGTTTAACACGGAAGCACACATTGACGCCGCCATCGAGGCGATGCAGGATGTGTCCGAGCGTGCCGAGGAAAAGCGCAACAAGACGGCCGCCACCTGATCCGGCGACGCCGTTTAGAGTAAGACAAAAAACCGCAGGTGGGTTTGACCCGCCTGCGGTTTCATATTTGCATCCGGCCCGACGGACTTAGCCGCTGGCCTCTATTTCGTTCATGAGATCCTGTCCCACCTCGAGTTTATCGTAGCTGCTCTCGGCGGATTTGTACAATACGAGGAGCGAGACGCGTCGGTTACGGGCGTCATTGGGATTGTGCTCTATCATGGGGAATTTGTCGGCGTAGCCGCGTACTTCGTGAATCTGGCCGGGGTTGAGCCCGGATACTTCCAATAACTGGCGGGCGGAATTGGCGCGATCGGTGGAGAGCTCCCAGTTACTGTAGTCATTACGTCCGGTGAAACCGGCGTCGGTATGGCCCTCAACCACGATGCTGTTTTCGAGTTGGCCGAGTTCGTGGGCAATGGTCATAAGGATGACGGCGCTTTTCTGGAGCAACTTGGCCGATCCCGGCTCGAAGAAAGCCGGTGAATTGGCGCCCTCGTTGAGAATGATTCGCAGGCCCTGCGAGGTCATCTGCATTTTAACGTTTTTCTTCAGTCGCTGAAATGCTTCCTGCTTCTTAATCTCCTCGAGAATCGATTTAGCCGCGGCGCTGAGGAGGTTTTTCTCTTTGGCCGAGGGTCCTTTGCTCTCGTCGTTGCGTTTCGGGGTGGGACCTATGTCGGGTGACTCGGTCGGGATGACCGATTGGGATCCCTTGAGCACCCCGGCGCCGCCCTGGCCATAGCCGGAGGGATCCCGGAAGTAGCCGCCAATGGCCTGCTTGACCTCATCGGATTGAGAGATGGCCCACATAACGAGGAAGAAGGCCATCATGGCCGTCATGAAATCGGCGAAGGCAACCTTCCAGGCGCCGCCGTGGTGACCGCCGTGGCCCTTGCGGACTTTCTTGATAATTATCGGTCGTTGATCGGAACCGTCTGACACGGGGACTACCTCTTCTTGGTCTCGTTGCAGGCGGTCTCCAGTTCAAGGAAACCGGGGCGGACTTCCGCCGGCAGGGCGCGACGGGCGAATTCGATGGCGATGACACCAGCCACACCCTTATTGAAGGCCAGCAAAGCGTTTTTCATGGCTTTGATATAATTGGCACTCTCGTTGACGCGGTGCTTCATGCTGGTGGCGAGGGGGCCCACGAAACCATAGCACATCAGAATACCCAGGAAGGTTCCGACCAGGGCCGCGGCGATGTTCTCGCCAATAACTTCGGCTGGACCATCGATGGCCGCCATGGTGATGACGACACCGAGAACGGCGGCGACAATACCCAGGCCGGGCATGGAGTCGGCGACATTGGAGAGGGCCTCCGAGGGGGCCAGTTCTTCTTCGTGGGAAGTCTCGATATCGATATCCATTAGCTCTTCAAGGTCATGAGGCTGTACGGCGCCGGAGATAATGACGCGCATGGTATCTGAGAAAAACGACACGGCTTCGTGGTTTTTGAGAAATTTCGGATAGCGCTGAAGGATTTCGCTCTCCTCGGGGTGCTCGATATGATTTTCAAGTCCGACCAGGCCGTCGCGCCGGGCGACGTTGAAGACCTCGAACATCATGACGAGCACATCCAGGTAGTCTTTCTTGGCCATGCCGCTTCCCATCACGCCCTTGACCTGGCGGACTATGGCCTTCACGACCGGCAATGGAGTTGAAATCAGTAGCGAGCCGAAGGCGGCGCCGCCGATGATCAGGACTTCGTTCGGCTGGTTCAAGGCCATGACCTGGCCGCCGTGCCAGACAAAGCCTCCCAGCACGCCGCCTATTACAATCGCTGCCCCAATGAAGATAAACATAAAGTATCGTCTGCTAAGGTTTTGTGCCTACGGCTACCGTATTACTGTCTATGACTATTATTTTCGACACATTAGCGCAAAACTACAGGCCTTTTGCGGCCCCGAGCCGACTCTTTCGGGTCACCCGCCGAGAATTGTCCCGGCCTGCCCGCAGTTGGTGCAGATGAACCACAAAACAACTTGATGCAAGCCAACCAAACCCATAAATTCCTGCGACTAAGGACCGAAACCCGGCCCATATCTGGAAGGAGTACGTTTTGCGTTTGCTTACTCAACGAAGGTTAATGCTTTTCATGGTCATAGTGGCCGTGTACCTGTTTTATGGACTCGCCTTCGGGTCAGGCGCCGAAACCACCGACGGTGCAGCCCTGGCCGCGGAAGGGGAGGGGCATGGTGACGGTCACGGCGGACCGGTACTGGCTATCCTGCTGGATCTGATCGTTATCCTCCTGGCCGCCAAGCTGGGCGGAGATCTGTTCGAGCGGTTTCATCAGCCAGCTGTTTTGGGGGAGCTTATTATAGGAATGATAATCGGCAACCTGCACCTCGTGGGCTTTCACGCCTTCGAGCCCCTCATCAATAATCTCACTCTCGAAATCCTCGCTGAGATAGGTGTCATCATCCTGCTCTTTGAGGTGGGCCTGGAATCCTCGGTCAAAGAAATGATGCAGGTTGGGGTGACCTCATTTATGGTGGCTATATTCGGCGTCGTCGCGCCGTTTTTCCTCGGCTGGGGCGTGAGTATCTTCTTTTTGCCTGAGGAATCAATTTATGTTCATGTCTTTATCGGAGCGACCCTGACTGCAACCTCGGTTGGTATTACCGCCCGGGTTTTGAGGGATATCGGGAAAATCCAGACCAAGGAAGCCAAGGTAATTTTGGGGGCGGCCGTGATCGACGATATCCTCGGACTCGTCATCCTGGCCGTCGTTACCGGTATCATCTCGGCCGTATCTTCGGGCGGGGAAGGTATCAGTTCCATGGCTATTTTCTGGATCATCGGGAAAGCAGTGCTCTTCGTCGTTGGCGCTATCGTGGTCGGTTCGTTTCTCCTGCCAACCTATTTTAAGTTGGCCGTTAAGCTCAAGGGGAAGGGTGTTTTCCTGTCATTTTGCCTGCTGGTCTGTTTCACCCTCTCATGGCTGGCCGGAAAGGTTGGCCTGGCGCCTATTGTCGGGGCCTTTGCCGCCGGGCTTATTCTGGATGACGTGCATTACAGAGAATTCAAGCGCATGGGAGAGCACGACATAGAAGAGCTAATCAAGCCCATCTCGGTTTTCTTGGTGCCGATTTTCTTTGTTCGCATGGGCATGATGGTGGACCTTACAACCTTCGCCCAAATCGAGATCCTCGGATTCGCGGCGGTTATGACGTTGGTGGCCATAATCGGCAAGCAGGCCTGTTCGCTGGCGATTTTCGATCGCACGACAAACCGCATAGCTATCGGGTTGGGAATGATACCAAGGGGTGAGGTCGGTCTGATTTTTGCCGGCATAGGCGCCAAGCTCATGCTCAACGGGCATCCGGTGATATCGACCAGCACCTATTCGGCGGTGGTTATCATGGTCATCGTCACCACCCTCGTGACGCCTCCGGCGCTGAAAGCCTCAATGATGCGCGGTCATAAACCGAAGGTGACGGCCCAGACGAACTGAGCCGGAATTATCAGAAATAAACGGGCGCAACGGTCAGGAATGGCTGTTGCGCCTTTCTTTTGTCTCTGCCGGGATATTTACCGGATCTGATGGCGAGGTGTCGGAGGGGCTGTTTTTCATACCGTCAATAGAGACCAACGGTGTCAGGCTATGACGTCGTTCGGCGACCCGGCGATAAACCATATCGGCAAGCTGCCGGATCAGCGGCAGGGACATGATGATTCCGAGCCATCGGTAACGGGGGGTCATTCTGGCCACTCGGGCGAGGGCGGCCGCACCGGCATAGACTCTGCCGTCGTCGGTGACAAGGTGGATCTCGGCCCTGAGACGGTTGGGTGAAAGACAGCTCAGGTCGCCATGCCGTCCGATACTGGAAAGCCCGACAAGGTCCAGGGGCCGGTTGAATTGCCGGCGCTTGAGATGCCGGACGGCGGCGCAACAAAAGGCACAGCGGTCGTCGTATACTAATTTGTGATGCGACATAATCTCAAAACAACCTTGCCTAACTATGGTTCACGTGTTATTTTAGTTATGAAGGGTTTGCATTCCGGATCCAACATCTTACAAAAGCTTCGCGATGATGGATTCGTTGAGACTGACGTCCATCCTACAGAGTCTGTTAGCGGTTCACGCGACATGCCGAGCGCTGTGAGTGTTCCTTGTCGATGCTTCGGCAGGTGAATCGTGGTTGAATCATCAACAGGTGGGTTGTGATTCGGTTCGGTTGGATGCCGTTTGTAAGCTCAGAGAAATAGTTGGTAATGTGGGCACAATTTGTCCCGTTTTATGTATAAGGTCTGAGAGGCCGAAGGTGTCGAAAAATGACATATTTGGGCTTCGGGAACTACTTGACTGGATAAGGTGTTATGTACTATAAGCTAAGCGATTGCTTTACCGGTCGAGTCAATGGTCTGGGGGTAGACTGATGAGCGACGGTAAAGTCAAGGATTTGGGCAAGCGTAAGGCATTCGAAGCAGAGGCGTTGCCTCACATGGACGCCCTGTACCGAACCGCCCTGCGTCTGACCAGAAATGAGAGTGACGCGCAAGATCTTGTGCAGGAGGCGCTTACAAAGGCATATCGCTTCTGGGACAAATTTGAGTCCGGTTCCAATTGTCGGGCATGGCTTTTTAAGATAATGACCAATGTCTTTATCAATGATTATCGTTCTAAGTCACGTTCGCCGATGTCGGCCAATATAGATGATATTGATGACAATTATCTTTATGGTCAGCTGGCCGGTTTTGAGTTGTCGGAAAACCCTGAGCAGCAACTGTTTGCCAAGATATTTGACGATGATGTGAAAAAGGCCATAGAGGATTTGCCGGATGACTTCCGACTGGTGGCGGTACTTTCGTTTCTTGAGGGATTTTCCTATCAGGAGATTGCCGATATCGCCGATTTACAGTTAGGAACGGTAAAATCCAGGCTGCACAGAGGTCGAAAGCTCTTGCAGAAACAACTTTATGATTATGCAGTGAAGAACGGATACATCAAGGAAAAGGCAAAATGAATCGTTCGGACGAGATGACTTGCGCCGAAGCACTGGAACTACTGTATGATATAATTGATAGAGAAGCCTCAGAAATCGATGCGAAAAAGGTTGAAGAGCATCTCAAACATTGCTCAGACTGTAGTGACAAGTACCGTGTTGCCGAGGCCTTTCAGGAGTTCCTGGTTGAAAAAGTAAATAATGGTGATACGCTATCCAAAGTAGACAAGCTAAAGGCCAAGATACTGAGCCAGTTGGATGATATTGATTCCGGTGGAGGGGGGGTTCTCAAAGGCCGCCCTTTTGAACTGGCCGCCAAGACATTGGTCGCGGCGGCTTCACTGGCCATACTGATTGGCGCGGCCCTGATAACTGGTGATTTTTACAGTCACTTCCGTAATTACATGCCTCTTGAGCAGGCCCACCTGAACGTAATAGAAGCGCCTGCTGAATTTGCCGGTTCCAAGCCTGTTTCTCACGTGCAAACCTATATTCACGACGATCTGGACTATGAGATCGAGGAAAACGTGGGTGACTACCGTCTGATTGGCGGCTCGACGGTTGATTTCAACGATGTCCAGGCGGCGCATTTTCTTTACCGGGCGGATGAAATCCTGGTGTCGGTCTTTGTGATCCCGGCTTCGGAGTATGCGATTCCCGACGAACTGGAGGAATCAAGTGTCGTGAAAAACGGTGTTACGTTTTTTGATCATCACTGCCGCGGTTGTCACCTGATTTACCACCAGATGGGATCTGCGGTCGTAGTTGTAGCATCCACCGATCACACCCTGGAGCTTCTGGATTTCATCCCGGGGCATGCCATCGCCTGACCCCGCAGCAATTTTCCCCGCCCCCTTTCGGCCGACTTTGTTGTTGTAATTACGACATATAAATTCTAATCTGCGCCAATGATAAGAGGCGTCGAAATCGACACGGGCATTAAATTACGCCGGGTAATCAAGCTGCTATTGCTAACTCTATCTTTGTCCGTCGCCGGTCCTGTGCCGGTGATGGCCGAATACATGGACAGCGTCAAAGCTGCTCAATTGCGAATCGTCCAGGATTACATATACAGTGATGACTTCGTCCGGGCCGATTCCGTCAGCGGGTTTTTGACGGCCGCATACCCCCGCGATCCGGCCGGATATTTCGGTCGGTCGGCAACGCTTCTGGCGCGGATGTTCGACAGCGAGGAATCTTCGGGTTCAGAAGAATTTCAGCGTCTTCTCGATACCATCGAGACCCTCGCCGGGGGTATCCTCGACACGGCCGACAGGCCGACGGCGGCCTGGATGCATTTGTACCTGGGCCATGCCCGATCTAACCGGGCGCTATGGGAATCGCATTTCGGATCTTTTGCCCGGGCCCTGAGGCTCGGGTTCGGCGTCAAGGGGGACTATCGTGACGGCCTGGAGAGTGACAGCACCTGCTATGACCTCTATTTCGGTCTGGGTCTTTACCATTACTGGAAATCGGCCAAAGGGGGGATCTTCCGTCGTTTGCGTATTCTCAAGAACGAGATGGGGAAGGGCATCGAGGAATTGTACCTGGCTGCGGATTCATCGCGGATCTCACGGACGCCGGCGCGAAATGCCCTGATCCTGGTATGGCTTGATCGCGGGGAGTACGATTCGACGATAGCCATTTGCAATGAAATGCTGGCTCGCTACCCCGACGGCCGGGTCTTTCTCTGGCCCCTGGCCCGGGCGCACTTCGAAAAACGAAGCTACCGCAAGGCGCTTGAGATTTACGATCGGCTGCGCCGCTTTTACGCCGCCCGCCCGGGCAACTACTATAATCTCCTTGAATGCGATTATGAGATTTACAATTGCCGGGAGAGGTTGAATATGGAAGGCGAGGCTCGCGCGACAGCCCGTCAAGCACTCTCGTACTTCGATGAGATACCCGAGGAAACGCGGCAGCGGCAGAGAGACAAGCTCCGTTTGCTCAAGCGGGCGGCAAGTCTCTAGTGATTGGCGATCTTTAGAGAAGTTGCCCGGAGCGGGCCTTCTCATCCATCAGGCGACAACCTTCCATCAGTATCGATTCGTTAGCGGTTTCGTTGTTAGGTTCAGGCAGATCATCGGCCGACAGCGGTTCAATCAACCAACTCCCATCGGCCCAACTCATCGCTTCATAGACGGCGTCGGCGCCGTTCGTGTCGCCGAGCCTGGCGAAGCTGATGACACCCTCGTCGAGGTACAGCAACAGGTGTCTCTCGTTGTCGTCGGTCCGGTAAAGGGTAATGCGAACGGTTCTTCTGGCGGGCCCCAGCGCCTGCAGCAGGTCGATGAGATTCATATCGGCCAGCCGGCCGCGTGTCTCGGAGGTGATCCCCTGGCTGTCGTTCTTCTGATCCTCCCGGGCCTGCTTGATTGCCTGCACTTTGTGCATTTTGGTCACCAGCATATCGAGGCCTGCCTGGACGTCAATGATATCCTCAAGGCCGCGATCGAGAAGGCGGGTTAATTCGGCTCCGGCGATATCGCTGACGAGAAGGAAGGTCGGGACGTTTCCAAGGGATATCCCCATGGCCTCCAGGCGGTCGATGGTATCGACGATCTCGGCTTTCTGGCCCCCGAGGACAAGTACCATAATGTCCGGTTCGCCGCGCTGATACAGCTCAACGAAGGAATCGAGAGAGCACTGGCCCACGGTGCGGAAGTACTCGTTGTGAATCCGGTGCTCGACGGGGTAGAGGATTCCCGGATCATCGGCATAGATCATAACCTGGCCAGCGGTGCCGGCGGTCTGGGCCTGGAGGATCTCGTCCTGAATGAGGGCGATGAAGGCCTCGACGACCTCGCCGAGAAAGAGTTTCCCGGTGAGGTCCCGGTATTTTTTCTTGATGGCGTCGAATTTGTCAAGCGAGAGTTTCTGCTGCAGGTCGATGTTTTCACAGAAAATATCCACGATCGTCAGAATATTGCCGCCGAAAACTTCGATTGGCAGGCGCTTGGTGTATTTACCGCCGAGATCCTTGTACATGGAGCGCAGGATTTCGATCACTACCGGCGGATATTGCAGGGATGTCAGTAGTTTTACGGTGAGCTTGATTGTCGATAGCGAGTCCCGGTCACTATCGGCGCGATAGTAATAGCGGGACAGGTCGTGGAGGTAGGCGGCGTTGACAATTGTAAGCCGCTCCTTTTCGGGCAACCCCAGCTTGCGGCAGAGGCTGTCGACGTAGGCGCCAACGGCGCCGCTGTGATTCGAAGAATCGTTGTTCTTGAGGGCCAGAAGGGAAGTCATCAGCTCCAGGTCCCTGATGAGCATATCGCCGGTAGTCATAGCGGTCTCCTGGTGGAGCAAAAGCGACGCCGATGATTCGTAGTAGCGCACGGTAGTGCGCGGAGAGATTTTTCGCAGGCGGTCTATCAGGTCGATGTAATCGCCGGAGACGGTATCCTTGATTAGCACGGTGTGGAAGGACCTGTCGCCGATCATCTCAATGGCGTCGTCGGCGGAATCGGACATTACCACATCGTAATCGTCGCGTTCCAGGAGCGACTGCAGCAGCGGGGGTGCGTATTCCTCGTCGCTGACGATCATCACCGTCGGCCGCGACGGAATCGATTGGGTCTCGACATCCTCGGGATTCGTCGTGATTTCTCCGGTGTCGGTTGCTTCGAGGGGAATGTCGAGCAGGAGGTTTTCCTCAAGCGAGACTTCGCGGCCGAGGTAGTAACGGGCGATAGCGGTGTTCAGGGCGAGTTCGGCGGCGACAAACATTTTTATCTGCTTGCCGCGGGCAACGAAACTCAACTCGTCGATGAGGCTCTGGTCCCTGGGGTCCTCGCTGGCGATTTTGAGCAGGTTGGCCTCGGTGTCGTAGTCGAACGGTACTACTTTGCGGGCGACGGCGATCCGGGAGGGCAGCATCTTGATGACGGCCTCGGGAATATCGACGTCCGAGAGGACCACTCCTTCGGTGCCCATTTGCAACGACAGGGCCTTGACCAGGCCGGTCTCGTCGATATAACGGTGGTAGAGCAGTTGCGAGCCCAGGCGGCCGCCGTGGGCTTTCTGTCGGGTCAGGGCCTCCCTGATCTGATCCTGGCTGATAAGGTTCAACTGGATCAGGATCTCATCGAGCCGTATGTGTTTTCGCTTCCTGGCCATTATGCTCCAACTTCCTGTAGGTTTTCTTCGGTGGTGCGGTTGCAGAAATCCGCCGGATTGGTGGCCACGCGGATGGCCTCTTCGGTGGTCACGATGCCGGCATCGACCAGTGCCCGCAGGTGGTTGTCGAGGAGTCGCATACCGTGCTTGCGGCCGGTTTGAATGACGGTCGGCATCTGGTGGGTGCGCGCCTCGCGGATCAGGCTGCGGACCGAGGCGGTGCTGACCATGAGTTCGTAGGCTACGGTCCGGCCGCTGCCGTCGGCGCGCTGCAGCAATTGTTGAGAGACGACGCCGTTGAGGGTATCGGCCAGCATGACGCGGATTTGCTGTTGCTGGTCGGGAGGGAAGACATCGATAATCCGATCGATGGTGGCCGAGGCCGTACAGGTGTGCAGGGTCCCGAGGACAAGCAGGCCGACCTCGGCGGCTGTGATCGCCAGCGAGATAGTCTCGGTGTCGCGCATTTCCCCGACCAGGATGACATCGGGATCTTCGCGAAGGGACGCCCTGAGGGCGGTGGCGAAGGATTCCGAATGCTGGCCGATCTGGCGCTGTGAAATCAATGAGTTCTTGTTCTCGTGGACATACTCAATAGGGTCTTCGAGCGTAATTATATGGCGGGCGAACCGGGTGTTCATGTAATCAACCATTGACGCCAGGGTGGTCGATTTGCCGGAGTTGGTCGGACCGGTGACCAGGACGAGCCCGGATTTGCTCTCGGTTAATTTTGATACCGTCGGCGAAAAGCCGAGATCTGCGAGATCGAATAACTCATCGGGAATCAATCTGATAGCCGCCGCCAGACCGTGGTACATCTTGTAGATGTTGATCCGGAAGCGGGCCAGCCCATCAATGCCGTAGGCGATATCGAGGTCCCCGGATTTTTCAAAGGCCTTGATCTGCGTGTCCGAAAGAATCTCGTAAACGAGTTGCTTTATATTCTCGGTGGGGAGCCGGTGATGGTGGGTTTTTTCGAGGCGCCCATTGACGCGGACCATGGGTACGGAACCGGTGGCAAGGTGCAAATCGGAGGCATTGGCTTGTTTGACTATTTTCAGTAGCTGGTCGATCTTCGCCATGTTTAATCCTGCCGGATATACGGTTTCTCTCTGTGTATTTATCGGACAAACGGCGCGGAAGTTTATGCTGGGCGCGGATTAGCGTTGGCTGTTCGAGTTTTGCACAGGGGGGCCGGCCGTGAGCATCTCCGGCGGAGCCGCAGGTGTTTTTTTGTTGCTCGGCGGACCGGAGCCCGGCATAATCCGTATTATGCCGAGACGTGTGAAACAATCAAAAACGGGTCTGGGACCGCTGGCGGAAAATTTTGTCAAACGTCTCTCCAACGCCGATGCCCGCCTGCGCCGGAAGTTCGTTACTTACGGCTTCTGGGCCATTGGCCTGCTGTTTCTGTATTCACTGATGTGCGGCACCTATGGTATTCCTCGCATAATCCGGCTGGAAATGCAGAGAAGCGGGCTTGAGGAAGCCAATCGCCAGACGCTGATAACCCTGATTGACAACACCTATGTCCACCGCCGGCTGCAATCCGATTCGCTGTATCTTGAGCATCTGGCGCGCACCCGCTACCACATGGTCCGTCCCGGGGAAACAATCTACTACTATCACGGCAAGTGATACGATGGCGCTGGAGAAGACGGAAGCCATTATCCTGAAATCGTTTAACTGGTCGGAATCGTCCCGGACGGTGGTCTTTTTCACGCGGGATCACGGCCTTTTGGCGCTTGTTGACCGGGGTGGGCGGAGTCTGAAAGCGCGGCGCGGGCGCCTGATGCCGTTTGCGCGACTCGAAATTACCTTTTACAGTTCACAGCGCGAGACTCGCGGGTATATATCCGAAGTCGATCTGGTCGAAGCCTTTACGTTTGAGAAGGATGGTACCCTGGGTCGGCTGGCCTATGCCTCGGCCGCCTGTGAACTGCTCAAACTGCTCTTGCCGGAAGAAGATCCGCTGGAGGATCTTTACCGCTACTTCCTCAGTTACCTAAAGAGTGTTGACCTGGTGGATAAGACCTCGTTGCCAGGAATTTTCATTGCCTTTTTCCTCCGGTTGCTCAGTCAGCTGGGGTATCACCCGTCGCTGGCCTTTTGCAGTGTCTGCGGCCGGTCGCTCGAAGGCCTTGAAACATCAACCGGAAACGGCCGGTCGGAAGTGGCTTTTTATCCCGAGCAGGGCGGGTTGGTATGTGCCTCTTGCCAATCGCCGGGAGATTATTATATTCCCCTGACCCGGTTGGGGCTGGATCGCCTGCTGGCCCTGCAACGGGCCTCACTGAGCGAGGCCGCGGAGATAACCATCGGCTATAACGACGCCGCCGGATTGCTGGAGGCGCTGGCCAGGTTTTTGAATTACCAGACCGGCCTGAACACAGACCTGAAATCACTCGACTTCCTCGAGAAACTAGCGAGTACGAGGCTGACGGATTAGAAAGAACGACATGAGCAAGAAGAACAACAGCAACGACACGATGGAAAAGCTGGTATCGCTGTGCAAACGCCGCGGCTATATCTACCCGTCGTCGGAGATTTACGGCGGCCTGACCTCATGCTGGGACTACGGTCCCCTGGGCTCCGAACTCAAGCGCAACCTGAAGACCTTTTGGTGGGAGGCCATGACTACCCGCCGCGACGATATCGAGGGGCTCGACGCCGCCATCCTCATGCATCCCAAAGTCTGGCACACGTCCGGTCACGTCAGCCTTTTCAACGACCCCATGGTCGATTGCAAAACGTGCAAGGCCCGGTTTCGCGCCGATGCTCTCGACGAGGCGCGCTGTCCGCACAAGCCGTCCAAAAGCCCGATCGAAAACGGTTGTGATCTGACCGAGGCCAAAGAATTCAACCTGATGTTCAAGACTTTCATGGGTCCGGTTGCGGATGAAGACAACACCATATACATCCGGCCCGAGACGGCCCAGGGGATCTATGTCAATTTCCTGAATGTCAAAAACTCGTCGCGGCAGAAAGTACCCTTCGGCATCGCCCAGATCGGCAAGGCGTTCCGCAACGAAATAACGCCCGGCAATTTCATCTTTCGCACCCGCGAATTCGAACAGATGGAGATGCAGTACTTCGTGCCGCCCGAGGAAGATGCCAAATGGTTCGAGTACTGGAAGGAACAGCGCTGGGAATGGTATCGCGCGCTCGGTATCAACATGGAAAAACTGCGCTGGCACGAGCACGGCGAAAATGAGCTGGCCCACTACGCCAAGGCCGCCTATGATATCGAATACGAGTTCCCGTTCGGCTGGAAAGAGCTCGAGGGCGTCCACAACCGCACCGACTTCGACCTGAGCCGCCACATGGAGGCTACCGGCAAGGACCTGCGCTACAAAGACGAACGCTTCCCGGAGAAGTTCCTGCCCTATATTGTCGAGACCTCGGCCGGATGCGACCGGACTCTGCTGACGATCCTGGTCGATGCCTACGACGAGGTGGAGATCAAGGGCGAGAAGCGCGTTTTCCTGAGGATCTCACCAAAGGTGGCGCCGATCAAGGCGGCGGTTTTCCCGCTGGTCAAGAAGGACGGTATGCCGGAGGTCGCCGAGAAGGTGTACGGGGAACTCAAGAAACATTTCAAGGTGTTTTATGATGTCGCAGGTGCGGTGGGACGGCGCTATGCCCGCATGGACGAGGCCGGGACGCCCTTCTGCGTCACCGTTGACGGCCAGACTATCGAGGACGAGACGATGACCGTGCGTGATCGCGACACCATGGAACAGACGCGCATGAAGACACCGGAGCTAATCGACTTCTTGACCAAGAAGATCAAGTAGCCGTCCGTCCGACTTTAATAAGTCCGAATAAAAAAAGCCCACTCTCTTACGGAGTGGGCTTTTTGTCTGCCCGCTATGGCAGGTGCTATCTTTGATCGTATCAGCCTTCGATACCGAGCATGTCGAGAATGAAGGCGTATTCGAAGGCGATTTCCTTGAGGTAGTCATAACGACCCGACGCGCCACCGTGACCTGCGCCCATGTTGGTCTTCAGGAGCAACACATTGTCATCGGTTTTGTTGGCGCGGAGCTTGGCCGCCCACTTGGCCGGTTCCCAGTACTGCACGCGGGTGTCGTTCAGGCCGCCTGTGATGAGCATATTGGGATAGGCTTTGGCGGTGACATTGTCATACGGCGAGTACGACAGCATATAGTCGAAATACTCTTTCTCGTTGGGGTTGCCCCACTCGTCGTACTCGATCACCGTCAGCGGTATGCTTTCGTCGAGCATGGTGTTCATGACATCGACGAAGGGGACATCACCCACGATCACCTTGAACAAGTCGGGCCGCATATTCGCCACAGCGCCGACCAGGAGGCCGCCGGCACTGCCGCCGGAGCACACAAGTCTATCTTTGTTAGTGTACTTCTGTGCTACCAGATGCTCGGCAACGGCGATGAAATCGGTGAAGGTGTTCTTCTTGTGGAGCAATTTGCCGTCGTCGTACCAGGGGCGACCCATCTCGCCGCCGCCGCGGATGTGGGCAAGGGCGAAGACAAAACCGCGGTTGAGCAGGCTCAGGCGGTTGGACGAGAAGTAGGGATCCATGGACATGCCATAAGAGCCGTAGCCGTAGAGATACAGCGGGTTGGAACCGTCCTTGACCAGGCCCTTTTTGTACACCAGCGAAATCGGCACCTGGGTGCCGTCGTCGGCGGTGGCGAAGGCACGCTCGCTCTGGTAGTCATTGGGATCAAAGCCGCCGAGGACCTCTTTCTGCTTCTTCAACTCGCGCTCACGGGTCTTCATATCATAATCGTAAACGGAGCGCGGCGTGACCAGTGACTGATACGAGAAACGGACGATGTCCGTATAGTAGTCGGGGTTGGAGGTGCCGTAGAAGGTGTAAACCGGCTCGGGGAAGTCGACCCGGTAGGTATCCCCGGTTTTCATGTCGCGGATGCGCATCTGCTTGAAACCGCCCTCGCGCTCGTAAAGGACCATGTAATTCTCGAAGCACTCGACGCCGTCGAGTTTGA
>CAZVUZ010000081.1:0-401 GCA_964630485.1 uncultured Ignavibacteriales bacterium
ATCAACGCGGGCAGTGGCTGGCGGGCCTTCGGTGCCGTCCACGGTGAATACAGCGACGTCGAGCGGGTCACCCGTCGCGGACTCAACTACACCGGCCATGGTGGAATCCTGAGAGAGTTGAAGCTGGGCAATTTTACGACCCGCTTCGGATTGGGGACGGTCATCGGCAATCACGGCCGCCTTTTCGATTTCTCGGAGAACGTCGACGGCGAGTCGCTCCTGTTCCCGGATTGCGGTGGTTACAATGGATTGCTGGCTCGGGTTCGTGCTCCTGCCGGGGACGGAGTACTGCTGGTATCCCATAACCGCGATAGTCGGCATAGTCTGCAAACAGTGGCGTTGAACCTGAGTCCGAAGGGCTGGCCCCTGAGACCCGAGATAGTCGTCGGGTACAACCGTCT
>CAZVUZ010000081.1:411-14803 GCA_964630485.1 uncultured Ignavibacteriales bacterium
GAGCGGCATCACCGTCAACGACGGCAAAAGCGCCGTCACCGTTACCGGCAAATACAAAGGTGGGTATGTCCGCGCCGAAATCGCCGCTCAATCTGGAACCCGTGCCGGTCCGGGAGCACTGGTCTTCGAGGGACGCCATCGCTTTCGGCAGGCACAATTGACTTTCGCCGGCTGGAGCTACAGCGGTGACTATCTCGATTTTACGACAGGCGGTAAGGCCGCAAATCTGAGGCGCACCCTGCACCTGGACGAAGTCGATTTTGCCTACAGCGACAGGCGATCTCGCCAGAACGGGGGAATGCTGAAGACAATCGTTCTCCTGTCGTCAAAGACGACCCTGACCAACGCCGTTGTGGCCGGGTTCAGGGGTAGTGACACTCTCAATGTCGAACTGCTTTCGGGAGTCATCCGGCAATGCGGTGATGATGTTTCCCTGCGGCTGGACTATCTCAACCGATCAAAAAAGCGAGCCACCCTTGAGACAGCGGGGGAGTCCTCCTCCGGCCGGACGCGTCTCGAAGCAAGATTTTCGGTTGAAAATGTACGGGCAAGAACATATATTGCTCATAACACGCGGAGTGGACATGGCGATTTTCTGTCGCTTTTTGTCAACCTCAAACTGGCCGACAGGCGATGCGGGACGTGGGAACTGTGGTCGAATGCGGACAAGATCGATCCGGCCCTGAACGGTATTGGCTACTGGTATGGATTCCTGAGGAACGAGTTGCCGGTGGCCGGGAACTTGACGATCGGAAGCAAAATAAGTCATGCCTACCGGCGCGGGGCCGCGAGATCGCATGACACCACCTTTTCGATTGAGGTGCGAGCTTTTTTGTGAGGGACATCATGAACAGGTCGCTGGTATTCCTTCTTGGCTTATTCGTCACCGCCATCGGCGCATCGGCGGAGATTGTGGTTAACGAGGTCCTGGCCAATGAGCCGGGCGGATTGCGCAACCTGGAGTGGATCGAGCTGCACGCCGACTCCTGCGGTGCGGAAGCGCTGGACCGATATGAATTGCACGTCGACGATTCCGTAATTTCGTTTCCCGCTGATCTCAGCCTGGGACCGGATCAATATCTGGTCATCTGTCGTCGGCTATTCGGTTCTTCGAGTACCTCCGGGTTCGAGTCCTTCTGGGGAGACAGCAGTGGCGAGTGGGGCGATTGCCCGGAGGAGTCTACATTGCTGACACCGGTGGAACTGGAATTTGCCCTGAAGAATACTGCCGGTACGGTCGGGCTCTATCGTGACGACCTGTTGATATCGGCGATATCCTGGAACGACGACGGCGGCGACGGCGTGTCCTGGGAGAGGCTGGCGCCGACCGGTGCCAGCATTGTTCAATCCGTGGATCTCACCGGCTCAACGCCCGGATGTGTTAATTCGCTGACACCGGTCCGTCGCGATTTGGCGCTCAGCCGTGTCTCGGCGGAGATTGAGGCCGGCCTGACACGTTTGATTGCAACGGTGATGAACCGAGGTCTGGAGGCGGTGTCCGAGGCGCATTTGACGATATTCCGCGAGCCGGAGCACTCCGTGCTCGTTGATCAGGTCCTCGATCCCGTTTATCCCGGTGACAGCCTTACCCTGACGGAGATATTCTCTTTCGACAGCATGTATGCCCGGATCGCGATCCGGCTTTCCGCGGACGATAAACTGCGCAATAACCGATTGACCCGAACCGTTCCGGGCGGTGATTTTCCGCCCTTCGTCCTGAGCGAAGTTTTGGTGACGACGGAGAGCATCTATGGCGGCCAATGGGTGGAAATCGTCAATTGCCTGTCTGAGGCCTTCGATCTCTGTGGTTGGAGGCTTGGTGATGCCCGCGTCGATTACGTGATTGTCGATACCAGCGTTTTCGTAGCGCCGGGAGAACTGATCGTTGTGGCCGAGTCGGAAACGGACTTCTATGCCACCTACGGCGATATCGGTGGTATCGTTCTCGAACCGTCATCGTGGCCGCACCTGAACCAGGGAGGGGACTCGGCGCGGTTGCTCGATCCTCACGACCTTGCCGCCGACCTGCTCGATTATCGGTTCACATTCGACGGCAACCATTCCTGGTGCCGGGAACCGACTGCGAACTCTGACGGTGAATGGGGTCGTTCCGAGACTTCCGGGGGGACACCGGGTGAGCCTAACCGGGTGGTCCTTAATCATGACGGAGCTTCCCTTGAGCTTGACATAAGCCCGGCCGTCTTTTCCCCGGACGGTGACGGTTTTGAGGATCAGGCTTTGATAACCATTTCGGGTCCCGATGTTACGGCCACCGAACTTAAGATATATGATCGCCAGGGCCGGATCGTGAGGGAGTTTGACACTGGTGACTATCGCTTGAACCAATACGCCTGGGACGGCTGCACCGCCGGTGGCAGTCGCCTTCCGATCGGTGTGTACGTCGTCTATTGCGAAGTCTCAGGAGCCGGCTCCGTCAAGAAGGCGGTGGTGATTGCCCGGTGAAATCGATACTACCAACAATCGCTCTGGCGGTCGTGGTTCTCTTACTGCTCACGGCCGTGAATCCCGTCTTCGGCGGCGTGGATCCTTTTAACGGCGCCGGCGGGACGATACCGCTCGTGTGTCCATCGGCCCGGGAACTGCTAATTATGCACAGCGGCGCCATGGTCGACGGGCGGTGGCTCCTCGAGTCGGGTTACCAGCGGCGCTTCAACATGTCGGCCCTGGATGAACCTTACGCGGCGGCCGCCTGGCGGCGGGGGATAATCGCCGGTGCCCTGGGTGTATCGCAGTTCGGGTCGGGGGACTTTTACTCCGAGTTGTCGATTCGCGGTGGCCTCTTCGCCCACTTCAACAACATGTCGGCGGGTTTGACCGTACTCGAGAGACAGGTATCCTTTGGCGGCGACTATGATGACGTGAGGGCGTCGTCTCTCAACGCGGGCGTATCGGCGGCATGGTCACGGCTTCGTCTCGCTCTTGCCATTGACAATCTGGCCTCCGGTGCGCTTTCGGAAGACGATCCCGAGAACGAACGGGTATACACTGTTTATGCCCACTGGATCGGTGTCGGGGCGTGGTCTCTCGGCGGCCGGGTGACCTTTGAGGACGGTAATGAACCGCAGTTTGGGCTGGGACAGTGGGTCGACATCTCTGCGCATGGTACCTTCTTTTGGGGTGTTTCTACGTCTCCGCTATTGTATGGCGGCGGGATATTGCTTAAACTCGGGGTAAGTGAATTGAGCTACGCCACGACCTGGCACCCCGTCCTGGGATTCACCCAGGCTATCTCGATTTCACTGGCGGTGGGTGGTCGTCGTGACGAAAACTGAACGTGGTGGTTATATTGCCCTTGACGAGAACAGAAATTGAAGAACGTGAGGAGCGGATCCTGGCGCCTTTTGCGGCGCTGTCATCGCGGTCCCGGGGGCGGCGGTATCCGCAGGAGGAACACTCCTTGCGGACGGTTTTCCAGCGCGATCGCGATCGCGTCATCCACAGCGCCGCCTTCCGAAGGCTGGAATACAAGACGCAGGTGTTCATTCCCCACGAGCAGGACCACTTTCGAACCCGCCTGACGCACACTATCGAGGTCTCCCAGATTGCCCGAACGATGGCGCGGGCGATGCGACTTAACGAAGATCTCGCCGAGGCCATCGCCCTGGTGCATGACCTGGGGCACACACCTTTCGGCCATTCCGGCGAAGATGTCCTCAATGATCTGCTGGCCGACTTCGGCGGCTTCAACCACAACCGTCAGTCGCTGCGGGTGGTCGATGTCCTGGAGACTCGCTATCCCGAACATCCCGGACTGAATCTGTCCTTTGAGGTTCGCGAGGGAATCGTGAAGCACGAGACCTCGGTGAAAATCGTCCTGCCGGAATTCGAGGGAGATGCCTCGCCGACCCTTGAGGCCTCCCTGGTGGACATGGCCGATGAAATTGCCTACAACGCCCATGATATCGACGACGGTCTGTCATCGGGGATCATTAGTTTCGATGATGTTCTGCATGCGGAGTTCTGGCGCACTCTGGCCAATGGCACGATGCAGGACCTTCGGGGTCTTGCCGGCGATCAGCGCCGCTACGCTCTTTCCCGCCACCTCGTCGATGTGTTTGTGACCGATGTCCTGGAGGAAACGAGCCGGCGCCTGTCGCGCCTGAATATCGGCGACCTCGAGTCGGTGCGGTCGGCAACGGAGAAGATGTGCGATTATTCGGAGCCCATGGTTGCTGTCGTGACCGATCTAAAGATGTTTTTGCGCACGAGGCTGTACAAGCACCCGCATCTTCTGGCCATGTCCGGTCGGGCGCGGGAGACTATCGAGGCCGTCTATGAGCGCTTCATGTTATTTCCGGATTTGCTGCCGTTGCGATTTCAGGAGATGATGGAGAATGAGGCCAAAGAGATCGTTATCGGGGATTACATTGCCGGCATGACGGATCGTTATGCGGAGAAGATCCGCGGGCAGTTAAGCGGCTAAAGCCGATTCAGGTCACGGCCGGCGAGGCGGGTGAGTTATGCGTGGGTCTCAGCCTGATATAGATGGTCGCCCCCAGCGCGAACAACAGAACCGAAAAGACCTGGTTCCAGGTTACAGTTATTGATCCCATCGAGAACTGCATCGCCCCCTCGTAGAAACGCACATACTCAATCGCAAACCGAAAGACCGCCTCGCACATCAGCAGGACAGCCAGCACCTGGCCCTCGAATCGGCGACGCTTCAGCAGTACGTGGAGGAAAACAAAGAGAAGAAGACCGTAGAACGAGCTGTAAAGCTGTGCCGGATGAAGCGGCTGGCTGTGATAGACGAAATAGGGCATTGAATCCGGCGGGAAGGTGATTCCCCATGGCATATCGGTCGGCGTTCCGAAACAACAGCCATTGAGAAAGCACCCGATTCGGGTCAGCAGCAGGCCAAGTCCGAGAGTCGGCGCGAAGTGGTCCATGGTGTCGAGTACAGGCATGCCGGTCAGACGCAGGTAAACCCAGGCTGTGATGATGGCCAGGATGACGCCCCCATAGAGATTCAGCCCGGCTATTCCGAAGGCATCGCTGTCGAAAGGGTTGACGGCCGCACTCCAGTTGCCGCTGAACTCGTCGAGGTGCAGGCCGATGTAGAACAGGCGCGCACCGATAACACCGGCGATGATCAAAAGGTAGGCGAGGAAGATGTAATCCTGCACGCGCCTGTTGTCACGCGTCCCGACGCGGTGGACATAGACGAGTCCCAATATGAACGACAGGGCCAGCATAATGCCATAACTGCGGATGGGAACGCCGAAAAACTGGAACAGCTCAGGACACATGTGTCTTCACATCCTGCCGGTTCGAACGGCGCTGAGGTCCTCGGAATTTCTTCGGGGGGAAGCACCACCACACTCCCAGGGTTGCCCCCAGACCAATCAGGGTGCCGGCGACCACGTCCGAGACGTAATGGAATCTTCCCCACACGGTGCCGATCGCGAGGCCGATGACGATGGGCAGAATCATCCAGGCGGCCTTTCGATAATACTTGAAGCAGAAAAGCTGAATGACGAGGCCGACGCCGAAGTGTGAGGACGGCATACATCCCCCGCGGACCGCCGCATTGTCTATAACCATATCTACGAGTTTCCTCGAAAACGGACTCTCGATGGCGTTGACGTAGGCATCGGCAAAATACCATCTGGGTCCTTCGACGGGGTAGATGAAGAACAGGACGAAAGACAACAGGAATGTCAGGCTCAGCGCCGTCAGCGAACTTTTGAGTATCTCATCATCTCGACGCCTGAAAACCACAACCACGAAAGCGATAATCATGAAATAGTAAAGAAAGTAGCACAGCGAGAAAAACTCGTTGGCCCAGGTATTCAGGAGATGCCGGTCAATGTAGAGGGTGGGGTTGATGCCGAAAACGCTCTCTTCAAATGCCACCAATTGCCAGTCAAAAAAATTGTCGAAGAACAAATGGATAGAGCCGCCGGTCATCTCGTAAAAAAGTGTGAACAGGAGTACCGGGTAACCGAGACGAACCAGGGCCCAAAGGCGGTCGCGCCTTTCGTCAATACGCTTCACGATCACGTTGACCAGAATTATCACGCCGAGATAGAATATAAGCTCATCCAGATAACTCACGAGGGGTCGGCCGAACGAGGCGACCAAGAGGAGCATCAGCGTGCTGTAGCCGATAATCAAACGGTCAAAGGGGTAGAACTTGCCCGGCATATCAGTCTTCTTCCGATTCCTGCATGCGGCCCGATTTGCGGGTAAGTCCGGATACGACAATAACTATCTCGCCTTTGACGGCCCTGTCGCCAAGGGCCTTTTCGATGTCCCCGAGGGACCCCCTGATGAACTGCTCGAAGTGTTTGCTTATTTCGCGGGCCACGCAGGCCTGACGCTCGCCGAGGATATCGTGCATATCGGTGATGGCTTTGAGCACGCGATGAGGCGACTCGTAGAAAACCAGGGTGTGCGGCAATTCGGCAAGCTCCGTCAGGCGTCGTCGCCGGGCGGCGGACTTGTTGGATAAAAAGCCTTCGAAGAAGAAACGGTCCGTGGGCAGTCCCGAGGCGGTCAGGGCCGGAATGATCGCTGTTGGTCCCGGCAGGGGTACGATGTCGATACCGTTATCGACAGCCGCCCGAACAACCCGGTAGGCCGGGTCCGAGATCCCCGGTGAGCCGGCGTCGGTTATCACCGCCACCGAGAGACCGGCCCGGATTCTCTCCGCGATGTCGGCTGCGCGCGAAGTCTCGTTGAAATCATGATAGGCGATGAGCTTCTTGCTCAGACCGAGCTTCTTGAGCAGGGAACCGCTGTGACGGGTGTCCTCGCAGGCAACCAGGTCAACGGCTTCGAGTACCTCCCGGGCGCGATCAGTGATATCCTTCATATTTCCGATCGGGGTCGGAACAAGATACAGTTTCCCTTCGTCGTCATTCATGGCAGGGGACTACTCCTCCAGCATAACGTCATCGGGGATGGTGGCGCGTCCCAGGGGGGCGACATCGGGCAGTTCTCGCTTGAAGGCGTTGCGATTCATCAGTGAGACGACCCGGCTGACGTCGGTGGCCGGTATGCCCTGTTTCTCGAGGGCGGAAATGGAAACCACGCCGTCGTCTACCACGAGCTGCAGGATACGATCAATCTGTTCGTAGGTGACGCCTATTTCACCCTCATCAGTCTGGTCCAGCCACAGGTCTGCCGATGGCGGCTTGTCTATGATGGTCCGGGGGATACCGAGTTTGGCTGCCAGCAGGCGGACATCCGTTTTGTAAAGTTCGCCTATGGGGTTTATCGAGCAGGCGCTGTCGCCGTACCAGGTCGTGTATCCGAGACAGACCTCGGTGCGATTGCCGGTCCCGAGAACCAGACTCGAAGTCTCCTGGGCAATATCAAAGAGAATTGACATTCTCTCACGGGCCATTTTGTTACCGGCGCGGACACGATCGACTTTCTCCATTTCGCCGAAGTAGGCTTCGATCATGGGGGTTATTTCAACTACCCGGTGGCCGATATCGAGATGCCTGACAAGCGCCATGGCATCTTCAGCCGAGGCTTTCGACGAGGTTCTGTAAGGCATCAGCACCGCCAGGACCTTCTCTTTACCGACAGACTCGACCGCCAGGGTGGCGCTGAGGGCGGAATCGATACCGCCCGAGAGGCCGACCACATAGCCGGAAAGTGCGCTTCGCAGGAGTTTCCCTTTGATAAATCGGTTAATCGTGGTCAGAGTCGCGTCTATGTCAAAAGGCGTAGCCATTTTTGTACTCCCTTCAAAGTGGGCATACGATAGGCTATTTCACATATTGCGGCAAGGAAAATGTTACCGGCTTGACAGCCGCCGTTCCGCAAAGTTATATTAACGAAAACTGGCACATGTCTCTAATATGATGAGGAATCCATGAGTGTTAACAAAGCTATTCTGGTAGGGAGGCTCGGTAAGGACCCGGATCTGCGTTATACTTCGGGCGGCACGGCCGTGGCCAATTTCACGATGGCTACCGACCGCAAGTGGAAGGGTCAGGACGGCCAGATGACGGAAGAGACCACCTGGCACAATATCGTGGCCTGGGGAAGGCAGGCGGAAGTCATCAAGGAGTACATGAGCAAAGGCCGCATGCTCTATGTCGAGGGCCGTATCGCCAATCGCAGTTACGATGATAAGGAGGGCAACAAGCGTTATATCTCCGAAGTCGTGGTTGAGACCTTCACCTTCCTCGGCGACCGCGGCGGCGGTTCGCAGGGATCGGCCCCCGCGCCGGGCCCGAATAATGAAACGCAGGAGGCGCCGCCGGCCGGCACTGCTTCCGATGATGACGACCTGCCGTTCTGATCAGATCGCCAACAGCCTATTGTTCAAAAGCTCCGCAGGATTGCTTCTGCGGAGCTTTTTTGTGCCCCATGAGATTCTTCCGGAGGGGACCTAAGTGGTTTTGGGGTGGTTCTTTAGCCCATTCATGGGAAAACGTTTCCAACCCGGAACGGAAGTTGCAATATGGTTTCCTCGCGACAAACATAGGAGACTGTAGATGGCAACTGTGACCTGCGAAGAGCAACCCGTAAGACATCACCAGGAGGAATCCGGTCGCTTCTATGGCGTGATTGCCCTGATGGCTACTTCGGCAACGATCCTTTCCGGAGCGATCATTTTTTATTTCAATCACACCGTCAATAGCGAGACCATTGCCAGCATTTCCAATTCCGTTCAACTGGCGGCGGTAACGCTGATGCCCTACATGATTTCGGCGGCGGTGGCGGCCATAACCGCCATTGGCATCGTGACCATTCTGCCCCTGACGCGACTTCCCAACCGACTCCAGTCGTTTCAGGACCGTCTGGCCGGTCTCGCCGCGGGCGACCTTGCGTCGCGAATCAGGATTGAGGGCGACCACGAACAGATCAAGGCCCTGTCCCGCGAGATGAACAGCGCCATCGGCGAACTCGGCAACCGGGTCGCACAATTGAAACTGATCAATCGCCAGCAGTGGGATCTGCTCGAGTCAATTCGATATCAGGCCGGACGGAAAGATACCGAAGCGGTGTTAATGCACGTTGGTCAGATGGAAAAGAATTGGGAGAAAATTGCCGTAATCGAGGAGCGGCTGGTTACCTGATCACTCTGTGAGCTTTTGTTCCAGTTTTCTCACACGTTTAAGCAGCTCCGGCAAATGCGTCAGGGCTGCTTCTATTTTTTTGGCTTTGAGGATCTCCCGCGCCGGGGAGCCGAGCACGGCCTGTCCGGGTTCGAGAGACCGGGACACTCCCGACTGGGCCGCCACCTTAGCGCCGTCACCGATCTTGATATGTCCGACGAGGCCAACCTGCCCGGCCAGAATGACGCCGTCGCCGATGCGGGTCGAACCGGAGATACCAACCTGGGACACAATGATGGAGCCCCGGCCGATCTCGACATTATGTGCGATTTGAACGAGGTTGTCGATTTTGGTGCCGGCGCCGATGCGGGTGGGGCCGAGGGCGCCGCGGTCGAGGGAGCAGTTCGAGCCTATCTCGACATCGTTGTCGATTTCTACCCAACCCACCTGCTTGATTTTGCGGGGTCCGGTCGGCGATTCGGCAAACCCGAAGCCGTCGGAACCGATCACCGTCGAGGAATGGACCGTGACCCGGTCGCCGAGGCGGCAACCATCCATGATCCGGACGCCGGGATATATCAGGCAGTCCCTGCCTATGGTGACATCATTGCCGACAAACACCGAGGACACCAGTTGCGTCCCGGCTCCGACGGAAGCTCCGCCGCGAATATGACACAGGGGCCCCACCGCGGCTTCGTCGGCGAGTGTCGCGCCGTCCTCGATCACGGCCGTATTATGCACCCCCGGCTCGACGTGGGGTACCCCGGGATAGAGTAGATCAATGACGCGGGCGAAAGTGAGGTAAGGGTTATCGTGGCGAAGGACGGCCCGTCCCTCGCAGGGAATATCGGGGGCGAGAACCACGGCCGAGGCGCGGGTCTCGGCGAGGCTACTCACATAGCGCTTGTTGGCGACGAAGGTAATGTCCCCTTCGCCGGCACAGCCTATCGGGGCCGCGCCGGTAATGACGCAGTCGGCGTCCCCTTCGAGCTTTGCCTGGACCTGCCGGGCGATTTCGCCCAGGGTCAGGCTGGCCTTTTTATTCCATTTCCTCAAGGTGCTTCAGTATCTTGTCTGTGACATCATAAGATTCTTTGATGTACCCAAGGCCGCTCTGGAGAGTGAAGATGACGTCGAAATTACCCTCAATGGCAACATCTTCGATAGCCTGGGTGATTCTCTCCAGCAAAGGCTTGATCAGGGCAGCGTTTTTACGTTCGGCGGTTCCGTTGGGACCGTAGATCTGCTTGGTGAAAGCGTCCAGCGCTTCCATCTTGGCGCCGATGGTCGCTTCCCGCTCGCGCCGTTTTTCTTCGGAGAGAATAAGCTTCTGCTTTTCGTACTCTTCCTGAAGCTCGACCAGTTCCTGTTGCTTGGTCATGGCTTCGTCATCCCACGCCTTGGCCTCGGTTTCCCACTGTTCCTGTGCCTTCTGCCACTCTTTGTACTCGGCCTTGATCCGTTCATCCTGGACGAAGCCGATTTTGAGCCCCTGTGCATTGACACTGCTCGCGAAGAAGGGGGCCACGAGGGCCACGGCTACCAGGGCTAGCAACAGATATTTGGCATTTCGCATGTCTGTCTCCTGTTAAGAAATATCGTAAAATGCATATTTTCTAAAAAGTCGTACCGTACTGGAAATGCGGCTTCCAGCCTTTGCCCTCACCCCAGTAGTCGTCGAGGGCATAGCCGAAGTCGAAGCCCATGGTCCCCATGCCCGGAATCATTATTCGGAACCCGACGCCGACTCCCTTGTACAGGCCCGTGAGGGGCTTGATGTCTTTGCGGTGGAGCCATGAATTTCCGGCGTCGAAAAACAGCAGGCCGTAGATCTGCTGCTTCTGTATCGGAATCTGTAATTCGAAATTCGTTACCAGCATGTATTTACCGCGGACCCTCGCCTGGAAGGCATTGGTCAAAACGGTATCGGGTGGGTCAACCCCGGGAAGGGCGTTCGGGTCGCTGTACAATGCCGTGGTATCGGTGGCCACCACGATCGAGTCCGGTGTCAGTGAACCTCCGTCGTAGCCACGCACGGTGCCGTCATAGTAGGTGCCGCCAGGCGTGAAGCGATCACTGACGAGGATGCGGTCATCACCGTCCGGTGAAGTTACCACACCGTATTGCACACTCGCAGCCAGGGCAATGTCCTTATAGATAGGGAAGAACTTGGTCAGTTCCATGGTGTGTTTCTGGTAATGCCAGAAACCGCCCATGATGCCGCCGGTGTTCTCGAAGGTGTAGGATATGAAATAGCCCTTCGTGGCGAATTGCGGCAGATTGCGGGAGTCCCTGACGATATTGAAAGCAATCCGCGACGATGTGAACCAGTCTTCATTGTATTGCAGGATCGAGCCCGGGTACGGATCGTAGCTGGCCTGTCCGAGCAGGACATCGCCGATGCCGTCGCCGTTGGCGTCGTAGTAGTACGACGAGCGATACGAGTTGCTCTTGACGAAGTCACTATCAAAATCGTAGTAGCGCGTGCGCTTGAGCGAATAGGTCGCATAAATCCGGAAATAGTTGTCCGGCCAGCGCAACCGCCGTCCCAGTTTCAGCGAGAAGCCCTGCTGGCCCTCGGTGTAGTCGTCATACCACTCGCGGTTGGTGGTGAAGGCGCTGGCGCCGACCGTGGTCGGGCGGCCGAAGGCCCACGGCTCGGTAAATGACAGGGAAAACGAATTGTATTGGCTGCCGAACTGGATGTTGAATGAAACGTTCTGGCCCATACCCCGGAAATTAGGTATCCCCATACCAAGGTTGCCGACCAGTTTGTCGGTTGCGTTATAGCCCACCCCGGCCATGATTTCGCCGGTCCGTTTCTCGGTAACCTCGAATTCGAGGTCGACATCACCGTTGGGCAGTCCCAGCGGTGTCGGGATCACACTCTCGAAGTAATTCAGAGCCATGACATCGCGGATGGAGCGAATCAGCAGGTTCTGGTTAAACACCTGTCCGGGAAGAACCGAGACTTCGCGCCGTATGACGCGTTCCTTGGTCTTGTAATTTCCGATTATCTTGACCATGTTGACGTGCGATGGCAGGCCTTCCGCAATCCGATAGGTGACGTCGATCAGTGAGTCTTCCCGTGTGGTCCGGGCGTCGGTGACGTTGGCGTGCAGATGGCCGACGTCCCAGTAGGCCGAGTGCATGGCATCGATGGCCGCGCCGTATTTCTCGGCGTCGAAGACCTCGTTTTCGTCGTATTCGAGGAGACCCTTCAAAAACTTCGTGGGGAGGACCTCGTTGCCGGAAAACTCCGCCTTACCGAAGTAGTACCGGGGGCCTTCGTAAACCTGGAGGTAGATCTTCATCCGGTTTCGCAGCGAATCGATGGTCATGGAGTCCGAGACCAGGTAGGCGTCGATGAAACCCTGATTGTGGAATTCGTCAATGACCTTCTCGAGGTCTTCATCGTATTTGTCCTGGGCGAAATCGGAGGTGCGGAGAAAGCCACGTTTGCGGTTGCGCATTTTGCCGATGGCGTCGCCGGCATTGACGCGATCGTTGCCGGTCATTACCACCTCTTCGACCTTGACCTTCGACTTTTCATCGATGGTGTAAACGAGCGAGGCTTCGGAGGAGTCCTCGTTAAAGGTCAGCTCGGGGGTAATCACCGCCTGAAAATAACCGTCCTCGGCATACATTTCGGCGATCTGGTTTTTCTTCTGGTGAATGAGATACGGTGAGATGTATCCGCCGATACCCAGACCCAGTTCACTCTTGAGCTCTTTGCTCTCGAGTTTCTTGTTTCCGGAGAAAGCCAGGCCGGTGAGCTTGGGTAATTCCTCGACCACGATCACGACCTTCAGGCCGCCCGTGATCGGTTCGGCCTCGAGTCGGACATCGGAGAAGATACCGAGTCCGTAGAGCCGGCGAATAGTCTCGCCGGTTGCGGTCGGTGTCAGTGGGACCCCAACTTCAAGGGAAGAGACGCCGAGTATCAAGGCGCGGGAGGCAACCCGGTTGCCCTCCACGTCGATATCGACCACCGTAAACTCCTGCTGTGCCGAAGCGGACCCCGGCAGAGAGAAGAATAGCAGCGCCAATGCAACAAGAGCTGTCCATGCTCTGTTTTGCCACATGTCTCTAGTTCGTACTCAGCCCTGGGGTGCCGTGATCTTGTTGATCTTCAAGGTAGAGTATGCCTGACGATGCCCCTGGGTGAGGCGGTATTTGGTGCGACGTTTGTATTTATAGACAATCACTTTATCTCCAAGGCCCTGGCCGACAACTTCAGCCTCGATCTTGGCGTCGGGTACGAACGGGTTCCCGACCTGTGACTTGTCGCCGTCGCTTATGAGCAGCACTTCGTCAATGTCAACTTTGGCTCCAGTATCCAAATTCTGGTTCGGGACCTGCACAATGGCTCCCTCTTCGGCGGTATACTGAAACCCGCTCATCTGAAATACGGCGTACATGCCTTTCCTCCATAAGTAGAAGTTGTTAACCAGTTTAAGCTTAAGCTCAATAAGGTAACCCATGTGCGCCTTAAGTCAAGGCATTTTTGCCGCCTGTGGCCGGTGAATCACCTTATTACACAAGCCTTAAACCTTTTTGTCGTTGCTTGGTTCCATAACAGACAGGTCGTCTGGAAACCCAAAAGATCTTTGTGATTGATCGGACCTGTGATTTGCGTATATTTATCGACCAGGTAATGAAGGAACAACGAGATATGCCAACGATAACCAATGGCGGGGGCGCCCCGCCACGGGCGGAATTCGATTTACGCTCGACCTTCGAACCTCGCGGCGATCAACCGCGGGCCATTGACGAGCTGTGCGAAGGCCTCGTCTCGGGGCGGCGGCACCAGACTCTGCTGGGTGTTACCGGGTCGGGGAAGACCTTCTCCGTGGCCAATGTCATTGCCCGACATGGCCGTCCGACCCTGGTTATCTCGCACAATAAAACCCTTGCGGCCCAGCTTTACGGCGAGTTGAAGGCGTTTTTCCCCAACAACGCCGTGGAGGTTTTCATAAGCTACTACGATTACTATCAGCCCGAGGCCTATATTCCGCAGCGCGACATCTACATCGAGAAAGATGCCTCGCGGAACGCGGACCTCGACCGGTTGCGGCTCTCGACCACCACCAGCCTCTCCGGACGACGTGATTGCATCGTCGTCGCCTCCGTTTCGTGCATCTTCGGACTGGGCTCGCCGGAGGACTACAAAGCCAGCATGGTGGCGATCCGCACGGGCGATACGTGCGAACGCAACACCCTGCTCGGACGGCTGGCGGACATTCGATATGCCCGGAACGATATCGACTTTCAGCGTGGGACCTTCCGCGTCCGAGGCGATGTTGTAGAACTGCATCCGTCCTATGAATCGTTCGCCATTCGCATCGAGT
>CAZVUZ010000082.1:0-14627 GCA_964630485.1 uncultured Ignavibacteriales bacterium
CCCGCCTTCGGGCAAAAGCCGGAGAGCCGCAACACCATTCCGCAACGGCGCCGCTCGTCCAACAAGCCGCGCGATGCGGCACTACTGATCTCGTTGGGAGGGTGGGCACGGGTGGTTCCATTCCCGGTTGCCCGCGAACACAGCTTATGCGGACAGGGCCTTTATAGCCTCCTCAAGGCTGTCGTGATGCTCGAAAACCCGGATCAGGTGAGTCATGCTCATTATGGATTCAATGTTGGTGATGTTGGCCAGAGCCAGTTTGCCTTCGGCATTGGTTACCGTCACCAGAGCAGAAATCAGCATCCCCAGTCCGACGGAATTGATCCACTCGACTTTGCCCAGATCGATCACGAAAAGGCGGATATTGTTGTTAACGTATTGATGAACCTGGCCGTGGAACAGCGTACTTGAGTCCCCACCCATGATTTTCCCTGAGAGCTTGAAAACGGCTATTTTGCCTTGCAGTTCGTCTGTAATTTTCATTCTAATTCCCCTCGATTGATTGTTACCGGAATATAGTCATGATACGCAAAACGGCTGCAGTGGTTGACTGTTTTTTTCCAATACGGGATAATACGCGGCTGGTCCGAATCTTCATGGCTGTCCACTTGTCCTGAGGATTTTTGAGGTTTACACACCGCCGGCCTGAGACAACTGATGGGCCGGTTTTGCCGGGCCTACGGCGCTGCAGAGCGTTCCTTCCTGGGGTGGAAAGGACGACGGTTACTTGATCTCCCCGGGCCAGAGACGAGGGGCACGCCCGGCGGTCGGCCGGGCGTTATTGCCGAGATCCCTTAATTCGGTTGTACCAGCGCGCCGTAGGCGGTAGGGATAAACAGTGCGGAGATTCGCGGGTTGAGCATTTGCGTCACCGATCCGTCGCCGTTTTGGGCATGGGCACGGGCCTCAATACGAAACTCATATGTTCCGGCCGGCTTGAAATATATTCTGTCAATTGATACCGGGACATAATGTTCGATGTCCGGAGAGTCCTTGTCGTAATCAACGGAACCGGGCCCCGCCACGACGTAGAAAGCAGGCAACAACCCACCACCGGAGTTCTCATCTATCTGAAGGTAGGCCTGGTTGCGTTTGTTTGTGCCGGAGGCAATAAGCGTGGTTCCGCCCCTTACCATGATATAGCCGTCGGCCGGAGTGGTGATGGCCGTCACCGCGAGATCCATCATGTCATTCGACTTCTGAGCCAGCTCGACGGTGGCGTCGCTGTAGGTACCGGCAATACCCGGCTCGTCCAATAATTCAGGTGCCGACAACGCGTCGTCGGGGAATTGGACGGCATCGTTGCCGGCCGGACCGACGACATCGAGCATGGCCGTGGGATTGTCAGTGCCGATGCCGACGCCTCCGGAAGCTCGGATAATGAACTGGTCGGGAGCCGTGGATGCAAAATCGGCATCGGTGTGATCGGCCCATACGAAAGCGCCGTCATGCATAGCCTGGGCCCGTCTTCCCGAAGCCTGGCTCCAGCCGCCTGAGGCCACATTGTCCTGTCCACCGGGAACGGTGGCGAAGGATCCTTCGGCGCTGTTGAACTGGCCGCCCGCGATGGTCGCATAGTCACCGACGGTGGTGTTGGAACTGCCGCCGCCGATCATGGCGCCGGTGCCGCCGGAGGTGTTCTGGAAGCCGCCGCCGATTGTCGATGCCGTGCCGTCGGCTACGTTTGCTGAGCCGCCGCCGATGGACGAGGAATCACCTGCCGCCGTGTTATTGAACCCGAGAACCGAGGTCTCGGTGCCGCTACTGCTGTTCTCTCCCATCGTAAGCTGTCCCAGACCGCGGATATCGCCATTGGGGGCAACGACAAGGTTGGTGTCGCTTTCACTCTCACCGAACATAATGATGCCGTCATAGTTCATTTCCACTTTCTTCTCCGCGAAAGCGGTGCCGGCCTTACTATCCACCGGGTCATAGAAAGAAATCGAGGCCCTCCCACTGGCCAGGACCGAGATATCCAGAAGCTTAAGACTGGCCTGATCGGGACCCAGTTTCGAGTCCACCGGATCATAAAGCGAGATCGTTCCCAGGCCGGTTTCACCCACCGATATCGTTGCCACCGCGGCGTCGTTGGCATTGACGATGGTGATGGCATTACTCTCGGTGGTGAAGTCTTTGGGGGAAATGCGCAACTCGCCGGAAACCTCGCCGGCGTTGGCGCCGTCAAGCGTGTTTACCCGGTGCGAGTAGGCCACCGACGTGAACTGGGTCCGGGGTGACATCGTCTGACCGTTGACCGTCACTTCAAGATAACGGTTCTCGGCGTTGAATATGGAATCCGGCAGGGGCTCCAGAGAACCCATTATGACGGAAAAGAGTCCGTCGGTAATCGTAACACCAGATTGCACTTCCGTCCAGAGTACCTGGCCGGCCTCGGAAGCATCAAAAATACTAAGAGTAAGATTGTACGCGCCATCGGGGACCGATTCGCCGACGCCGTCCGTAACCCGGCCCTGGTAGGTTATCAACTGGGGCGAAAGGGCCCAGGTCGTTGAGAAAAGCACGAAAACGGCCAGCAAAGCGACCGCAAAGATATTTAGTGAAGGTCTCACCTGTCATCCTCCTGTGGATTCGAGCGTGTCGAAGGCGAAATTGCCATAAACGACCAGGGGCGCAAGCACCGTTATGCCCCGGGCCGTCATATTTTCATTCCAAAACCTGCTTGCGGCAAGCCGTAGAATGTTTATATACTGTACTAAATAGCTCTATATAATCCATATACGCGCCGATAATGTCAAGAAGTAAAAACTTTTTTTGCCCGAAGGTGTTAACGAGAGCATACGCCAGAGGGTGAACAGACAGAATTTTCCAGACTGGAATGATAAATGTCGAGAGAGAACAAGCCGGATGATGCTACCCGGACCATCTTCCTCGTGAAGCCGGGGGCGGTGATATCCCATTACGAAATAACGGACAAACTTGGTTCCGGGGGGATGGGTGATGTTTACCTGGCCCGCGACCGGAATCTGGGTCGGCAGGTGGCATTGAAGTTTTTGCCGGATCACCTTTCGGCCGACAGTTCTTTTCGAGATCGATTTACCCGGGAGGCCAGAGCCGCGGCGTCTCTGAGTCATCCCAATGTAGTGACGATTTACGAGGTCGGTGAAGTCAACGAACGGGTATTCATGGCCATGGAGTATGTTGACGGCACCACGCTTCGGGAGTTGATGGACAAGGGGGAACTCTCGCTGGACGATTGCCTCGATATTGTCATGCAGGTTTGCGATGGTCTCGCTGCGGCCCACGCCTTCCGGACGGTCCATCGAGACGTCAAGCCGCTCAATATTCTTGTGGACAGGACCAGGCGGGTGCGCATTCTCGATTTTGGGCTGGCCAAAACCGAGGGCGACCAGCAGTTGACCCAGGCCGGGGTGACGCTGGGTACGGTCAGTTACATGTCCCCGGAGCAAGGCGCCGGGCGCGAGATCGATCACCGCAGTGACATTTTTTCCCTCGGGGTGGTTCTTTATGAGATGGTGACCGGCAAATTGCCTTTTCATGCGGACAACATGCCCGCGACGATTCACTCGATTCTGCACGATCATCCGCCGACTCTGGTATCCTGCAAAGCCGATCTTCCGCACGCTCTGCAAGCCATCATTGATCGGGCGCTGGCTAAGAGCCCCGATGATCGGTTTAAGGACCTCGGGGAGTTCAGGAAGGAGTTGGTCAAGGTTCGACGGGGGCCGGAATCGACTCAGACGGTGGCGATTGCTACTATGCCGGCGAAGGCGGCGGTAAAATCCCTGGCGGTGCTCTATCTTAAGAATCTCGGTTCCCCCGATGACGAGTTCATTTCATACGGTATCACCGAGGATCTGATCGTGGATCTGACGCGTTTGGGGAAAGTCCGGGTGGCCTCAATGCGCTCTGTGATGAAGTACAAGGATTCGGACGCCGACCTTGAGGAGATCGCCGAGAAGCTGAATGTCGGTCTGATTCTGGATGGATCGATTGTCAAGACGGCCGAGGCTGTCCGGGTATCGGCACAGCTGGTTGATGTCGAGAGTGGCGAAAATGTCTGGGCCCAGCGCTGGGAGGAGGCGCCCGGCAGTTTGCCCCGGATCAAGCAGGCCCTGGCGGAGGGAATAAGCGCGGCACTCGAAGTCGGTCAAACAATAATGATGAAGGCGCAGGTGGGGAGTCCGGAAACCTCGAATGCGGGAGCCTACGAAAACTACCTGAAGGCCAAGTACAGTTTCGACAACAAGCAGACCCGGTCCGATGTCGACATAGCCCTGGGGCTCTACGCGCTGGCCCTGCGGGAGGATCCAAATTTGCTTGCGGCCAGGGCCGGGTTGGCGGAGATAATGATGTACAACGGCGATTTCGCCAGCGCCCGCATTGAACTGGAGTCGGCCCTGCGCGCCGCCGACGAGCAGGATCGAGAGTCCGAAAAATCAGAGATCCTGCGCCTGCTGGCCCGGACATTCGTCAGACAATCCGATTGGACGGAGGCCATGCGCTATGCCGAGGAGGCTGTGGAACTCGCCCGAAGCCGGGGTGACCTGGCCGGCGAGGCCGCGGGCCTGGGGATCATAATATCGATTCTGCAACCGCAGGCGAAATGCGAGGAGGCCATCGGGCATTTCGATCGCGTTCTCGAAATCAGTCGTGAACTCGACGATCAGGACGAACTGGCGGAGGCTCTCAAGGCCATGGGCGTCGCTTTTTCGAGAAACGGTGAATACGATCAGGCCATGGGTTTGTACGAAGAGTCCATGGCCATCGCCGAGGAGCGCGGCAATCTATCCTTGCAAGCTTCGTGTCAGTCGAATATCGGTAATATCCACTTCTTCAAAGGGGAGCTCGACAGCGCCCTGGCACATTATCGGTCTTCCCTCGAAATGGCCGAGAAGATCAACGACAAGGCGCTGGCTTCCCGCCAGCAATTGAATATGGGCCTGGTGCAATTGATGTCCGGCAAGTATCGCGAGGGACTCAAGCTCCTGGTCAACGCTGCCGAGGAATTTCGCCGAACAGGTGATCAGGGAACTTACGCCATGGCGCTCGTGAACATGAGCCAGGCGCGACTGACCCTGGGCGAGATCGATCAGGCTATCTCAGACGCGCAGGAAGCGCTCGAGATTGCCCGAAAAATCAACCATCCGCTCGTGGAGACCGATGCCCTGGTGCAACTCGGCTCGTCGCATTTCTTCCTGCGTGAGATCGAAACTGCCGTCGACTATTTCCAGCAGGCCCTCGACATAGCCGAAAAATCGAATATCACCCGCAGTCTGGCCCACATCCACCTGGCCCTTGTCAACGTTTGCCTCTACTGTGAGAATTTCAAGCAATGCCGCCATCACGCCACCAAGGCGCTGGCGATCTCCCGCGAGATCGGCGAGAAGACCGCGACGATCCTCTCCAATGCCGGCCTGGCGGCGGTGGAGGCTTGCGAGGGGCTCTATCATTCCGGCATCAGGCAATTACAGGCGGCCTACAAGGGGATAGAGCGGACCGGTAATGTGCAGATGACCGTTCAGCTCAAAGCCCTCCTTGGGCAGATCCTGTTAAAACACGGAAAATCCGAGCGCGACTCAAGCGACGGCAAACGTATGCTTGATGAGGCCCTGGTGACGGCGAATGATATCGGGCTGGCCCCCGAAAAGAAGTTGATTGAAGAAATTATCGTAAGGGAATAGAACCCCGGAGTTTTTCGGCAACGGAAAAAATACCTCACCAATGTCGGCGTCGCTCCGTATTAGTTGGCGTAAGAGAAAGGTTTTCCAAAATGCAGTTGAATCAAAATAAAGTTGTTGTCATATGTCTGTTGGTTTTGTTGCTGTCCGTCACGGCCGTTTCGACGGTCAGCGCCGATACGAAGATTGATGTCAGTGTCTTTTCGATTGGCGCCACTACCGCCGCCTCGGCCGACTACCGACTGACGGCGTCCATGGGGCAGACAATGGTGGGGACGATATCCTCGGGCCCGACCGACATACAGCAGGGATTCTGGCCCGCCTTCTCCGAGGGAGAGGTCTGCTGTCAGCTTCGGGCCGACGTCAACCATGACGGCATAGGTGGCGATATCTCGGATCTCGTTTATCTATCCAACCACATGTTTTCGTCGGGACCAGAGCCCTTCTGCTGGGATGAGGCTGATCTCGATGCCGACGGCGACTATCCAAACATCTCTGATCTCGTCTATCTGGTAGACTTTATGTTCATGGGTGGGCCGGTAGCCATTCCCTGTCCCTGAGCGTCAAACCATGCCGGTGGACCCAGTGATCACCGGCATTATGGCGATCGATCGCTAATACCCTCATATGTGATTGCACTATCGCTTATTCCTGAAGCAGTAATAACCCGGGCAATGATTAATGTTGACATATAGTGACAGTTATCTATATTGGTGGAAATTTGTCAATGTCGCGACTGGTGTTTATCGGGGCGGATCCCATTGCGACTCTTGGGAGGGAGATCCATGCTCAACAGTGGGTGGGACGCTCGTGCCATTTTCGTGCAGGGCGTCTGGTATGTATGTCTTTCGATCCTCGTTGTTGTCTTCACTATTTTTCCGGAGGGGAGGTTTTGGGCGCTCAATGTCTGGTCCGGCGCCCCTCTCACGTATCAGCTCATCACCCTGACAGTTGCTATACTGATTCCGTTGCTATTGTGGCGTTTACGGGGTCGATTGTCATTAGACGCCGATTCCGAGGCATCCAGCTCCAAAATCTATGTAGCTCTAGCTGCTGTTGTTGTGCTTCTCCAATCAGCCGGCTTCATCGTGGCGCGGGCGACGACCTTTTTCGAAGGTGACGGCTACACGGTCGTATCCAACCTGGCAACCTCAAACCCACTTATGCTAAAATACCGTCAATTGGGCGAGTCGCTGGTGCATATCTGGCTCTTCCGGATTGAGGGTGTTCAGGGTGAATCCGGTGCCGCACTCGTATACCAGTCCGTCTCCATCGGCGCCGGCCTGATCTTTTGCCTCACCGTGGGGTTTTGTTCGATGAGACTGTTCAGGGACAATCATCGGCGCCTGCTGTTCCTGGCGGGGATGACCTCGGGCGGGTATATGTTGCTATTCTTTGGGCATGTCGAGAACTACTCGCTCTTTGTTTTGAGCGTGCTTGTCTACTGTGCTATTGGGTGCCAGACCATGAGAGGAGGCGGATCAGTGGCGGCAACTATAGTGGCGCAGGTGGTTGTGATCTTTATGCACTGCCTCGGCTTGGCCCTGATACCGGCTACTCTCTATTTAGTAGTCGCCGGAACACCTCTCGGTGCATATGTCCGCGGTATGTCCGGGAAGGTGAAGGCATTAACAGCGGCGGCATCGGTGCTGGCTGCACTGGGATTACTGGCATGGGCCTGCGGCCGATCCTACTTCCTGCGGTTTGCTTTTGTCCCGCTTTTTGAGAACCGATTCACTTATGATGGCTATACGCTCTTATCGCCTGCCCACCTCCTCGACATGGCCAATCTGTGGTTGTTGCTTCTGCCTTCACTTCCGGTTCTGGTATATCTGGCAGTGCGCCGGCGAGGCGAGTTCATCCGGCATCATCGGGAGCAAACATGGTTGGCACTGGTGTCAGTCTGCGCTCTGAGCACCACGGTATTAATGGATCCTAAGCTGGGTATGGCTCGCGACTGGGATATCTTTGCCTTCGCAGGGGTGCCCGTTACCATGCTATTCTACCTGGCTGTTTTGAATCTTAAGGAAAGACATCATGCACTCACCATCGCTTTTCTCTCGATTGTGCTGAGCCTTGTGGTTCTCGGTGGACGGGTGGCCGCCAATGCCATACCGGGGGTGGCGGTACAGCGCTTCAGGAGTGCTCTGATTTTAGATGAAGACAAGGGCCGTAACTCCTGGGTTCTTCTCGAAAACTACTATCGTGATACTGGCGATGCTTTACGGGCGGATGAGATCGGGCGGGAGAAACACCGGCGATTCCCGGAAGATGCACTTCTGGAGCGTGCCAACGTGCTCTACTATCGTGAAGACAACCTCGCCGAGACCGTGCGACTGCTCTATCGCATTATTGGACTGAATCCCAACTACTCCGATGCCTACGGATTCCTCGGTTTCTGCTACCTTGATCTCAAGCGCTATGATACCGCCCTGACACTCATACAAATCGCCGACGGCCTGAGCCCTGATCGCCCCAACAACATCTCGAATATGGCCCGTGCCCACGACATGATGGACCATAACAGAAAAGCCGAGAGGCTTTATACGAAGGCGATGAGGCTCGACCCTTCCGACCACGTGGCACCGTATAACCTATCCCGGTTGTACCGGAAAACAGGAAACATCGATGGTGCACGGAGGTTTCTCGAAGTAGCATCCCGTAAGGCCGATGCGCCGGTGAGGATTGCCCGGGAACTTCTCATCCAGTATTTGCGATCCGGTGATGACGTCTCGGCCGACTCGCTGATGGGCGAGAACCCGAGAATTCTCGATGATGAGGGGTTCCGATGCAAGTTACAGGGGGCATTTCCGCATTTCCCGGGTCCGCTCGTCCCGTCAGGGCAATAGCCTCATACTTTCTACTCGACTATGCCTGCGAGCCTGCTGCTTACGGCCGGCTGCGAAGCTGTTTCACCCGCTGTCGGGCTTCGGCAACCAGTTCGGATTCGGGGTCGGCGTTTTTCCAGATATCAATGAAATGTTCGTAGCGGTCAATCGCGGTCTCGATCTGTCCCGCCCGCTCGTAAGCATAGGCGAGCAGGTACTCGGCTCGGACGCTCCAGAGGGCCACGAAGATGCGGGGGGAGTCGTACCTTGACAGGGCTGCCTCGAGTATCTCTGTCGCCTCGTCGAATCTTCCCTGCTCAATAAGCGTCTGTGCCAGCCAATACCGGACGTGGAACTCCCGTGAGGAATCGGCGGCCGTGCGTAGTCTTTCCTCCGCCGTGGCGAGATCGCCCTGGTTGAAGGCGATAACACCTTCGACGTAGAAAAGATCCACCGTCGAACCACCGGTCGAGTCAATGAACCGGCGCAGGGTGTCGGCGAGGCTCTGAGCCCCGGTGTCATTACCGCAGAGCGCATTGATGGCGATCTCGTGGACCATGTAGCGTTTTATACTGGCCGCGGTAGCGATTTCCCTGGCTGTCCTGAGTTGGTCGAGTGCCTCCCGGTGCCGGCCCAGTTCGGTATAGATAAAGGCCTTGAGCAGGTGCTTGAAGTCGCGATCGGCCGTGTAATGCTCCATCGTGTCGGCCGCGATGCCCTGATTGAGGACCTCAATGGCCTGAGGCAGGCGGCGCTGGTACAACGGTATATAGGCAAGATAGAGACGACCGGCGGAGCGTTGTCGGGTATTCGACAGAGAGGCGAATCGTCGCAGGTAAACCGAGGCGGAGTCGTAGTCCCCGCGATAAGTGTACATATACCCCAGGTACATCAGGGAGGCCGAGAAGTCCGGCCGTATCTCGAGAGCCTTGCGGTAGGCCTCGATGGCCATGTCCAGTTCGCCGTTCATGGCGCAAATCTGTCCCCGGGAGTCATACGGATTGGGCTCGTCGGGGGCGATCTCGACATACCGGTCCAGGGCCCACATGGCGCTGTCAAATTTCCCGACCTGATCGTAGAGATAGGCCAACTGGTTATAGGCCAGCTTGTGTTCGGGGTCGAGGTCGATGACGGCCCGGTACGACTCTATGGCTTCATGCGGTCGACCCAGGATTCTGGCATAGGTTCCGGCCCGGAAATAAACTTCTTTTTCGTCAGGGAAACGCGCCGAGGCGTCCATGAGGATTGTATAGGCTCTCTCGAAATCGCGCTCTAATCCCGCGGCCCGGGCGTCGATGAAAACCCGTTCTCTCTGACTGGCGCCGCCGGCATGCGCGAGAGCCTGCTCCATGTAGGCCCGGTTGACAAGCATCGACAGCTGATAATAGGCCATGGCAAAAGTCGAGTCGAGTTCTACCGCTGTTTCAAAGGCCGCCGCCGCCGGTGGGTAGTCAAACTTCGAATAGTGCTCCAGGCCCTCGAGATAGTAACGGTAGGCGAGCGGGGAGTGGGTCGTGACGTCGGCCACGCGGGGGTCCGGCTCGTCGAGGGCTTCAAGGGGAAGCGCCAGATCTCGCTTTATCTGGACGGTGAGGCGGTCGATCAGCCCGAAGATGGTTTGGCCGGTGTCGGCCGTGATCTCCTGCGAGGCCACCACGGTTCCGTCGGAAACATCCACCAGCCGCGAACCGAGAACCAGTCGGGACCGTTCGCGCATGATCGAGCCCTCAACCAGCCAGCGGCTCCGGGACTCCCTGGCCAGTTTTAGCCAGCCATCGCGCTGTTCGGGAGTGATTTGCAGTTGCGCCATGAGATCGGCCCGACGCCGGGCCGAAACGACTCGCACGAAGCGCGATTCGGAAAGATCCGTTATCAGCAGATTGGCCGCCATCGTTCCCATCTCGGAGGCCTCGTCCGGCCATCCGAGCGCCTCGAACGGTGCTATCACCAGCTTGTTCTCGGATGCGACCAGGTCGGGATCGATTTGCCGATCCGGCTCCCAGGGGCGAAAGACAAGGATCAAGAAGACTACCGCCGCGACTGCGGCATAGGAAAACCACCGCTTCCGGGATCGAGGGCCGCTTTCCCCGGCAATGTCTTCATCGACCGGGCTGTCCTCGGCCGCCTCGATAATGGCCAGTTTCTCAAGTTCTTCACGGACCTCGGGGTCTTCGCGGATGAGTGCGACCGGGCGTTCCATTTCCCTGGCGGCGCGGTTGCATGATTCGCATTCAAGCAGGTGCAATTCAAGTTCCCGGCGCCGGTCGTCGTCGAGTATGCCCAGTTCCCAGGCGTACAACATTTTCTCGAAGCGCTTGTCGGTGCAGCCACTCATCACTTAAGTTCTCCGGTATTCAGACACTTAGACAGCATGGCGCGGGCTCGCGAGAGCATGGCGTACAGGTTGGTTTGAGATACGCTCAACCTGGCACATATTTCCCCGGTCCCAAAACCCTGAAAACTCAGAATCAGGATGCGGGCGTGTCTCAGACGCGTCCGGGTCAACTGCCGCAGGCAATCGACCAACTGCCGACGCAAAACCGCATCATCCTCCGGCGCGGCGGCGGTCACCTCGGATACGTCAACACCGGAGAAATGCCGCGCACGGGTGCCCCGGCTCCGGTAGAAAGCCATCAACTTGTTCTCCAGGACCCGGTACGCCCAGGCGGAGAAGCTGATCTCGAAGGACATTGACCTGTACTTGGCGGCGATCGTCATAAGTGCTTCCTGCACGATCTCTTCCACATCGTGCGGATTCTTCGTCCTTTGTCTCACGAACAGCCGGAAGCTTACAGACAATTCCTGAAAAAGTCTGTCCTCTTGCGTTTTGGTGCCTTCGCGAGCGGCGCTGTAAAGATCGTTAATGAACAAGCCCGGTCCTCTTAAGATTAACCGGGGCAAATATATGGAGAGAGCAACGGGCGGGCAAGCGTTGAGATAAGCCTGGTTTAGCGAGGCCTGACCGATGAGAGGGAAAAACAACCGATCCCGAAACTGCCCGTGTAAGAATCGCAGGACTGATGGAACCCATCTCTTGAAGGCAAGAAACATCAAAAATCGGAGCTATTACGATGATTTCAAAGAGTGAGGCCGGCCACGGGATGGGGCGGTTAGTAAGGTATTTACTGGTTACGTTAGTGGTCTTCTTTACTTGTGATTCGATCCAGAGTCAGGATTTGCTGGAGGTTTCCACTTATCTCGGCGGTTCGGCCATTGACGGGCGGTTCGAGGTCCCGATGGCGTTTGATGCCGAGGGGAACATATTTGTGGCGGGCCGAACGGCCTCGAGCGATCTGCCGTGGACCACGGGCGCCTGGGACAGTACCTACGGCGGCGGTTCGAATGACATATTCGTGGCCAAGATCAGCGCCGATTTAACGACCCTGCTGGCCTGTACCTATGTTGGGGGCAATTTCGATGACGCTCCCTGGCCTGGTGTCGATCTGGCCGTCGATTTTGAAGGCAACGTGTATGTTACGGCCGCGACCTCATCCACCGACCTTCCGACCGGCGCCGGGGCGATAAGCTCCGCGAAATCCGGTTCGTGGGACGCATACATATGCAAGCTCAATAACGATCTTACGGCTATGCTGGCGGCCACCTATTTCGGCAGTACCGGCAACGAGTATTTCCTGAAACTGGTGCTTGATGGCGACTCGGCGGTCTTTCTCACCGGCACCACCTCTTCGGTGTTTCTCCTGGCCACGGATAACGCTTTTGACACCAGTTACGGCGGGTATGGTGCCGGACCCTACGGCGGCGATCTATTCGTCGCTCGTCTCGATCCGGGGCTCACCACCGTTTTTGCCGCTACTTACGTCGGCGGCGCCATGATGGAATACAGCGAGGCTTCAATGCTGGATGCCGATGGCAACATCTGTATGGCTGGATGGACGGCGTCGTCGCATCTCAATGGATTTCCGGCGTCAGAAGACGCGGTCCAGCCGACTTTTGGCGGGGGATCCTATGACGCCTTCGTGACCAAGCTTTCCAACGATTTGTCAACCATGGTCGGTTCGACCTTCCTGGGCGGTTCTAAGTGGGATTTCGGTTACGGTATGACGATCGCTGATGACGGCCGGGTTATCGTAACGGGACACACTGCTTCAAGCAATTACCCGGCCGACCCGGGCGCATATCAACCGGTCTATCATGGTGGCGCGGAAGGTTTCGGCGATGACGCCTTCGTAACCGTCCTCAGCGCCGATCTTACTACCCGCGTTGCATCTACCTATCTCGGAGCGTCGGCATGGGAAAACGGCACCGCCGTGGCGTGCGACCCCTCCGGTGCTATCGTAGTCTTCGGAAACACCCGCTCCGGCGACTTTCCCAAATCCGACTGGGCCTTTGATAGTTCCATGGCCGGGGACGATGCCTTCATGTGCCGGCTGACACCGGACCTGACTGGATTCCTCTATGGCTCATACCTCGGCGGTTCGGCCAATGAACTCGTGGGCGCCGTCCTTTTCGATGCTGACGGTGACCTGTTGATCTCCGGAAGCACCAACTCGGGCGACTTCCCGAACGCAAGCGGCGGTCTCGATCCCGATTACAACGGCACTTCCGTTGCATGGTCCGGCGACGAAATGGGTGGCGATGTTTATTTGAGCAAGATCAGCGCCGGATTCTACGATGATGCCGATGAGGACCTGGTGCCGGGCGTTTTTGACAACTGCCCCACAACCTTCAACCCCTCCCAGGACGACGTTGACGCGGATGGCATCGGCGATGCCTGCGACAACTGCGCCGAAAAATACAATCCCGGACAGGAAGACGGCGACCTTGACGGCGTGGGGGATGTGTGTGACTGCATGATTCGCGGAGATATTAACCACGACGGCATCCTGGCCGACATCTCCGACCTGGTCCACCTGGTGGGTTATATGTTTCAGGGAGGCGATGAACCGGTTGTGATGGAGGAGGCCGATATCAACGGCGATAGCATAGGTCCCGACATCGAAGATCTGGTCTATTTGGTAAGTTACATGTTCCAAAATGGTGAGCCGCCGGTGCCGTGCCCTTAGAACCGGCGGGTTCATCTGAATGCAATTGCTTCATCAGGACGAGATTAGATGTGTTTTTGTGGTTGACAATACTTCATAATTGCATATCTTACAGGAAGTTATGGACTCCTTGAGAGAGGTTTCCAGCCGCAACGCCAGTACTCGCATCCGCCGGAACCCGACAGCCGGTGAAACCTGGGAGCAAAGACAATGAGGTATTTTCTCGCGCTTGCCCTGCTGCTCTGTATCTGTGTGCCTATCGCAGCCGAACAGATCACGCTGGACTACACTTTTGAACGACCGGAAATCCAAACCGTAACTCTCTCCGGACAAGTTTACGATTTAATTATGATGCCGGCAGCGCCTAACGGCGGTGACATAGGCCAACCGGCTTTGCCGGCTCGGGGCGCCCGGATACTCCTGCCATACGGCACGGAGGTTGTCAGTATTGAGATCAAAACGGGGGATCCGATTTCGCTGGGCGTTGGATATAATGTCGAACCGGTTATGGAGCCGATCCCGCTTTCAGCTCCGCCCGGAACGGTCAGGGAACCCAATCCCGATTTTGCCATCTACGGTTCCTCGCAGGCTTTTCCTGCGGCCCGTTTCGAGAATGTGAGTACCCAGTCCTTTCGCGGTTACGAGATCCTTATTCTCAAACTGCAGCCCGTCGAGTACATACCTTCGACCGGGGAGTTGTCTTACTATTCCCGCCTCACGGTGGAGGTGACCACGGCCCCCGCGGATAAAGAGACTGACTTGCTGCGTGGTTTGATCGAAGACGAACTGGAACTGGCAAGCCGGGTGGACAATCCATCGCTGGTGAAGACTTACAGCGCGGCCGCGAAGGCAGGCGCGAAGTCTTATGACATGCTCATCCTGACCACGGCCGATATGGTCACGTATTTTCAGCCGCTGAAGGATTTCCACGACACCACCGGCATTGTAACTGAGATACGCACCATCGCCGACGTCGGATCCAATGATCCCGCCATGGTGCGTGCCTATATTCTCAACGAATATATTCTCGAAGGAATAGACTATGTTCTGATCGGCGCCGATGACGATCTGATCCCGGCCAAGGATTTGTATGTGGAATCGTGGCAGGGTGGTAATGTCATAACCGATATGCCGGG
>CAZVUZ010000083.1:0-14486 GCA_964630485.1 uncultured Ignavibacteriales bacterium
GCCCTGATCGTCTCCGCCGCCTTCCTGACCACCTACGTCATTTACCATGCCACCACCGGATCGGTCCCCTACCCCCACCAGGACTGGACGCGGACCCTGTATTTTGCTATTCTCATCCCGCACATTATTCTGGCCGCAGTCATGGTACCCTTTATCCTGGCCATTGTCTGGTTTGCCTTTCGCCAATCCTTCGACCGCCACCGCAGGCTGGCCCGCTGGGTGTGGCCGGTGTGGATGTTCGTATCCGTCTCGGGCGTAGTTGTCTACGTCATGCTCTACCGTCTTTAGCCGTTGTGTAGAAAGAAAACGCGCGCGTCTACTTAATAATAGCCAGTTTGCCGATCTGGTTACCGTACTCGGATTCAACCACCCAGTAATACAAACCCGTCACCACCTCCTGCGTATTGCGGCTGATAACGTTCCAGCGGTGGACCGAAGCCGTCCCGCTTCCCTGCGGTTCGTCGTGATCGAGCCGGCGCACCAGGTCGCCGTCAAGAGAGAAAATGGAAATCGTGCATTTGTGCGGAAGATTGGCGAACCAGACGCTGTGCTCACGCGACGTCGGAAGATCACCCTCCCGGTTCTCGAAACCGTCCGCCACGTAGTTGCCGTCCCCGCGATAAGGATTGGGATAGCAAAACACGTCCAGTTTGCCGTTCTCAAGGATCGCCGGCTCCTGGTCCATTGCAAAAGCCTCGACCTGGTTCTGCACCGGCGAGGACTCGAGGGGATCGAGCGATTTCGGCGGATGGCCGAAATCAAAGGCCGACACCGAGACGTAGTAAGGCACGGACGGCAGGAGATCCTCGATCACATACTCATATTCGTAATAGCGCATGCGGCCCTCCTCGTCGACGTCGGAGGTATCCTTGATCGCGTCCGGGTAAAGCTTGTGGATACCGTCCGGGTCCAGGAGATCCGCCATATTGTAATCAACCGACTCGAAGTAATAAACCCGGTCGCCGTGGTAGAAGGGATTGCTGTAGGTGTAAATCGTCGGCTCGAAATCCTCGCCGTAGAGACTCTCCAGCGAGTCGAGCGTCAGCGGCATGTCGTAGAGGACAAAACGCTTTTTCTTGTTGGACCAGGTGTAACGGTTGAAATTGACGGCGTCGTATGACGCCAACATCATCACTTCCGACAGCCGCCGGGAGCGGGACAGGTACACCCGGTAGCCCTCGAAGTCAAAGGAGAAGCTCAGAGGGTCGAAGAAGTTTTCCGTATTCTGTCCGTTCCATCGCACCGTTATGGATCCCTCATGCGGTATCACCCGCACCTCGGGTGGCGGTGGCGGGGCGGCTCCCTGGAAATCGGGGATACCGTCGCCGTTGCAGAAAATGCGCAGGGTCTCGCCCGTTTCAGGGATGAAGCGTTCAAAGTACGTGCCGGAGTCGCCGTCGTTGTCGGTATCAACGCCCGGGTTGTCGAAGACGGTCTTAGCCCAGCGGATGTTCTCGATCAAGTCGCTGAAATCGAGTTGATCGACGAAGGGGCCGGGGTTGAGGGTGTCGAATAAGGTACGGTAGGCATCGGAATCATAGTGTACGTTTTCGCCGATGACGAAGGCCAGCGTCAGCGGCCGTGACTGTCCCGGCGGCAGGGTGAAGGGCCCGAAAGAGGTCAGGATAACGGGGTGGTGTCCATCGGCAATCATCCCGGCGTATTCGGGCGGCGGCAGCCACCCCTCTTCCATGTGGTTCACGGCTGTCTCATAGCCGCAATAGTCGATTTCCGGCTTGGCCATGAGATAGTACTTCTCTTTGTCACTGCGGGGACTGCCCAGCCCCCAGCCGAAGGTCCGCAGGGGCCATTCGTAGGTGGTTGCCATACGCGGCCCCCAGTTGATATGCAGTCCCGGATCATCGACCCACCAGTTGAAATTGTTGCGGGCGTACGGGTCCGGCAACCTGAGCGGCGCGATGGCAAAGGCGCTCGCGGTGCGGATGAGATCCCAGCCGAAAGACCACGACCAGCCGTTGTTGTCGACAATCCAGCAGGCATTCATCCGTTCCTCGCCGCATTCTTCGAACTCCGATTCGACGGAATAAATGTAACCCTCGAGATCGTCCGAGGGCGGAAACGGCTGTTCACTCCGCTGGTGGACACACCCTGAGTAGTACATGGCCGCCCAGGCATCGTAAATGGTGTCGCGGCCGATATTCTCGATTATGTAATCGACGATTATGAAGTCAGCGGCATACTTGTACGGATAGGAATAGGAGGTCTGGATCACCTGCAGGCCCATCGACTTATGATCGCGCATATCATACGGGTTGTACGGCATCCACGGCCGTCGTTCAAGGGTATCCGTAAATTCGGCTTTGAACTCCAGTCCCGCCCGGGCACGCGGGTGGTAATAGGGCGAGTTGAAATCGGTAGAGCGTTCCTCCATGTCCCCAAAGGGGTACTCATCCGGCCAGAATTCCATCGGCCAGGTCGACGACCAGTACGACCAGTCGGCATCCATCGCCACCGAGACCAGGGTATCACCGGCAACGACCCCGCCGACCCACAGTCCCGCCCAGTAACCATGCTGGATGCGGCTGTACATGGGATGGTAAAATGTCGGAGCCGTTTTGTTTTCATTGGGCATCTCAAGCCGGAATATATTTCCGATCACCCCGTTGTTGTTGATCGTCGTCCACAAAAGGCCGTTGTCATGAATACGTCCCGTGAGATAGGGCCAGGCGAGGGCGCTCTGGTCGGGAGGGGCATCCACCTCGGAACGGGGAGGGCGAACGACCGACTCGGAACTCGTAACGGACGATGAGATCAGGGCAACCAGTAATGCGATAACAGTCAGGCGCAACCCGTTTATCTTCATACTTACCCAGCCGTCAAATTCCTGTTAAAATCACTTTCAGGTACAATATACAGACACCTCACTCCACAACCAAGCCCTAAAGGCCCGGCGCAAAAAATGCGAACACCAACTCTGGCTCAAAGAAAGAGAAAGAACCCGCGCGTCTACTTGATAATCGCCAGTTTGCCGATCTGGTTGCCGTATTCGGATTCAACCACCCAGTAATACAAACCCGTCACCACTTCCTGAGTATTGCGGCTGATGACGTTCCAGAGGTGAACCGAAGCCGTCCCGCTTCCCTGCGGTTCGTCGTGGTCAAGGCGGCGGACCAGGTCACCGTCGAGAGAGAAAATAGATATCGTGCATTTGTGCGGAAGATTCGCGAACCATATACTTTGCTCGCGCGACACCGGCAGATCACCCTCCCGGTTCTCGAAACCGTCCGCCACGTAGTTGCCGTCCCCCCGATAAGGATTGGGATAGCAGAACACGTCCAGCTTGCCGTTCTCAAGTATTGCCGGTTCCTGCTCCATGGCGAAAACCTCGACCTGGTTCTGTACCGGCGAGGACTCCAGGGGATCGAGCGACTTCTGCGGATGGCCGAAGTCAAAGGCCGACACCGAAACGTAATAGGGCACCGAAGGCAGGAGATTCTCGATCACATACTCGTACTCGTAATAGCGCATGCGACCTTCTTCGTCGACGTCCGAGGTATCCTTGATCGCGTCCGGGTATAACTTGTGGATACCATCCGGGTCCAGGAGGTCCGACATATTGTAATCAACCGATTCGAAGTAGTAGACCCGGTCGCCATAGTAAAAGGGATTGCTGTAGGTGTAAATAATCGGGTCAAAACCCTCGCCGTAGAGGCTTTCCAGAGAGTCGAGCGTCAGCGGCATATCATTCAGGACAAAACGCTTCTTCTTGTTATCCCAGGTATGGCGGTTGAAGTTGACGCCGTCGTATGACGCCAGCATCATCACCTCCGATAACCGCCGGGAGCGGGACAGGTATACGCGGTAGCCCTCGAAATCGTAGGAGAAGCTCAGCGGGTCGAAAAAGTTTTCCGTATTCTGACCGTTCCAGCGCACAGTTATGGATCCCTCGTGCGGGATTACCCGCACCTCGGGCGGCGGTGGCGGGGCCGCGCCCTGGAAATCGGGGATGCCGTCGCCGCTGCAGAAAACGCGCAGGCTCTCGCCCGTCTCGGGTTCGAAACGGTCGAAGTAGGTGCCGGAGTCGCCGTCGTTGTCGGTGTCCACACCCGGATTGTCGAACACCAGCCTGGCCCATCTAATATTCTCGAGCAAATCGCTGAAGTCGAGTTGATCGACGAAGGGTCCGGGGTTTAGGGTATCGAAGATTTCCCGGAAAGCCTGGGAATCATAGTGAACATTTTCGCCGATGACCAGCGCCACCGTAAAGTTGCGCGATTGTCCCGGCGGCAGGGTGAAGGGCCCGAAAGAGGTGACCATCTCCGGCGCGTGGCCTTTAGCCAGAACGCCGGCGTATTCGGGCGGCGGCAACCAGCCCTCGGCGGTGTGATTGACGGCCGTCTCGTAACCGCTGTAATCGACCTCCGGTTTGGCCATGAGATAGTACTTGTCTTTGTCACTGCGGGGAACGCCCAGCCCACCGTAGAAAGTCCGCAGGGGCCAGTCGTAGGTGGTGGCCATGCGCGGGCCCCAGTTAAACTGACTCCCATACTGGTCATCCCACCAGTTGAAGTTGTTCCGCAAACCGATATCGGGGAGTCTCAGGGGCGCAATGGCAAAGGCATTAGTCGTTTTGATCAGGTCCCACAGGAAGGAAAACGACCGGCCGTCATTATCGACGATCCAGCACGACTGCAATAATTCTTCGCCGCATTCCTCCATTTCGGCCTCAACCGAATAGATGTACCCCTCGAGATCGTCCGAGGGCGGGTACGGCTGTTCGCTGCGCTGGAGGACACAGCCCACGTAGTAGAGCCCCACCCAGGCGTCGTAAATCGTATCCTCACGAACATTCTCAATATTGTAATCGACGATTATGAAGTCGGCGGCGTACTTGTACGGCCAGGAATATGAGTTCTGCGTCACCACCAGCCCCATCGACTTGTGGTCTCTCAAATCGTAGGGATTGTAGGGCAGCCAGGATTGCCGCTCGAAAGTGTCGGCATACACGGCTTCGAATTCGACATCCGCATTGGCGCGCGAATCATAGAATTCCGAGTTGGGATTGGACGATCGTTCCTTAATCTCGCCGAAGGGATACTCGTCGGGCCAGAACTCCATCGGCCAGCCGCCGTGCCACCATGACCAGTCCGAATCCATGGCGGTGGAGACCAGGGTATCGCCGGCCACGACTCCACCGACCCAGAGAGCGGCATAATAACCGTGTTGAATGCGACTGTACATGGGGTAGTAAAACGTCGGAGCCGTTTTACTTTGCTCGGGCAATTCGATGTTGAATATGTTGCCGATTATGCCGTTGTTGTTGATCGTCGTCCACAGCAAGCCGTTGCGGTGGATGCGGCCGTCCAGGTAGGGAAAAGACGCGGCCCCCTTTGCGGTGGGCCGATCCAGGGTGGAGCGCGGAGTCCGGCGTCCCGAGTCCGGCGGCGCCTGCGCCGCCAGGTAACTCGCCGAGAACAACAGCAAACATATCAGTCGAAGGGTATTCATACTTCTGAGATCAATCCCGGTCAGAATTATTGGACCGCTCCACGGTCACAATATAACGAACCAACTCCCGATGGCAACGGGCGGATTTGCAGCCGAGCGTTCGGCGTTCCGTACGCAACCAGGGCGGATGTTGATATCGCCCGCGCGTCACTTGATTATCGCCACTTTGCCGATCTGGTTACCGTACTCGGACTCGATCACCCAGTAGTAGAGCCCGCTGACTACGGCTTCGGTGTTGCGAGTGATCATATTCCACTCGTGGACCCCGGCCGTTCCGCTCCCGGCCGGTTCATCGTGTTCAAGCACCCGGATGAGGTCCCCGTCGAGAGAGTAAATCGATATCCGGCACTTGTTCGGAAGATTGGCGAAGTAGATGCGATGGGAGCGCGCCGGAGCCAGGTCATCCTGCCGGTTCTCGAACCCATCCAGGTAGTATCCACCATCCATGCGGTAGGGATTGGGATAAACGTACACATCCATCTTGCCGTTGTTCCTGCCCGGATTATCCTGATCGAGGGCGAAAACCTCAACCATGTTGTTCTTTATGGAAGACTCAAGCGGGTCCAGCGATCTGCCCGGGTGGCCGAAATCGAAGGCGGTAACGGTTACATAATAGGGTACCGTCGGCAGGAGATTATCGATGACGTATTCCCATTCGTAATATCGCATGCGACCTTCTTCGTCGACGTCGGCCGTGTCGTCAACCGCATCCGGATAGAGCTTGTGGATACGTTTCGGATCGAACCGGTCGGAGGCGTTGTAGTCTACGGCCTCGAAGTAGTAGGCGCGACCTTCGAAATAGAAGGGATTGTGATAGTTGTAATCGAGCGGCACGAATTCCTCGCCATAGAGCACCCGCAGAGAGTCGAGCGTGTACGGCGGATCGACAACTTCATACTTCTTGCGAACGGAATTCCACTCGAAGCGGCTGTAATCCTGCAGGTCCCAGGATGCCAGTAGAACCGCCTCGCGTTCGTCGCGGGAGCGCGAGAGATAAACCCGGTATCCCTCGAAATCCTTGGTGAAGGTCATGGGATCGATAGTGTTTTCAGGGTCTTTGCCGTTCCACCGGACGGTAATGCGATGGTTATCGGTAATTATACGAAGCGGCGGGCGCGGCGGTGCCGTGGCGCCGCGAAAATCAGGGACGCCGTCACCCTTGTAGAAGACCCTCACTGAATCGGAGATATCGGGATCCCAGAATACATAGGCCCGGCCCGAATCGCCGTCGCCGTCGGTATCCACGCCGGGATTGTCGTAGATCATCCTGGCCCACCGGACATTGTCGATCATATTGTCGAAATCGAGGTAGTTCTGAAACGGCCCGGGGTTGTAGCGATCAAAGAGATTCGCATAACCGTTTGGATCGCTATGGGTTTCCTCGCCGATAGTCATTACCACCGTCAGGGTTTCCACTTCCGCCGGCGCGAGCTCAAACGGTCCGTAGGAGGTCAGGAATTCCACTTCGTGGCCAATGGCCAGGCGGCCGGCGCTGCGATGGGGCGGCAACCAGCCCTCGGCGGTGTGGTTTACCGCCGACTCGTATCCGCTGTAGTCGACCTCCGGCTTGGACATCAGATAATAGCGGTTGCGATCGCTCAGGGGCAAGCCCAGGCCACCGAAAAATGTCCGCATACCCGGCTCGTCCATGCGCGGCCCCCAGTTGTACCAGACGCCACGCTGGTTGGACCACCAGTTAAAATTGTAGGTGTCAACCTCCCACGGCACCCGCAGGGGGGCTATCCCGAAGGCATGGCTGCAACGGATGAGGTCCCAGTTGAGCGCCCCGGCCTTGCCGTCCTTGTCTATGACATAGGCCAGATGCATGGGCTCCTTGCGAGTCTCGTCATAGTCCGCCGTCACCGAATCAATGTAGCCCTCCTGCTCGTCGGGCACGGGATAAGGCATCTCCCCGTTGGAGTATATGATACCCTTGTAATAGAGCCCGACCCACATCGATTTAATCGTGTCGCGACCGAGATTCATGATGGAATAATCGACAATAACAAAATCCTCGGCGTAGCGCTGCGACCAGGCGTAACTGGTCTGCATGACCGCGATGTTGAGCGGCTGGTGATTGCGGCCGTCCCAGGTACTGTATTCCACCCAGGGTTGATCCCGGAAAGTGTCGGCATAGGTACAGCGAAAGCGCTCGTCGGCATCGGCCAGAGGACTGTAATACTGAGAATTGGGGTCGTTGGACTTGATATCGAATTCGCCCATGGGCCAGAAATCCGGCCACAGTTCGAAATTGCCGGCATCGTCCACCGCCGTGGTAACCAGCGTGTCGCGGCCGATGACCCCGCCGATCCACAGGCCGGTGTAGTAGCCGTGATAAAGCCGTGAATAGTAGGGGTAATAGAAGCTGGGGGCGGATTTGCGCTCTTCCGGCATGGCGAAGCCGTAGATATTGCCCACCGTGCCGTTGTTATTGATTGTTGTCCAGAGCTTACCGGCCCGGTGAATCTGACCGGCGATATAGGGATAAGATGCCGTGGCCATGGTAGGAATGTCTATTTTAGAGCTCGCCGACAGGGGATCGTATTCATCAAAACGATCGCCGGCCAATCCGATGATTGGCAACGCCAACGCTATCAGGAAAATGCAGGGCCAGGTGAGTTTCATAGCTGTCTTATTCTTAACCTCTAAACACAAAACGCGATAATATACCCAAAATCGCCACAAAGACAAGTTCCTTGTTTAAACGAAAAGACAGATGAGTTTGTTTTGGGAAATCTTTCTCTCTGGGCTCTAAATTGCACTTCCGCAAGGCCATACTCAACATTCGGTTAGAGCCGGGGTTGTCAGATTCGCGGGCCGCTTCTATTTTCGGAGCCCGGGCGAACGAAAAAAAACCCGGCGGTGTGAGCACAACACCACCGGGTTTCGGCCGGCGGGCGACCATACTGCATTGGCGCCCGCCGGAGTCAAATAAGAACTCCGCCTACTTCAACAGGAGCATTTTTTTGCTCGCCGTGAATTGAGGCGTTTCCAGGCGGTAGAAATATACACCGCTGGCAACACTTGTGCCCGAACCATCGCACCCCTCCCAATCGACCGCGTGGCGGCCGGCTTCAAGGCGCGTATCAATAAGCGTGACTACTCGCTGTCCCAGGAGATTGAATATCTCCAGACGAGTCTGAGTTGCCTTCGGTAAGGCGAAACTTATCGACGTCCGCGGATTGAAGGGATTCGGGTAATTCTGGCAGAGTCCGTATTCGCTCGGCAGATTGTCGTTGGTAACGACGCTGCCGAGCACGGGCGTGATCGAGTTGGCCGCCGGGTCGGCAACCTGCGCCGATTTCAGCGTATACTCGCCGTCCAGGCGAACTATGGCGCGGTTTCCTTTTTCGATAATCTCTCCCCCGTCGAGATCAAGGATGCCCATTTTGACGGTCCAGCCATCGCGGCCGTGGACCAGGTCGAACCTGTCCCCTAGCAGGTTTTCCGGTGCCCCCTGGCCTCGCCCCTTGAGCTCGAGCTGGATGCCGCGAAGGTCGATGGGTGAGTTGAGGCTGACCGTCGAGAAGCCGTCAACGTATTCAAGGCTGACGCCTATCTCGTCAGCTGCCCGAGCCGCCATGCGGCCGGCAGGAGAACTGCCGCATGCCGGCGGCTCAGGCCCCTGAGTGAACATGTAGGCCACCAGGTAGACGAGATCGCCAATATCGATTGTCTCCCCACCGTCGCCGTTGACATCGGCCTCTTCATGGCAGGCGGGCGCCGGTCCGCCGGTGAACATGAAGTCGACGAGGTAGACGAGATCTGAGATATCGATAGTTTCTTCCGGGTCGCTGTCGATATTTCCGCGAATCCCAATGCAGCAAATAGGGAGCTGTGTGGAAAGACTGGTAAAGACGATTTCGGGGATACCGCTCAGTCTGAACTCCACTTTTGATAGGTTGTCAAAGTCAAGTGTGTCGTCCTCAGGGACAAATCCTATACAGTCTGCAATGACGATATCGGTAGTCCCCTTGCTCGGAGAGGCCGGGAATGAGAAGGGAAACGGGCCGTCGTCCTCGGTCGGCCAGCAACCGTTGGAGGCAGTCCCCGACTTGGACCCGTCCTTGTAATCCGGGAACGGCCACGGATCGGGCAGAGGCCACGGGGACGGCCAATGATCGTCATCCGGAGGATTAGGCCACCAGATGATGGGAGCAACGTAGCCTGTGTCAAACACTATGATTGAATCCTCCAGAACAGCCACCAGTGATAGGGCGGCAGCGCCCACTTCGGAGAAATCTGCTGAGAGTCCCCACTCACCGGCGGATTTAATGGTCTGGAAGGTGCTGGCGATCTGATCGGAGAAACCAGTGCCACCGCCGTACTTCGTGATCGTAGCATAGGCGCCATCGTCAATCGTGCCTTCCGGATCGATGTCTTCCCAGACGGCATCATAGCGCTGGGCTTCACCCAAGTCTATCTGGACACCATCCTCACCGCTTGTGCCGATGTTGCCGACGACCAGGGTGGTGTCGACGAGCGTGAGAGTGGCGTTGCCGAGATTGGAGACGACAATGTCACCAAAGAGAAGGCCGGCTGATTCAGAGACAAACGCAATGGCATCAATATCCTGAGTCTGAATAGAAACACTTGACATGGGCTCTTCTTCAGATTCGGGGTTTTCTGCTGTGAATTCGATTTGAGTCATCGGTAAGTCATAGATGCCTAACTCTTCGTTAGTTGTGGTTCCTCCGCTATCGGTCCATACAATACCCCAGCTCTTGAAGCAGTTCCATGTAGCTTGCCTTCTGTGCCTGCGTTTGAATCTGCGACTATAGCCATTAAACGGTCCAGCTTTCGGGTCATCGATATACTTAGCTGAAGCTGGCGGATTGACAGTCATGGAGTTGACAAGGTATGCAGCCGGAACACCGGATTGTTCAAAAACAACAGATTCTCCGTTGAGGATCTCTACGGTATATGTGCTTGACCCAAGATCAACCTGTAGGTTCCATTCATTAGTACCAATCTTGATTTCATTAACACTGCCAATCAGCTGGTCCGGAGTTCCGTCAACCACTCCCATGAACGTACTGTGCAACTTACAACCAAGCGGCAAGGTGTTGTCAGGATCGAAATCTTCAAAGTCACAATCCCAGATTGCATACTGATCTTCAAGGTCTATCAAAATACCATCTATTCCGTTGGAGCCAAGACGAGTGACCTTCAGGGAATCGTCGACTACTTCCAGACACGCCATCCCCAAAGATGTGTGCTCCAGCCCGAAGATGCTTACCGTATCCTGCACCACCTCCGCCACCGGGTCGCACGGGCAAGGCACAGGATAACCGTTGGTGAAAACGCTCATGCCATAGATGAAATAGTCATTGAGCATATCTATGTCGAACTGGTTGACATAACCATCCCCGTTGAGGTCACAACTATAAAGCGGAACCGGCGCCAGCCCACAGCCGTGAATAAATGCAGTCAGATAGACCATATCGGCGACGGTCAGCGATACAGCATCGCCGTCCGCATCCCCGTCGGCGTAGCACGTATTTTTGCACTTGCCGAAACTGTCAGCAGCCCAGATGCTATGGATCTCCAAAGGATCGAGGACGCGGTTGAAAAGGTCGATCTCGTCAAGGGTGCCAGCAAACGTGTGACTGGGAGTCACCAGGTTTCTCGCCATTACAAATGGGGCTGTGTTGGTCAGACTCCCTTGATAAGCCGTTGGATTGGCTGGGGTCCCGACGGCAACACCATCCACATAATACAGCCAACCCGAGGGATTGTCTCTGTCCACAGTGACCGCGATATGATGCCAGTTTCCATCAGCAACGAACCCTGTCGAGGTCCAGCTAAGATAACCATTCCCGTCACCAATTTGCGAACCCAGGTAACCGTTATACAGATAGAGTACGTAGCCAGTGATATTAGGAATAGAGCCGGTTCGTTTGTCCACGATTGGGCTCGCCCCGGAAGCACTTGTGGTTTTGATCCACAAATCGATGGAAAAATCGCCGGTGCCGAAGTTCAGTTCGGGTTCATCGGGCACATCAACAGAGTTTGACCCGCTGAAGCTCAATGCACCATCAACCTTTCCAGTCACTGGAACCGGGCTGTTAGTCCAGGTACCAGCATTATTTACGCTACCAGCAATGTCATCTGCCGTCGGGCCAGACGCTTCATCCAATGTCCACCAGGCAACCATACCACTTGGCGGCGGAACACATTCGATACTGGCACAACACATCTCTGCTTCGAACATAAAGACATAGTCTATTCCATAGAATGAGTTCAGGGTATACCACAACCCATCACCTGGGTTATGAGTTTCGGCCCTATCCTCTCCAGCGTGAGGTCCAGTGCCGGCATCGGACAGCGCCCACAATGTATCACCCTCCCCACCTATGGTCGTGATGCCGATGTGAAACTCTTCGCCGGGATCAAAGATCACAGGGGCAAAGTCCGCCTCAGCCCAACCGAAGTCTTCAGGGGGCAAATCGTCATTCTCAACGGTCGCACTCGCCAGGAGCGCCCCCGGCAAACCAAAGCCGTCGTCGTCGTAGACACCGATTTGCAGATCCGGCGTCCCGGTCATGAAGGGACGATACAGCTTGACCCGCACAGTGGTTAGAGTGCACGCCGCGACCTCTTCGTTACTGAAACGCACGGCAAACCAGTCGCTGCTGTCCTGCGGCAATGGCCAGGCATAGGCAGAGGTGCAGGTGTCATCGTAATAGTATAGGATATAGCAACTCTCATCACTCGATGTCTGCAGAGGTTGATTTGTTGATAGCTCGATCGGTCGCATACTGACCGAGCTTTGGACAGTCCCGGCCTGAACGCCGGATGTCGCCAGCAGCATAGCTGCGACAACGAACAGTAAACTAAAAATATTTTTACACATCACATAACTCCATTCCTGGTTTCTTTGCCGCCATCTGTCCTTCGTAAACTGATTGGCTTTCATGACTTGCTTCCTGTGTTGTCGCTGTATGATTGCCTGTCATTCAAAAGCAATAACCCTGCGCCGGGTATTTCCGTAATATGACGAGTGTAGTTCAAACGGACCTGCGCCGTGACATCCAGTGTACTGATGCTCTTCATTCCTCTGTCCTCCGCTTTGTCTGCAACCGCAAGTGTTGTCCCAACCCGCGGTCGCGTGGTTCTTTGAGGACTTAGTCTCGGAAATCGGGGCACGGTTCAAAAAAAATACTATTTGGGTCATTATTTTACGCTGTTCGAATGCGCAATTCGCTTGGCTAAACACCGTCCATTTAGTATTCTACCATTAATATGGGTGGGACTTCATGCACTGACTTGATCGACCTGATCCACTCCAGAGATCGCGAATTTATAACCGAACTGAAGAGCATCATTGAGCAAATAGTCCGCCGGTGGAACTGGCTGGACCGGGATTCGGTCGACGATATCGCTCAGGATTGCTTTCTGAAACTTTATCGCAACCTGGAGGAAGGAAGGTTTGAGGGACGCTCCTCCTTCAAAACCTATATCTATATTATTGTCAAAAGGACCTGTATAGACTATTACCGGGCCGACCGGACCTCCCGCACGACCGATCTTGAGAAAGTCGATCTCGCCGACGACACCCTTTCTCCCGATATTGCCCTGATCCGAAACGAAGAGCGATCCACGGCCGCCCGAGTATTAATGTCCCTGCCCCGGGAATGTCGACGCCTCTGGCGAATCATCTTCTTCGGCAAGAGAAACTACAGGCAAGCCGCTGAAATGCTTGGGCTTAAAGAGGGTACGGTGAAACGTAAGATGTGGGAATGTCGGCAGAATGCGCGAGAATTGGCGTCATCCTTCGAAAAATGAGAACCACCGCGGTGAAATCACGACTAATCCAGGTAGAAACCTAAAACCGGGAAACAGTGGACGTAAGCCATGACCGATAAAACCAACTGCCAGGACATACAGGAGCAACTGCCGCTTTTGTTTATTGGCGATCTGCGTCCGGATCAGGAGAGAGTCGTGAAAGATCATCTCAAGGCCTGTTCGTCCTGCCGCGAGGTCTACCACGCAGAGCTTGCCCTGTTCGAAAAGGCGGCGGAATCGCACCCGGTTGAGTTATGGGCCCATCCAACCGCCGACTTGCTTGAGGCCTATGTTTCGGATCGGGCCGGAATGAACCCCGGCGACCGGGCGAAAGTCGAAACCCACCTGGCCGCCTGCAAACTGTGCCGCGAGACCGTTGAGAAAACAGAAACGCTTCCGGACAGGCTCGACGACCTGATTCCCGCCGGAACCCTGGTGGTCACCGAAGGAATGAGCGATAAAGCCTCAAACGTAACATCCCTGCCGGAATCGCGGTCAGCGACATCATTCAAACGCTGGCGGGTACCGGCGACATGGGTAGCGGCCGCAGCCTTGTTGGTACTGGTCGTTTCTCAATTGGTTAATAAGTCAGTCGAACCGGTTGCGGTGGTCGAGGGTCAGTTCTCGGCCGTATTGCGCAGCGCCTCCGAGCCGATGGTGTTTGAATCGCCGACGTCGAATTTCGAGTTTCAGGCTTCGGTCTATGTCGGCCCCGAGGAAAGCCACGACTACAACCTGCTTCTTATTTCCCGGGAAAATGACTCCGTCTTCTTCAGCCAGGCGTCCCTCCGGACCTATGATTCACTCGGATCGGCGCATTTCCAGGTCAACCTGATACCGGGCGAGTACCTCCTCGTGATCGAGGACATCGTCCCCGGCGACACCATTCGCATCGAGCATCCTTTCGAGATTCGCCAACAATAGCCCCTCCGGCCGCTCGCAGTTTCGCTCCCATCATCCCCCGAGCTTAAATATTGTCCGCCGCTCGTTAACATCTTAGATTCAGGCCAACAGATTCGTTAAGACTGGTTTGAGGGAGCGCTCGCAATTATGACAGACAATAAAATAGTCCGTTTGGCGGCAGGCCTGTGTTTGTTGATGGCAGGTGTAATTCAAACCGCCTGCGGGCCAACATCGGTAAAGGACGAAACTTCGACCGAGGGTCAATTCGGTCTTGAAAAAGCCACCCGTCTGCCCTCCCCCGCCAACAGCGGCTCATGGGAAAACGC
>CAZVUZ010000084.1:0-14476 GCA_964630485.1 uncultured Ignavibacteriales bacterium
AGCGCCCGTAGACACAGGAATGTAATACGTCGCGGGACCCGGAAGGGCGGTCCACCACATGTGGGGGTTGTCTTCCATGTCGGCGCAGGTCCACCATTCATAGTCGGTGGAAAGAATATAGTCTTCGCAGACTACCGGGTCCGCATAAACGACGATACCGACTTCCTCAAGACCGGGGACGGTCCCGCAATAGTCGATGTCGACATTGTTCAGCCCATACGGAGCCTCAAACACATACCATACCGCATCCCAGTCGAGGAGACCGGGGCAGTCGACGGTCGCGCCGATTGTGGAGCCCTCAACAACGACCGGGAACGGGCCCATGATGGACTCGGCATACTCCCAGGTATCGTTGGCCGGAGCCTCGGGGCAGGGGTCATCGATGCAGTTCAGACCCTGCGACCAGATGCCGCCGAGGTCAGTGCACTCCGCCTGTGTCGCATCGGCGCAATCCCAGGCAGTCGGATCACCATAACAGCAGCGCCCTATCGGCGGGGCCGCGTCGTTGATCGCAATAGCGTCAAGCGTGAACTGGGCACCGTCATAACCGGTATACACGAACGCGATATTGACGTTGGCTTCCAGGGAATAGGCGCTCAGATCCAGGCTCGTGTTATTCCAAACCCAGTTTTCAAAGACGCCGTAGTCATACTGGTTCCATAACAAGTCCCAGGTAGCACCATCGTCGGCCGTTATGAACACCGACAGCGTGCAGTTCGGAGATGGATCGACTGACCAGTAATAGCTGCCGTTCCACCAAAAATCAAGATACCAGTCAATCCCGTCGACGGTCAGGTCGATATCCGGGCTGATCAGCCACTCGTCCTGACTGCCCGAGTACGTCTCATCGTACACACACGAAGCATACCAGAGACCCTCGTAAGGGGCATAGGACGAGGTATCCCACGTATACGGGTTGTTAACAACAGTGGTCCAGCCGGTCGGCGGGACAACACCGCTTTCGAAACCTTCAAAGAAAATCTCGGACAGCGGATGCATCACTGATACACCAGGCGAGCTCTGCTTCGGACTCATCTTGAGTTCGGCAGCATACTGCATGCCTTTCGTCCGAGCCAGATTCTCGAGAAACTTCATCTCGATCTCTTCTTCGGAGGGACCGTCGTCGGTCACATCAGCCGGATCGTCAATACCCGGCTCGCCCGGCTCAGTATGGACCGGGGCTAGTTCTTCTTTAAGGGCAAAGTCCGCATTGTCGGACTGTGATGACAGGCCTGTCAATGAGGCCGGCGTGGGCAGAGGTTTCTCACCGCCCGTTACCGCCAGACAGAGCCCTATAACCAGGGTCGCCGCCAACAGGACCTTGAGTACCATTCTAAAACTGTTCATTTAGTTACCTCTCTGCTCTCAAAAGTGAGTATGAAAGCTTTCCGTTCAGTTACTCTCGTAATCGGAGTGCTACGGAATCAAATACAATGTGTTCCCCGCGGAAAGTGAGGACCGCCGAAGGGAACGGATTACCTCATACGTCTCTCCTCCTTTTCTCGTCAATTGGTTGGTTGTGAATTCTGGTTTGGTAGAACATCGATATTACACTCTAATAAAGCCCGACAAGTAATTTTGAACACCTGCGTACGTTCGGAAAAAGTGTATGTATCCTGATATTACATTGTAAGTTAGCCAGAGAGGGCGAATAAGTCAAGCCGTTTTTGCCGGCCATGAGCGGGTTTTCCGCTGCAAACACAGGTTCAAAGCCATTTTATAGGAATCGACAGCGGGGTTCAGAAACGGATTCTCAGGCCGGTGTCGGCATGAAAGTAAAGCAATTGCTTACAGGGAAACACAAAATTGCCGGCGCTGCCCACGCACGGTGGCTCCCCGTAATGGCAAACATTGAAAAGCAAGTCTCTGTAGGACAGAGAAATGACATAGTGATCGCCCAGGAATTCGCAATCGACCACTTCGGCCTCATATCCGTGATCGGAAGTAAGAGCAATTACCTCCGGCCTTAGTCCTGCAACCATCGGTTGTGAGCCCGCATCACCGGAATCGCCCGCGTTGAGGCCGGGGAAGATCTCCTCGAGTTGCCGCCGCGACGACACCGGGAATATGTTTATTCGCGGTTGGCCGATGAATTCGGCCACGAAGCGGTTGGCGGGATCGCGGTAAAGTTCTTCCGGTGTTCCCACCTGCATGAGCTTGCCTTTTTCCAGGATGGCGACCCGGTCCGCCATTGTCAACGCTTCCGACTGGTCATGGGTAACGTAGAGAGTGGTGACGCCCAGGTCTTTTTGAATCCTGACGATCTCGCGGCGCATCCGTGATCGAAGATCGGCATCGAGATTGGATAGGGGTTCGTCCAGCAGAAAAATCCGCGGCTGCCTGATGATGGCCCGTCCGAGAGCGACGCGCTGACGCTGTCCACCCGAGAGCTGCCCTGGTTTCTGCCTCAGGCGATCGCCGAGTCCAAGCATTTCGGCCGTCTCTCTGACGCGGCTTTCCGTCTCCTCCTTCGGCACCCCGGCCACTTTGAGCGGAAATGCCATGTTCTCCGCCACACTCATGTGGGGATACAGGGCATAATTCTGGAAAACCATGGCTACCTGTCTCTGCCGCGGCCGCAGCGGATCGATGCGAGTTTCGCCGAGATATATCTCACCGGTGTCGACTTCTTCCAGTCCCGAGATAAGTCTCAGCAGGGTGCTTTTGCCGCAACCCGACTGCCCCAGCAATACCATCAGTTCGCCGTCGGCAATCTCAAGGCAAAGATCGTCGATTACCTGTATATCGTCGAACGCCTTACTGATATTAATAAGCTTCAGCTCCGGCATATCAGCCCACCCCTTCTATTTTTCCGTCACTGATGCTAAAACTCGTACTCCGGCTTCTCAAGCCATCCGGCGGATCCACCGCCGTCGTCAGAAAAAGCTGCCCGAAATCCCCGAAAGCCTCGATAAGGGCACCCGTTCGGCGATCGTCGAGCTCGGCGAAAATTTCGTCCAGCAACAGCACCGGTCGCAGGCCGCGCTTTTCCCTGAGCAGGCTGTTGACGGCCAGTTTCAAAGAAATTGCCGCCGTCCGCCATTCGCCCTGAGAGGCGAAGCTCCTGGCCGGGTAACCGGATATGTGAAAATCAATCTCGTCCCGGTGGGGGCCGACCATAGCCGTCTTCATGATCCTCTCTCGCTCCGCCATGCGCTCCAGCCGCTCCGTGAAGAGGCTTGCGATGCCGTCCCTGTCGCCGGCCGTGTCCAAACGCCCGATCGATGGCCGGTATTCCATCTCCAGAACTCCACCGCCCGAGACATCACGATAATAGCCAATCGTCAGGGAACGTATCTGCTCAAGAAAAACCGCCCGGGCCGATATCACCCGGCTGCCGTATTCCACCAGCAGGCTGTCGAAGGCCGAACTGTCGCTTTCCGCCTTCAAGGCGGCATTTTTCTGGGCCAGGCAACGAACATAGTTGCTTAAGTCGTCGAGGTAACTGCGGGATAGCTGCGAAAGGTAAATATCGGTGAACATACGGCGAACGGCCGGCGATCCCGACAGGATCTGGCTGTCCTCCGGGCCTCCGGAAACGACACTGGCGTTTTCGTAGAGATCCGTCAGGCGCGAAGTCACGCCGTCAATCACGACCTTCTTACGGGTATTCTTCTGGTAGGCCACCGCCACCTCGCTACTTCCACGGGAGGTATGCAACTTGCCCTCCAGGCGGAAGACATCGGCCTCACTCCTGAGCATCACCGCGTCGCCGGCGCCACGCTGCGATCGCCCGAGACACATAACGAAGAGAGCTTCCAAAAGATTGGTCTTACCGGAACCGTTGCGCCCGTAGAAAATATTAACGCCGCGCGAGAACTCGGCTTCGAGCTCGGAGAAATTGCGGAAATTGCGGGCCTTCAGAGTCTCTATATACATGCTTAAATGAAAAATGGCAGACTTCGCAATCTGCCATTTATAAAATTCTCTCGGTTTGCTCAGTCAGCCAGTCTCAGCGGCATCACGAGACAGAGATAGTCCTCCGGCGGCACGTTCGGACCATAAATAACGCCGGCCGCCACCGGTGTCGATAGCTCGAACGAGACCTCATCACCTTCGACTTTGTTCAGTATCTCGGCAATATAATTCGCGTTATAGCCCATCTCGATGGGGTCGCCGTTGTAATCACATTCAAGTAATTCCTTCGCTTCACCACCCACATCGGCGTTGGTCGTCGACAGCGTCAGGCCGTTCGAATCGACCGCAAATTTGACCTGGTGGGTCAGGGCATTCGATAGAATAGCCACCCTTCGCACCGCACCTGCAAGTTCTTCCTTGGAGACGGTCAATTTCTTGTCGTTTGACTTCGGAATCACCTGCTCGAAATTCGGATAGGGTCCCTCGATCAGACGTGACGTCAGGATGATGTCGCCCAGGTTGAAGATGATATTATTCTCGCCAAATATAATGCCGATTTCCTGGTCATCCTTGCTGATAAATTTCGGGATCAGGTTGAGGACTTTCGGCGGGATAATAACGTCTTCGCTCATACCCTGGAGACGGGTATTGTCGACGCATGTCCGCGCCAGGCGATGACCGTCGGTGGCCACCATCTGCATTCTCTCGTCCTTGGTCTGCCACAACACTCCGTTTAGCGCCGGCCGGGTCTCATCATCGGAGCAGGCGAAACTCGTTTTGCGAATCATTGCCACCAGTTCGGAGCCGTTGATCTTGATCTCCTTCTTGGTATTTATGGCCGGAAGTTTCGGGAAGTCATCGGCGGCAACCGTCCCGATCTTGTATGATCCATTGGGGATTTTTATTTCCATGCGGGAGCCGGAGACATCAAAGGAGATATCGGATTCCGGAACCTCTTTGATGATTTCAAACAGGAATTTCGCCGGCAGTGATACTGAGCCCTTTTTCGACACCTTGCACTCCATCGAGGCAGTAATCGATATATCCAGATCGGTAGCCGAGATCTTAAGTTTATTCTCCAGGGCTTCCACCAGGATATTACTCAGAATCGGAAGCGTTGACTTTGTTGGTACCACCTGCCAGACATGTTGCAGATAATTACTCAATCGCGATTTCGGTAAGGAAAACTTCATCTATAGAACCCTCTAATTAACAGTCTCCACACTCTCCCTAATTTACTCTTTTATGTATATACAGAAAAACTAATAATAATAAGCAATGTCGATTTGTGTACTACTCCTCGTTAGAGCGGGTTTTCTCATTGCTACTGGCGTACTTAACCCGTCAATAAGCTGATGATTTATCCCCAAAGTTAATTCCGAGTAGTCAACAATACAACGAGTTTTCAACAATTTCATCTCCATCGCACTTTGATCGCAGTTAATCCACATAGTAAACCACATGTTGTCAATACAGCAATGATGCACTCAGTTTGTCTATTTTCTCGCGGAACGAGGCCTCGGCCTGCATCTTTTTTGACACCAGATCGCAGGCGTGAATCACAGTGGAATGGTCCCGGCCGCCAAACTCACCGCCGATAACTTTCAGTGAACAATTCGTCAGCGAACGCGAAAGATACATCGCCACCTGGCGGGCCAGGGCGATATGCGAAGTCTTCTTTTTGGCCTTCATCATCGAAGGATCGATCTTGAAATGATCGGCGGTTTTCTTCTGGATCATCTGTATGGTCACTTCCTTTTTCGACTGCACGAAGCTGTCGGAAAGGAGTTTCTGCGCCAGCGGCAGATCGATCGGGACCTGCTTTAGCGACGCATAGGCGAGCAACCGGATCAGGGTACCCTCAAGTTCACGGATATTCGTCTTGATATTGTCGGCTACGTAGCGAATAACGTCGTCGGGCAAACTGGTGCCCTCTGATTCGAGCTTCTTATAGAGAATAGCCGTACGGTTTTCGAAATCTGGCGCCTGAAGATCCGTTACAAGCCCCCAGGAGAAGCGCGAGAGCAGGCGCTCTTCAAGACCTTTGATCTCGCGGGTTGGGCGGTCCGAGGTCAGGATTATCTGCTTGCCGTAATGGTAAAGAGTGTTGAAAGTATGAAAGAACTGCTCCTGGGTTGACTCTTTGCCGGTGAAGAACTGGATGTCGTCGATTATCAGGGCATCGACATCGCGATAGGCCCTCGTGAAATCGGAAACGGATCCCTCGGAGATCGAGGCAATGAAATCGGAGGTAAATTTCTCCGAGGTGGCGTACATGACTCTCTTATTCGGGAAAAGGTCCAAAATGCGGTGCCCGATGGCCTGGACAATGTGCGTCTTCCCCAGACCGGTGCCGCCGTAAATGAACAGCGGGTTGTACCGTGTCGTACCGGGGGCATCCGCGACCGCCATTGAGGCGGCGCAGGCGAACTGGTTGAAATCGCCCACGACGAGCGAATCGAACTGGTAGCGAACACTGAGATTGTGGTTGAATTGCTCCGCCGGTTTGACCTGCAGTTGCGGTACGGGTTGGGCGGTCGAGAATTCCATTTTTACCTGCTGGTCCGGATCCAAATTCTCGCTGATAACATAGTCGAGAAGATAGTCGCCGCCCAGTACCTCCCGGAACGCCTCCTCGATAACGTTTCTAAAGTGACCATCAATCCAGTCCGCCACGAATTGATTGGGAACGGCCAGCTTGAAATCCCCATTTCCGGTCGGCTGTCCCTTGGTCGGTTTAAGCCAGGTATTGAACGACTGCTCTTTGACCCGGTGGGCCATATACTCAAGACAGTCTTTCCATTCCTGTGAGTTTGATAAATTAGCCTGGAAGTTCACAACTTCCCCCCTCGTCTTTAATCAACATTTCCTCCTGCATACAAGCTAATGTATGTCAGTCAATTACTGCAACCGTGGCTAAGTTTGCGGTTAACTCTCAACATAGTTATCCACACTCTACGCTTTTAAACTGTCTCCTAATCTGATGGGGGACAAAGGCTCCGGAGGGTGCCGTGGAGTCCATCCACACGTTACTAACATTCTGTGGTACAATCGCTTTCACGTGCATAAATAAGAAACCGGCGACCGGAGGTCAAGCCGGTGCCGGTAATAAAATGTGGAAATTTAGAACTGACTGTTCTCTATCGCCTTAGCGACCTGAAAAAATGTACCCGAAAAGGGCCTCGGCCGGTGTTGATAACCTCATTATTAATCGCCGAGCCATAAGTCGCATTGTTAGAAGGCGTTTATCGTCATGCCATTCCATGGAGGCTGCGGGCCAGGGCCTCGAAGATACCTATCTGAGTCTCGTCGCCATCGACGGCAACCGGTTTGCCGGTGTCGGATCCCTCGCGAATGGCCGTGATCAGCGGGATTTCCCCGAGCATTTTCACACCCAGTTTCTTGGCCAGATCCTTGCCGCCGTCTTTACCGAAGATGTAGTCTTTCTTACCGTTAGTCTCGTAATAGGCCATGTTTTCGATAACGCCGATGACCTTGAGATCGGTTTTCTCAGCGAGTTTTGCGACACGTCCGGCAACGTGGGTGGCGGTTGACTGCGGCGTGGTGACCACAAGCAATTCGGCGGCGGGAACCGCCTGGGCGATGGAAATCGTCACATCACCGGTTCCGGGGGGAAGATCCATAAACAGGTAATCGAGCTGATCCCACAGGACATCGTTCAAAAACTGGTTGATGGCTTTGTGCACCAATGGTCCGCGCCATACCACGGGCTCGTCTTCGTCGATGAACAGCCCCATGGAGACGATTTGCATATTGTCGCCGCGGCGCAGCGGGACGATTTTATCGTCGATAACTGTCGGCTGATCGGTGAGGCCCAGCATGCGCGGAATGGAGAAACCGTAGACGTCCGCATCAAGCACTCCCACCTTATATCCGAGGCGGGCCATGGCGGTTGCCAGGTTCGTCGTGACGGTAGATTTGCCCACCCCGCCTTTGCCGGAGGCCACCATGATAAAGCGTTTGGCATAAGTCAGTTCCGGCTGTTCCTTGGCTGCTCGCCGGCCGTGGCCCAGTTTGGCCTTGAGCTTTTCGCGCTCTTCGTCGGTCATGGCGGAGAAGTGGACATCGACATTCTCGACTTCATCAAGGGCCTTCACGCCGGCGGTAATATCATCGCTGATCTTAGCTTTCATGGGACAGCCGGGGACGGTCAGGGCGATCTCCACCGTGACATTGCCACCGTCGATATCGATTCGCCGGACCATATCGAGTTCCGCAAACGACTTTTTGAGTTCCGGGTCCTCGATCTTGCCCAACACCTGCATAACAGCATCTTTACTAACCATAGTAGCCTCTTTCTAATGTCAAATGCCCAGTCTTCGACGGTCGCCCTATGGGTCACGGACTCCCCACTTGCAGTGCGGACATCTCCGACCGGCTCAGGTTTTGGTGACTGAAACCGGCGTGAACCCAAAATGTTGCCCTGCGGCCGTGGGAAGAATATAATCTATTTTGCGGTGAGTTAAAGCGGATTTTGAAAAGAATATGTCCCAGCGGGCATATAAAACGTGAACGGCGGCGGTGATAGCGGTTATAATACTCGATGCCGTTCACTACCTCTCATCCGGCGATAGTCCTGCCGCTCAAGAAACTTCGACCGACATGGTTTTCGCTGAGCGGTTTAATGGCCGGGGCCATGGCACCCGATCTGGTCTATTTCCTGACCGTCGACACCACCGGGCGCGGCGTAAGCCATAGCTGGCTGGGGCTTTTGATTTTTTGCCTGCCGGCGGGAATCGTGTTCACCTTTGCCTTTCACTATTTGTTCAAGTATCACGCGGTATTGAATCTACCGCATCCCTTTGACCGGCTGTTTTCTGGGCTTGCTTATAGCCATTTTCAACCAAAGACTATCCGGGCGTGGCTGATACTGATTACATCAGTGTTGATCGGGACGCTGAGCCACTTTTTCTGGGATTCGATGACGCATCTCGACGGCGAGATTGTGAAAATATTTCCCTGGCTGGCCGAGCCGCGATGGATATTCGGTGTAATGCGCCCCAATTGCCGGTGGCTGCAGCATATCAGTAGCGTGGCCGGGGCTATTTTCGTGCCGGTTTATTTGGTTAAAGCTCGCCTCGTGCCCTCGCCACCGACCGATTTCAAGAGGAGACCGGCCGTGCGCAAATTGCTTTTCTGGTCGGTGATCGGGACGTGTGGGGTGGTTTTTGCCGCGCTCGTATTCTATTTCCGAGGTTACTCCGGGATGGTCTTCCACGTGCTGGGTCTGGGCACCTGGGCCGGGATGTTCTATACAATTTGCGCCTGGACAGTTATTTCCAGATTTCTGAGGCTCAGGACCGGTGCTCGACAGACTGACACAGCAACACGGTAAGCCCATCACTAATAACAATATAAGATATCAGAGATGATGGTGGGAACTGGACACAAAATATCCCAAATAAACACTTGACAATCGTTCGTGTTGAAACCTTCTTAGGTGACAATATGTGAAGTGAAATAGTTGACGTAGGGAGGTAACGATAAGCTATGCTTATTCGCAGACTTATATCGGAAAAGAACAAGAGATGAGCGACAAGAGACTCCATTCGCTGTTAGAGCAGGTTCCGGACAGCAGCGCCGCGAGTGCCAATGGTGCCGGCGCAAATAGCGATCTGCCCGCCGTGCCCGAAGCCAGGCATGATCTACAGATTCTCCGGTCGATCCGGAGAATCATCCGGGCGGTGGACATTTATTCACGTAAGCTCAAGGCCACTTGTCAATTGACAGCACCTCAGCTTGTCTGCCTCAGCAGCATCGTGGAAAACGGCCCAACCACGATTTCGAGCATTGCCCGCTCGGTATACCTCGGGCCCAGCACGGTAGTTGGGATAGTCGACCGTCTGGAAAAGCGCGACCTGGTCAGGCGGGAGCGTCGATCCAGCGATCGCCGTGTGGTTGACATTGTGGCAGCCGAGGCCGGTATTGAGCTTCTGGCGAAAGCACCATCCGCTCTCCAGGACGGTTTAGCGGAGGCAGTCAACAATCTTCCGGAAAAAGAGCGAGCCACGATCGCCGGCTCGCTGGAGCGGGTAGTTGACCTCATGGAGGCCAAACGACTGGATGCAGCGCCGATACTGGAGACCGATGCGCCAGCCGCCGATGCGCCTCGCAGCAAGTAGTAACAGGGAGAACCCGCAGCATTGCGGGAAGAAAGAGAGGAGTTGAAAACGTGAACAAACAGGTAACCGACAAAGAAACGACATCTGAGATAAAGCTTCACGAAATACACAGCTTTCAGGATTTCCCGGAGTGGATAACCCCGGATCAACTGGCGGAATTCCTTCATGAGAGCCTCAAACCTTACGAAGATCCGGTGGAAGAAGTCCGCCGGGGGATAACCGACGCCCTCGATCCGGCTTACGGTGAAAAGGGCTTCGTACTTCTGGCAGAAGCCGACCATAAGCCGCTCGGGTCCCTCATCATGCTCCGCACGGGTATGAAAGGATACATACCCGAAAACCTGCTGTTGATGGTCGCCGTGGATCCATCGACCCGCGGCAAGGGACTCGGTGCCAGGATCATCAACCGGTCCTTCGAACTGGCCGACGGCGACGTTAAGCTCCATGTCGAGTATGACAATCCGGCCAAGCATCTTTACGAGCGACTGGGCATGATCAGTAAATATGCTGAGATGAGGTATCACAAATGAACCGTGTAACCATAAATCTGCACCGACTCAAAGAGAATCTCCGAACGGTGAAATTCTGGATGGACGGTCACCCGGCCTCCTGGACGGTGGTGACCAAGGTGCTTTGCGGCCATCCAGACACTCTGAGGGCATTGCAGCTTCTGGGAGTGCGCTCCATGGGTGACTCGCGTCTGTCGAATCTGCATGCCATTGAGAAAATAATCCCCGATTTTGAAGCCTGGTATCTGCGGGTCTCCGACTTGTCCTCAGTTAAGGAGGTCGCAGCGATGACAGACGTCAGCCTCAACAGTGAAATCGAGGTAATTGAGAAGCTCAATGCCGAGGCCAAAAAGCTCGATCGAATTCACCGCATTATAATAATGATAGAGCTGGGTGACCTGCGAGAGGGGATCTTGCCGGGGTCGCTGATTCGATTCTACGAACAGGTATTCGAACTTTCGAATATAGAGGTAATCGGAATCGGGGCCAATCTGGGATGTTTGGCAGGAGCTGTGCCGAATATCGACCAGTTCACGCAATTGGCCCTTTACCGTGAGCTGCTGGAACTGAAGTTTCAAAAACAACTTCCGATAATCTCGGCCGGTTCATCATCGGTGCTGCCGCTTCTTCTTGAGGGCAAACTCCCCAAGCCGGTGAATCACTTCCGCATTGGAGAAGCCATTTTCCTCGGGACTGACCTCGTAAATGGCGGCACCCTGCCGGGTTTGCGCGACGACATAGTCTTGCTCGAGGCCGAAATCGCGGAAATCAAAGAGAAGGGGCTGGTAACGCTGGCCGAAACAGCATCGATAGCGCCTTTCGAAAGCGACGTCGGCGAAGAGCCGTCGCCGGGAGAACGCGGTTATCGGGCCCTGGTAAGTGTCGGTCAGTTGGATACCGACATCGCGGGCCTGACGCCGGTTGATCCCGAACACCGCATCGCCGGCGCCAGCAGTGATATCACGGTGGTCAATCTCGGCAGTGACCCGCGCGGTCTCGGTGTGGGAGATACGATCAAGTTCCGGGTCAACTACTCCGCCATGCTGCGCCTTATGAGCGGGAAGTATGTCGCCAAGGAGGTGACACCGTCTCTTGAGGAATTCACCAATACCACCGGCCCGGAGAGACTCGAAGTAGAGCCGGCGGTCGAGGCGGCCTGCGAGAGGGCTCCCGATGACGGATCTTTTTGAATTACGGCGGCGGCTTCACCGGGAGCCGGAGCTTTCCGGAAACGAAGAGAACACAGCCGCTTTCATAGGGGAACTGCTTGATTCGCTGAAGCCCGACAGGGTTCTTCGCGGCCTCGGAGGCCATGGTCTTGCGGCTGTTTTCAAAGGCAGGGACGATGGTCCCCGGGTGCTGGTGCGGTGTGAACTCGACGCCTTGCCGATAGATGAAACCACGGATATTCCGCATGCCTCCCGCAACCGCGGGGTGGCGCACAAATGCGGTCATGACGGCCACATGGTCATTGTCGTCGGGCTCGCCCGGCGATTGCACGAAACACCGCCCTCGCGCGGGGAAGTGGTCTTGCTCTTCCAGCCGGCGGAAGAAACCGGTGCCGGCGGCGAACTGGTAATCAATGATCCACAGTTTGAGGCCATCAGGCCGGACTATGCCCTGGCCCTGCATAATTTGCCGGGATATCCAAAGGGTCAGGTTGTTGTACGCGACGGTTGTTTCGCCTCAGCCTCGACGGGTATTCACATAAACTTACAGGGGGCGACTTCGCATGCCGCTGAACCGGAGGCAGGAAACAGCCCGGCCCTGGCGATGGCCCAGTTGATTTCTGCCATAAGTGCCCTGCCACAGAATCACACCGCCCTGCATGAAGCTGCCAAAGCGACCGTAATCCACGCCCGTCTCGGTGAGGTGGCTTTCGGAACGTCACCGGGAGAAGCGGATGTGATGGCGACTTTACGATCGCACTCACAACCGGTAATGGACACTCTCGTTGCCCACGTTATCGAACTCGCCGAGAGTGCGGCCACCGCGTTCAAACTCAAGGTCCGAACGAGACTGGTAGAACCATTTCCCACTACGGTCAACGCTCCGGAAGTGGTAACGTTCGTCAGAAAAGCGGCCGCGCAACTCGGATTGAGTATCCACGAACGTGCGGTCCCATTTGCCTGGTCCGAGGATTTTGGCCACTTTACGTCTCTATGCAAAGGTGCGCTTTTTGGATTGGGCTCCGGAGAAGAACAGCCGGCCCTGCACCACCCGGACTATGATTTCCCGGATGATATTATCGATGCCGGGGTGAATATACTACACGAAACGGTGAAAGCCGCAACGGATTGAGGCCATGTACAGTTCTTCCACTATTGAATTGAGTCGAAATGCCCTGAAGAAAAATATCAAATTTATCAAGAGTGAGATAGGCAACGATGTCATGGTGTCCTCGGTCATCAAGGGTAATGCCTATGGCCACGGTATCGAGTCTTTCGCTCCGATGGCAGAGAGTTGCGGCCTGAGTCACTTTTCCGTCTTTGATGCCGGCGAGGCCTACAGGGCCCGGCGGTGCCTCTCACCGCAGAGCCACGTCATGATCATGGGCGACGTGGAAACGGAGGCGTTGCCGTGGGCGATTGAGAGCGGCGTGTCATTCTATATCTTCGAGCTGGGTCGGCTGCGGGCTGCGCTGAAAGTCGCTCGCAAGATCGGCGTGGTGGCACGTATCCACCTCGAAATCGAAACCGGCCTGAACCGCACCGGTCTTGAAAGCGACTGGATACCGGAGGCAATCGAAATCATCAAAGAACACCCCGACTGCCTTCAAGTCGAAGGTATCTGCACCCATTACGCCGGTGCGGATAGCAGTGCCAATTACAAGCGCATCCTCGACCAGATCGAATCATTCAACGGACATTGTGAGCTTATCAAGGGGCAGGGGGTGTCCCCCAAAATGCGCCACACCGCGGCCTCGGCGGCTGCCCTGGCCTACCCCGAGACGAGAATGGACATGGTCCGGATAGGTATCGCCCAGTACGGACTCTGGCCGAGCAAAGAGACCGCCATGCGGTTCGTTCTCCGAGGTGAGAGCGAGGGAAAAGCGCGTTTCGTAGACCCGCTCAAGCGGGTGCTGAAATGGAAGAGCCATGTCATGAGCGTCAAAGACGTCAGGCGCGGGGAATTCATAGGCTATGGCAACACCTACCTGACCAGCCGACCGCAGAAGATTGCGGCCGTGCCGATTGGTTACTTCCACGGTTTCAGGAGAAGCCTGAGTAATCTCGGCAGGGTGCTCATCCACGGCAAGCGTGCCGGTATCGTCGGCACCGTTAACATGAACATGATTCTCGTCAATGTTACTGAACTCGACAATGTCGAGATTGGCGACGAGGTGGTGATCATTGGCAAACAGAAAAACCTGCAGATCACTGTCAGTTCCTTCAGCGATATGTCGAACCTGCTCAACTACGAGGCTCTCGTGCGCCTGCCATCCGGTATTCCCAGGGTGGTGGTTGAGTGATACAGGGTGCTCAACCACACGAATCGTGAAAGGGGAATCGGGGCGGATAACTCTCCCGGACAGAGACGGCTTATGCGACAAACCATGAGACAGAATATGAGACTGCCAGCATAACGATAAAGGAATCCGGCGTATGAGTGACAGGATGGTTCTCTGGACAATAGTTCTCGCTTATATGGTGTTCATCTTTGTCAAGGGAGTGATGAAGGTAAGAAAAATAGGGGATACCGATGATTACCTCGTAGCCGGCCGCAATGTCCACTGGTTCCTCCTTGCCTGCACCATGGGGGCCACCGTCATCGGCGGCGGCTATTCCATCGGGGCCATCGCCAAAACCTACGAGTGGGGCATCCTCATGCTCCTGGTTTCCACCGGGGGATACCTGCACTTCATCTTCTCCGGCATGGTTGTCGCGCCGCAGTTTCGCGAGGCCAAACTCTACACCGTCGCCGGGTACTTCGGGCATCGCTTCGGTGAAGGTTCGCGCTTTCTGG
>CAZVUZ010000085.1:0-14060 GCA_964630485.1 uncultured Ignavibacteriales bacterium
AATCAGCCGGTAAAGCGGCAGGGCCACGGCGACCCGGGCATTGCCGCGAAATGATGCCCCGGTCCAGTCGGGGGTGTAGTGCAGACGTCCGACGACCGCCGGAACGGCGGCCAGTGACGCTTGATACCAGCCATAGGCCATGCCGGTGATGTCGGGGGAGTCGAATCCGGCCTCGACTTCGGCCTCGAGTTGCTCGATTATTACCGATTTCAAAAGCCCGACCTGATAGCTCCAGAGCGGTTTGATGCATCTGGGGGTCAGGCTGAGCAGGTCTTTGATCGATCGCTCCCGTTTGCTAGCGCCCTCCGTTGCCTTTGGCACCTTCTTTTCCTCAGGTGTCCCTGGCGCCTTCTCTTCGGGCGGGCGTTTTTCGATTGGTTTGGTACTGACGGCGATACCGAAGAGCTTAACCGAGCGAACCCGGTTGGTATAGTCGCTCTGGGCGCCGCTTCGGCCGAGTCCGACGAACAGCAGACGTCGGTCGGGACCTATTTCAAAGCGCAGTCTCAGCCTCAGCAGACTGATACCCACCACTATGGCAGCCAATATGATAAGAGCGGAAATCACATACATGTTATCGGTTCCGGAATGCCGAAGGCTTACCGTTAGGTTGTCCCCGCCGGAGATGTTTCACCTGCGGAGATTATACCGGAATATACGGTATGTGCTCGCCGGGTGTTACGATTTTGTGGGTAAGATGCCGGAGGTTATCCCGGCATCGATCACGGCGTCAGGTTCATCGCTGTCCGGAGCAGGGCCGGCGGAATAGATCCCTCGGCCAGCAGGGCGTCATGGAAATTCTTCAGCGAGAAATCGGCGCCGTCACGCGTCTGCGCGGCCTCGCGGATCTTCATGATTTCCGTTTTGCCCAATAGATACGACATCTGGATGGTGGGCGTGAAGGTATAACGCCGGACTTCCTTGCGGATAAACTCGCGAAAGGAGTCGGTGGACACGCCTAGGGCCTCATTCATCCACTGCACGCACTCATCAACCGTAAACTGTCCGGTGTGGAGCTTGACATCGGCGATGATACGGGCGGCCCGGAACTGGATGCCGCCGAGGACATTGAGCCACTGCACCGGGTCTTCGTCGCCATAGAGCCCCCGATGGTAAATCTCTTCCTCGCAATACAGCGCCCAGCCCTCGACGAGCATCAGGTTACGCTGCCATTTGCGGACCGGGTCCGGGTTCATTCCGGCCAGCTGTAATTGCAGATGGTGCCCGGGATAGGCCTCATGGACCACCGAGCCTCGGAAACCGCGCCGGTGAATATAGCGAAAGCGAGCATCAAGTGCCGGCTGTTCCATGTCGGGGGGGATGGGGCGAACGTAGAAATACCCGGTCTGAAGGCTGTCGAACGGTCCGGCCGGTTGATAGGCGATACCGCTGATCATGGTTCGCAAAAACGATGGCGTCTCGATAACCTCAACGGGGGCGATATCCGGGGGTACAGTGATATAGTCATTGCCCTCGACAAAGATCCTGAGCTGGGCCGTTTCCCATTTGTAATAGTCGAGGACATCAGAGGCAGTGAACGAAGCCGGGACGAAAACCGAGTCCTGACCGTTCTGGTGATGCTCTTCGATATAGGCGGCGTACTCGTCATAGGCCCGGTTGGTGGCTTCGAGGAGCGCCTCGCCGATCCTGAGCAGGGAGTCGGAATCGAATTCGAGAAAATACTCGTGATTGAGTTTGTAATCGAAATTCTTTTTGCCGATAGCGAAGGCTGTTGCCTCCCCCGGAGTCATGGCCGAGAGCCAGGCCGAGAAGTCATTCATGGCCTCGCGGGCCTGGGTTGAGATCCTCAGGATTTCATCGGCTTTTTCGGGGAAAGCGTTCATCAGGGCGCCGGCGACTTCCTGGTAGAAGAGACTTCCGGATTCGAGCGATTCCAGAGCGGCCTCGATATATACCGGCGGTACGTTCTTGAGATTCTTGCGTGCCGTCGCCAGCAGGCCGGGGACGGCTTTCATGCGGGCTATGATGGCCGGGCGTTTCTCGTGAAGCGGCGCGTGCTGTGAAATCATCAGCGAGTATATACCGTCCACGACCTCATCGACATAGGTCTGCGGCGAGACTTTGTGCCACTTGATTCGTTCGAGATCCAGAAGAGCGATATCGACATTGGATTTCATCAGTTGGTAGTTGACGCGCTGGTGCGTGGAAAGATCGGCATTGCGATATTTGTAAAGCTTCTGTTCGTAGTCCTTGAATGTCTTGATAGCCTTCTTGACCGCACCGGAGGAGTAGTCAGTCAGAAGAAAATCGTAGGCGTGAATACCCATCTGGGTGGACTTCACCGGGTAGTACGACTGCAGTGATTCCAGGATGTCGTGGCAGAGTTCATCGAACGTCTGTTTCGCGGCATGAGAAGCCGGGTTCACTAACAGGACTGTCAGGACAATAATGCCGAATATCTTACGCAACTGTTTATCTCCTTTTTAACATGGTCGGCAATTTAGTCAAAATGCCAAAGGTGGGCAAGTCATCTCAATCGGAGTAAAACCTCCCGACCAGCTCTATGTGCATGGTATGAGGGAACATATCCACCGGCTGAACCGCCGGCAGGCTGTAACCGGCTTTGACCAGTTCCTTGGCATCGCGGGCAAAAGTAGCCGGGTTGCAGGATATATAGAGAAGTTTGGCGGGTTTTAGAGCTATAAGTTGCTTCAGGGCTTTCGGATGAAGACCGGAGCGGGGAGGGTCGATAATGACCGCCTCGAAATTCTCCGCGGCCGCCGGGTTGTCTTTCAAGAAGTCCTTTACATTACCTTCGTAGAAGGAGATGTTTTCGACCCCGTTGAGGGTGGCATTCTCGCCGGCGGCGGTGACGGCATCGCTGACCAGCTCCACTCCGACCACTTCCGCGACATCCCCGGCGAGGAGAATACCAATCGTGCCGGTGCCGCAATAAAGGTCAAGGACCCGGTCGGTTTTTTCCGCCTGAAGCATATCGAAGCCAATGCCGTATAGCGTCTCGGCCTGTCGCGAGTTGGTTTGAAAAAACGAATTGGCCCGGATGCGAAAACGCCGGCCCATGAGCTCTTCTTCGATATAGCCCGGGCCAAAAAGTATATTCTCGACTTCGCCGGTGGCAATATTCGATTTCTGACCGTTCTGGTTATGGACGATGGTGGTTACCTCCGGGACAGCCTCGCGCATCTCGGCGACGAGTTTCTCGAAATCGGGGAAATCACCGTAATTGGTTACCAGGTTGACCATCAACTGCCCGGTGTTGACCGCCCGGCGAATCATCAAGAAGCGCAGGTAGCCTTCGTGTCTTAGGACGTCATAAACCGGAAGACTCTCGCGCTTGACATACTCGCGGGTGAATGCGACCAGGCGGTTGGACTCTTCGGATTCGAGATGACACTCCTGCAAATCGAAGATGGCGTCGAAACGTCCCCGATGGTGCAGGCCGAGGGTAAATCCCTCGTCCGGCGTCACGTGAAAGGAGAACTCCATCTTATTGCGGTAGAAGAACTGTTCGTCACTGCCAACGATATCCTTGATCTCCACATCCTGGAGGCCACCTATATGTGCCAGGCAGTCGGCCACCTGTTTTTGCTTGAAGTACAGCTGGCGGGTATAGTCAAGGTCCTGCCAGGTGCAGCCGCCGCAATAGCCGAAATGAACGCAGCGGGCGTCAATCCGCTCCGGGGCATACTTGAGAATCGATTTAACGATTGCCCGGTCATAGCGCGGTTTGCTCTGCACGATCTCGGCCTCGATTGTCTCGCCCGGCAGACCGCCGTTGACAAACACCACCTTGCCGTCTTCATGGTTGGCCACCGACTTGCCGTCGAAAGCCAGATCCGCTATTTCCAGGGTGACGATATCACCTTTTTTGCTCATAAATTATCTTACGCCTTTTCGGCCCAAAATACCGATATTTTCTGCCGGCGCAACCATTTAGCCAGTGGTTGCGGCCCTGACAGCCAATAATGGTATTAACTTTGCCAAAAGATGGTGTGACGGACCGTAGTGGCCGATCATTCGTTGACGTAAAAGACTTTTTCTCTATATTGTGTTAAGAACGTCATATCAGACTTCTCACAAAGGACCATATCAATGAAAGCGCAATTTCTGACTGTACTGGTACTGCTCTGCGCCTTCGGCGCCCGAGCCGATATTGTAAGGGTTCCGTCTGACCAACCGAGTGTTCAGGCCGGCATTGATGCCGCCGGATACGGTGATACCGTCCTCGTGGCCCCCGGGACATATTACGTCAACCTTGATTTCGGCGGTAAAGATGTCTTTTTGACAAGTGAGGCCGGACCGGTGGTAACGACCCTCAGGCCGGATTCAACCCGTGATCCAATCGTGCATTTCCACAGCGGTGAATCCTCGCTGGCGGCGGTATCGGGTTTCACTTTCAGTCACTCCAGCGGGAGCGGGGCGGCGGTGCGCATAGGTAATGCCGGACCGACCATTTTCGGCAACCATTTCCGGCACCACGTCAGCAATCCGGGGGGCGTAGCGGCCCTGTACGTCAGATCAAACACCACCCCTCCGACGATTCGAGATAACCTCTTTTATGATATGGACAGCGCCCACATCGTTGTGTGGGCTACATTCATTAACGCCTTCTACTTCTACAACAATACCGTCTACGGCGGCGCCAAGGGGCTGGTGACCGACAACAAACCCTCCATCGTGCGCAACAACATCTTTTGCAACTGCGGTTCCGGGATCTACATACTCGGTGAGTCGGTTATCGAGGATCACAATCTATTCTGGAACAACACTGCCGACATTGCCAGCGGGACTGCCGACGGCACGGACCTGTTTGCCGACCCGGCCTTCTTTGACCCGGCGGCGGGAAGCTTTCACCTTAAAGAAGAGTCACCCTGCATCAACAGCGGTAACACCGCTTCGCAATACAACGATCCCGACGGCACCATCGGCGATATCGGGGCCTTTTACTTCGACACCGATTCACCGCAACCCCTCAACCTGAGTCTGGGATCCGAAGACGCCTCGCATGTTCTGGCCCACACACCAACTTTCTATTGGACCTACTTCGACAGCACCGGCGTCCAGGCCCTCTATGAGTTAGAGGTGGGCACGGACAACGATTGGACGTCGGCGGAGATGTGGTCCTCCGGGCAGATTGCCTCAGCTGACACGGCGGTGAGCTACGCGGGCTCAGCGCTGCAGGACGGCGCCACCTATTTCTGGCGGGTACGCGTGCACGATGGCTCGGCCTGGGGCAACTGGCAGGAGGCCGTGTTTCGTATGAATGCCCTTCCCGCCGTACCGGTGACATATTTCCCGACGGTTAATGACTCGGTCAGTGTCTACGGGGTTGTCCTTACGGTCGACAACAGCTCCGATTCGGAGGGTGACGTCCTTACCTACGACTTCGAGGTTTACAGCGATGTCGGATTGACGGTGCTCGCAGGCAGTCAGTATGGCGTTTCCGAGGGAGACCTTCAAACATCCTCCGAGAAAATTGCTGATTTGGTATCGGGATCGCTTTATTGGTGGCGTTGTCGGGCCGACGATGGTCTGGAGTATTCCGCCTGGACGGCGCCGGACTCGTTCGTGACGCGCCAGCCGATCGTCATCAATGTTCCGGGCGATCATGCGGATATTCAGAGCGCCATCGACGCCGCCCAGGAGCGGGACACGGTCCTGGTGGCGCCGGGAACCTACACCGGCGTGGGCAACCGCGATCTCACGTTTAACGGCACCAACCTCGTGTTGCTTTCTTCGGGCGGGGCGGATGTCACGACAATCGATTGCGGCGGCAATGGCTCCGAGGATCACTCCGGCGTGAGATTCGAAAACGGCGAAGACGCCACCTCGATCCTTGAAGGCTTCACCATCACCAATGCCTACAGCTCTAACCTGTGGAACGATGCCGGTATCATGGTGCATTCCAATCCGGTGATTAGAAATTGCGTGGTCGAATACAATGGCTGTGACGGGATTTCGCAGAATCCCTCGACCTGGGGCGCACCGAGTGGCCGAATTGAGAACTGCCGCAGTCGCTACAATACCGCCTCCGGGATTCGAGTCTTTGGAGGAGGAGTGGAGGTCCTCAATACGATTTGCGATCACAACGACAGCCACGGATTCTACCTTGGTTACGGTCAGAACGTCCTGGTCACCAACTGCACTTTCGCCCATAACGGCGGGAGGGGCGTCTTCCTCGAGGGTGACCCGCCCAAGGACGCCCCGATGGCCGAAGGCGACAATATCTTTACCAACTGCATCGCCGCCTTCAACGACCAGGGTGGTTTTGTCCAGTACTTCTGGCTCCCCGACCTGTATTTCTACTGCAACGATGCCTATGGCAATGTCGGGGATGATTGGTCGACCAGCGGCTCGGCCGGTGACGAGAACGGCAATATTTCCTATGACCCTCTGTTCTGCGATGACATTTACACCATCGACTCACTCTCTCCCTGCGCTCCGGACCACCCCCTCAACCCGTGTGCAACTTTGATCGGGGCCGGCGAGGCGACTTGCGATGTCAACACCGACACTGACGGCGACGGCGTGGCCGATGTCGCCGACAATTGCCCGGAAATATACAATCCCCTGCAGGAGGACAGCGACGGGGACGGCATCGGCGACAGTTGCGATGCCAAAACAGTGTGGTATGTTTCGGCCGACGGTTCGGGGGATGTCCCGACCATACAGGAGGCGATTGACTCCTGTATCAGCGGCGACACGGTGATGCTGGCGGCGGGGACCTATACCGGCGAGGGCAACCGCGATCTCGATTTTAATGGCAAGAACATCGTGCTCATGGGTGACGATTCGTCGTCGCCGAAGGTGATTGACTGCGAGGGTTCCGAGAGTGATCCGCATATCGGTCTCTGGCTGCAAAGCGGTGAGGACATCACGGCCCTGGTTCAGGGCGTGGTCTTCGAAAACGCGTATGACACGGCCTTCTACGACCGCGCCGCCCTGAAACTGCAGGCGGCGTCACTGACGATGCGAAACTGTGTCGTCCAGTACAACACCGGTAACGGCGTTTTCGCCGATTACAATTCGACGCTCCACTTATTCGATTGTCACGCGCTCAATAATACGGAAAACGGAGTCAATACGCAGGCGAACACGGTTATTGACAGCTGCCATTTCTACTCCAATGGTTCCGACGGCGTCCGGTGGGATCCCATGGGATTCACGTTTGACATGACCAATTCCGTGTGCTGGCTAAACGGCACCTTCGGCCTGAACCTATATATGGGCGGGGGGACTTTCCATGTTGCCAACTGCACCTTCCTGAACAACGAGCACGGCATGGCCTTCGAATGGAACTTCCCCAAAGACGGGTCATCCGCAATGCCGGTGACCGCCGGCGACACCTCAATTGTCGAGAAATGCATTTTCGGGTTCAACACCAGCTATGGTCTGCTTTCGTCGGTTTATCCGTTCGCGCAAAAGGTCCGCTGTAATGATTCCTACGGCAACGGCACGGACTGGTATACCGAGATGCAGTACGGGCCGGGCGATACGCTGGGTAACATGTCCTACGATCCGCTGATTTGCGACACCCTGCAAATCACCTTTGAGATCGACGCCCTGTCGCCCTGCGCGCCTGACAATCCGCTAAACCAATGCGGCGAATTGATCGGAGCCGAGGGTGTGAACTGCTACGATGCGAGTGACAGCGACAATGACGGTATCGCCGATGAGATGGACAACTGCCCTGGCGCGTATAACCCCGGGCAGGAGGATACCAACGGCGACGGCACTGGCGATGCCTGCAGCCAGACGAGCCTCTATTATGTGAAGGCTGACGGTACCGGTGACGCTCCCACGATACAGGCGGCCATCGACATGGCGATCTCCCAGGATACGGTCCTGGTGGGGCAGGGCGTGTTTCTCGGCGACGGCAACCGCGACCTTGATTTCGGTGGCAAACAGCTCCTGCTGGTCTCCGAGGCCGGCCCGAATTTCACTTCAATTGATTGCGGTGGTAATCCCGGCGATCCGCACATTGGCATCTTTTTCCACAACGGCGAGGATTCGTCGGCGGTGGTGGAAGGGTTCAGGATTTACGGTGCCTACGGCGACTCGGCGGCCGTTTATGTTACCAACGCCTCCCCCACCATTCGCAACTGCATCATCACCAACAATGAGTGCGGCGGAATATATTGCGGCGTGCCGTGGCCGGCTACTTTCCGCGCCAGCATACGTGATTGCCAGATCACCGACAATCGCGGTCACGGCTTCCGTATGTGGGGAGCCTATGCCTGGATAACCGGCTCGGAGATTTCGTTCAATGACAGCAACGGGGTAATGGTGCAATGGTCCGGACTTCTGGAAATGGACAGCTGTCTTGTGCGGGGCAACGGCGGCACCGGCCTGTGGATGTATACGCCGGTGGATCCCTTTACGGTGTCCAACAACACCTTCGTGGGTAACGGCCGCGGCATGTTCTGGGACTGGAATTTGCCCAAGGACGGTGCGGTGGAAAAACAGCCCCAGAGTCTTTACCTGTTTAGCAATATCTTTGCCTTCAATGAGGGCGCCGGGGCGGAGTTGTATTTCCTGTCGTCGGATTCGGTGGCGCTGTGCAACGACGCCTACGGTAACCCCGGAGGCGACTGGGTCGGTGCGTCCTTTGGACCGGGCGACGGTTATGGCAATCTTTCGGCCGACCCTCTTTTCTGCGATACCCTCGCGGGTGATTTTCGCATCAGCCCGACATCTCCCTGCGCCCCGGCCAACAACGACTGCAATGCCCTCATGGGGGCTTTCATGACCGGATGTGGAAGCTGCTGTTTGATCCGGGGCGACTTCGATCACAATGGCCAGGTGGATATTGCCGATCTGGTCGGATTGATAGCCTACATGTTCGACGGGGGGCTGGCGGCTTACTGTATGGAGGAAGCTAATGTCGACAGCCTTGGCGTTCTCTCGCCGGATATCTCGGACCTTATCTACCTGGTCGACTGGATGTTCACCGGCGGACCACCACCGGCGGCCTGTCCGTAAACTCCGAATTGACAGAATGAAAGCCGGAACTCCAAATGAGTTCCGGCTTTTTCATTTCAGGTCGATTTGCCGCCGCGTTCAGCATGGTGGCGGGGGAGGCCCACCCGTAAACATATAGTCCACCAGGTAAACCATGTCGGCGATGTCGATTTGCGGCGCGCCGTCGGCGTTTATGTCTCCCTCCTGCCAACAGATCGGTTCCGGTCCGCCCGTGAACATGTAATCGATGAGCCACACCAGGTCGGCAATGTCGATCGGCGGTCCGCCGCTGTGGTCGATGTCGCCGCGAAGATAACAACATCCGGTCTGGCCCGAAAAGAAGGAAAACACCTGGTTCGACCAGGCGCTGTCGGCATAGGTGTCCGAGACCTTCACGCGCCACCAATGCCACTTGTGCCACAGGGTCATATTGGCGTAATCAAAGGTCGTATCCGGAAGATCCGTCACTTCCTGATACACTTCGAACAGGGAATCCTCGGCAACCTGCAGGGTATAGCGAATGTCATCTCCCGGGTCGATGTCGCTCGAAGCGCTCCATACGAAGTGCGGGTGAAAGGTGTCCACCGTGTCCCCGTCTGCCGGGACAATGAGATCGAATGCCGCGGGATCGTGATTGATCAGCGAGACCCAGAATGACTTCACCTCGGTGTAGTCCGAGTACTCATAGCCGTCAAAAACCCGTCCACGCCAGTAATAACGGTGATCCTCCTCCAGGGGTAAGTCCACCGTCCATGCCGTCGTCGGTGAACCCTGCGCTACCTCTCCCGAGGCGGTGACCGGGACACTTAGTGATGAATCATAGAACAACTCGAAGTAGTAGGTGACCGTGTCCCCCTCGGGATCCACGACATTAGTCATTTTCAGTTCCGGCCCGGCAGTGAAGACCGTTGCCCCCTCGGCGGGTTCATAGGCGAGACCCGGTGACGGCACTGCATTCATGTGCAAATCGAGGGATCCCCAGTCCGACCAGGTGATGCCGTTGTTGACCCGCACGTGAAAGACATAGTTCTCACCGTCAAGCAGACCGTCACCCGAATAAGTGACAGTCGTATCCGGGCCGTAGTTAACGTTGGGGTTCCACACGTCGTCACGGTTATGGCACAGGCGGCCGGTTCCAAGGCAGGTCTCATACGAGAGGATAATGCCGCCGGTGGTGTCGGAAGTGCTCCAGTGGAATTGCGGCTGATGACTCAATACCCGATCGAGGCTGACCTCGGCGGGAATTACGATATTCGTAACCGTCGGGTTGTGTGACACGGTGTCGATATCGAAGAATTCCCAGATGCGGTTGAAAACGGTGTCCTGCGGTGCATAACCGATAGCCTGGAAGGAATTCGATATGGCTTCGAAACCGAAGCTGAACAACACCAGCCGGTAGTCGCCGTCATAGGTCAGAGCTGTAACACGGTCATCGATTATGTCGAAGTTCGCCACTGAACCATTTATGGTTCCCATTGTCTGGGGGTGCGTCTGGTTGGTGGTGGCGCCGTAACGGATTTTGATACCGTCACCGATGGGCGAGCCCTCGCACCCGTACATAAGCGGATACACCATCGTCGTGTCGTAGGTAGCCCGGAGATAATTGTTGAGAAAACCCGGGTCGGAGAGATCGAGCTGGCCGACGATACCCTGGCCATTCAGGAACAAGTTTCCCCCGGATTCGAGGTAGGTCTTGATGGCGTTGATCTCGACCGTGGAGAGTATCCCCGGGCGGTAGTCGCCGGTGAGCCACATGACGATCGGGTAACTGTTCATCACTTCGGGAGGTGGCGGCATGGCGTTGCCGTTGTGATAGTCATACGGGATGCGGTTATTCATCAGCATATTGATCAGGCTCTGTTCGTGGAGCATGGCGCCGTCGTCCGCCACCAGCAGTACTTTCGGGGGGCCGATGTTGAGCTGGAAGCCGAAGGTGTCAACTTGGTAGGGGTTGTCGCAGGTAAGTTCGAGGAAGAAGGAGTCTATGCAGGCCGTGAAATCCGGGGGTATGGTAAATACCAGGGGACTGCCGACATTGCTGCCATAGTCTCCATAGCCATCGACGGTACCGATATTTATCGAGGGAACATCGAATGTGATGTCGCTATTGTCGGAGGTGAGCGAGCCGGTGACGTTGGTAGCACTCTGCCATGCGTTGCGCAGGGTGAAGATGAAGGTGATCGATTCACCCTCTTCGATCACGTCATTGTCATTGCCATAGGCCGAATCCGAGAAGTAGCCGCCCAATAATTCCCAGCGGGGACGAAAGTAATCCACCTCGAAGCCGGCGTACATTACCGAGTCGGTCTGCGAAATGTTGAAAATCGCCGTGCGCGTGGAAACGCTGTCATAACTGCAAGTGTTGGGTGTGGTAAGCTCGTTGAATTCGGTCTGGGTTCCGGGCCCCCAGGGGTCGCCACCGTCGCCGCGGTTGACGTCGTACTCAAGGTCGTACCTGCCGTCGGCCTGCTCGACGGCCACCATATAATGCCATTGATCGTCATTACCGTATTGGTTCTCATCGACATGATATATCAGCAACCCGGAACCGGGCAGGTAGGCTTCATTGCCTTCGGCGCGGCGGTTTTCGACGAGAAAGTACTCGGGGCCTTCGACGCCCTGTTCCCACAGTCGGTAGACGACCGGGTTATACTGGACGGCCGGGATCTCGACCAGTCCCTGGCTGTATTCAATGTTGGTAAACTCCAGGAAACCGAGTTCTCTTTTACACCAGGGGTCGAAGAAGGCTGGTTTGATGCCGTCATTGAGCCAGGTGCCGCCTGACATCTGCGACCAGTTACCGGTTCCCTCCGAATCATATCCGTAGTCATAGAGATCCGGCAGACCCAGTATGTGACCAAATTCGTGCGCGAAAACGCCGATCGATGAGAGACCCGAATGACCGTAAGCGTCCAGCTCCTCCGGTTCCATGGAGTAATACCTCAACCACACCCCATCTTTTTCCGTGTTGCTGATGACGCTCATGTGTGACCAGATATCGCCGGCGCTGCCGGTCCACTCGGCTCCCTCGCCGGCATGGATCACGAAAAGGCCATCGACCCAATTATCTTCGTCGTTATCATACAGCGAGAAATCGACATCCGGGTCCGCTGCGTCCAGGGCATCTTCCACGAGTCTTTCCGCGCAGTTAGGGTATTCGGCCCATCCGTTCTCGTCGCCGACATAAAAGTCGTAGCGTTCCGGCATGCGATACCAGCCGACAACATTCCCGGTGATATGAAAGCCGCCGTAGGAATTGTCGAGGTAGAATTCGGTCAGCGAGTATTGGTCGTCTTGCCGGTTGTGCGAGAACATGATGTGTTCGAAGTCCGCGGGCATGCCGTAGGCGACACCGTGGCTGGCCGGGTTGTCGGTGAAGTCGACGAGAATAACGATACAGTGAATCGTATCGGGGTTCTCGGGGTCGAGACGGAACTCGCGCCCGCGGGAGCCGCTGAGGTCGAGTGCCTTCACACCGGTCGGCCACCAACCGCGCTCCCGGGCGGACTGCATATCCGAGGCCAGCTTGTCGAGTTGCCCGGTTGCCTTGAGTTGCTCCAGCAGTTTTGGCGAGGGCGGCGCTGTCAGACAAACCGGCGCCGCGAATATGACTATGACCGCTACAATGAAAAAAAAGACTGTTGTACGCGCCATGACATCAGAGGTATCTCTCCCGCACATGATTGCTCCTCCTGCCAATGTTGTGGGTACTTAATACCAAAATAGCAGACGGGACGGATTTTGTCAACTTAATTTAGAACGTACTGTCTATATTGGTAATATCTTTAAGAGTGTGTAAAATGACACGAGGTGTATCCTTGTATTTGGAAACAAGCACGAATCCAGAAAGGAGAACACCCCATGTCGTACCGAGAATTGAATTTTGATTTTCACAACGTACGGGAATCGATGGCCGAGATCAAGGATATGTTTCTGATGCAGTTCGAGCGAGGCAACCGGTATGTCACTCAGCGGGTCTACCAGAAGATTTTGGATGTTGATTTTGAGGCGTTTGTCGGGGTGGGCAAGTATGAGCGATCGCCACAGCGTCGGGGTCAGCGCAACGGTTATCGATTCCGGACTTTGGTGACCTCGGCCGGTGTGTTGGAGTTGCGGGTGCCGCGTGATCGGTCGGGCCGGTTTGCACCGGATCTGTTCGCCCGTCACCGCCGCTTCGAGTCATCGCTGGAGGAAGCGATTCGGCAGCTGTTTATCGCCGGTGTTTCGACGCGGAAGGTGGGGCCGGTGCTGGATGCCTTGTGCGGTTCGGCGGTATCGGCCGGCAAAGTCTCCTCGGTGCTCAAAGAGTTGAACCAAGCGGTGCGGGACTTTGCTAATGCCCCGATCACCGACGACATCGCCTTTTTATTTTTAGATGGCTTGACGGTCTCAGTCCGGTTCGGAGTGAAGGCCAAGAAGGTCAAGCTGTTGGTGGCGTACGGGATAACGACCGACGGGCAGCGTCGATTGATCAGTTTCCAGCGGGCCAACTCAGAATCACAGGCGTGCTGGCAGGCGTTTCTGGAGAACCTGAAGGTGCGGGGACTGGCCGGACGCCGGTTGCGGCTGATCACGATGGACGGCGGCAAGGGGCTGTGGGCGGCGGTGCAGGGGAGCTACCCGCTGGATGTCCATCAACTGTGCTGGGTCCACAAGTTGCGCAACGTGGCCAAATATTGCCGGGTGTCCGATCGCGAGCCATGCACACAGCAAGCAGCCAAAATCATGTACGCCAAGACCGAGAAGCTGGCTTGTCGACGGTTCCGGACCTGGCGCCAACGCTGGCGCCCGATCGCCCCGAAAGCTGTCGACTGTCTGGAGAAGGACTTTGACAAACTGCTGCCGATCTTCAGCTTCCCCGAGGCTCTGCGCAAAATGATCCGCACCACCAATGTCATCGAACGGTGTTTCCGGGAGGTGCGGCGGCGGCTCAAGGTTATGGGCTACTTCCAGGACGCCAAGAGCTGCGACCGGATCGTCTATGCCCTCTTCGCAAGCTTCAACGACAAGTGGAACAAACGAGCTCAACATATCGAAATCGTCAAAACTCTAACAGCCCAGGCGGCATAAACGAAAAACATGGATACGCCAATTTACACACTTCTCTTGACATTACC